>NZ_JAYGQR010000009.1:0-91920 GCF_035012665.1 Polynucleobacter sp. AP-Nickl1-40-C4
CAGTTTGGCTAAGGTGTTGATAGGTCATGGCTACTTTGACTTGCAGGTCTAGAAGCTTTGGATACTAAAACATCCTTAGCCTCCTTAACTAGTTGTTCAAAGTTGCACTTCGTAGTTGAATCCACCTAATAAAACTGCCATAAATTACGCCTAATATTGATCTTAACTTTATACATAAGAATGCATTTCAAATGACTGAGAATCTTGTTAAGTATCTTCCTTTGGCGCTCAGAATTGGTGTCGATGGAAAATCCACAATTGAAAAAATTGAGAAAGAAATCATTTCTCATAATCAACTATTAGATTCTCATCAAAATCAATTTTTGATGGATGGGAGATTTTCTCTTCGTCTTGACGAAATTATTTAATCCAATTGAAGTGCATAAATATTAATGAGTAATCAGTACAATATTTTATTTTTATGCACTGGCAATTCCGCAAGATCCATTCTTGGTGAAGTATTGGCAACCACTCTAAGCCATGGACGATTTAGAGGGTATTCAGCTGGATCTAGGCCATCAAAGTATGTGCATCCAATCGCATTGCGTATTGCCAGACAATTAGATTACCCACTAGAGCTGCTGAACAGTAAAAGCTGGGATGGGTTTGGAGTAGATGGGGCTGTACGTATGGACTTCATTATTACCGTCTGTGACTCTGCTGCTGGGGAGGAGTGCCCTTACTGGCCCGGCCATGCTGTGAGCGCCCATTGGGGGTTTGCCGATCCTGTCGCTGTAGATTCAGGGGATGCAGCCATGCTAGATGCATTCAGGCAGGTTGAAATGGGGCTGCGAAATCGCATTGAACTACTCATGGATTTACCCATAGATAAATTAGATCATGTGCAAATTAAGGATGAACTACAGTCCATTCATCATCGCCTAAAGTTTAGATAGGCAATAGCATCGAATTAAGGGTTAAGATTGAATGTAACCCTTTTGAGGAAGTTGATGTCTATAGAGAAAAAGCCAAAATTTGCTGTTCTAAGGTCGGTAGAGTCTTTTAGTAATCCTAGGCCCAGCATCAAAAAGCGCATGGCAGATGGTAAAGCCTTGCGAAAAAAGGTCGGCATTGCTCAGCAGGGCATCTATACCCCACCAGAACACCGAATTGACCCAATCACTATTCTGGAGAATCAAGCTAAGACTCGAATTGAGTCGCTGATCCCGATTCGTTATGAGCGCATGCTGCAGTCGCCCTTTGCATTTTATCGAGGGGGAGCCGCCATCATGGCTCAAGACTTAGCTAACCAACCATCTACCAATATCACGGTTCAGCTATGCGGAGACATGCACGTATCTAATTTCGGCTTATTTGGAACTGCCGAACATCGACTGGTATTTGGTATTAATGACTTTGACGAAACTTTGCCCGGTAGTTGGGAATGGGATCTCAAGCGTCTTGTTGCAAGTGCAGTTATTGCCTGTGAAAGTAATGGTGGCGATAAAGTATTAAGTAAAAAAATAGTATTACGTATTTGCGCTGAATATCAAAAGCGGATGGCTCAATATGCGCATATGCCTTATTTGGATTTAGCTCAAGACTTTATTAGTGGTTCAGATATACGTAAGCATTTTTCTAAAGAACATCAAAAGCAAATTGATGTTTATTTAAAGCAGACTAAAGGGCAGGGCAATATACAAGTACTGCAAAAACTGACTACGCTTGTTGGCAAAGATAGAAAGATCATCAACAAGCCTCCTTTAATTGAGCATTTCAAAGGGAGTGTTTACGGACAGCCTCTAAGCTCCCTGATTAATAGGGCCTTGTTAAATTACTCTAGTACTTTACTGGCTGATCGCAAGATTCTTTTTGAACGGTATGTCCTAAAGGATTTTGCTCGAAAGGTAGTTGGCGTAGGAAGTGTGGGCACCAATTGTATGGTTCTTTATTTTGAAGGCGATAGCGTAAATGATCCCTTGTTCTTGCAATACAAGGAAGCTCAAAAATCTGTCTTAAGTCCTTATTTAGGCGAGTCTATTTATCGAGATATGGGGCGGCGTGTGGTGGCTGGTCAGAGACTGCTACAGGGTGCTCCTGATATCTTTTTGAGTTTCGGCTCCATGCAGTTTGATGTTGATAAAAGTGAAGGATTTTATCTCCGCCAACTACGCGATATGAAGGGAGGTATTCCGATCGGTCCGGGTGGCATCTCTCTAAAGAACTTTGCCGACTATTCAAAATTGTTCGGCTGGGCTCTTGCCCTGGGTCACGCTCGCTCTGGAGATGCGGCTGAACTTACCGGTTATTGTGGTGAATTAAAAGAATTTGGCGAGGCAATGTATTCCTTTGCAAGATCCTATGCAAAGCAGAATGAGCAAGACTTCGATTTATTTCGTAAGGCGGTCAAATCGGGTAGATTGAAAGCGGCTAAGAAAAAAGCAGCCCTTTAAGGCCTATCAGGGCGTAGTCATGAGAGTGTCACTTTATTGGTGGATATTGTAGCTTCCCTAAGCTTATTCACCATTTCAACTCTATGAAAACTCCCCGTCTTATCAGGATTGCCTCCTTCATTTTTTTTGGATCAATTACAGGATTTCTTCAGGCAGCAGCTATCTATCCAATCGACCAAGCTACCATCTTGGCTGGATCTAAGTTTGATATCAAGATTGAATTTAATACCGTCATTAATCTTGGGGATGCTGAGATCGAACTCAATGGCGCACCAATAAATAAAATTATTAGCGCCCAACCCGAGTTTATTTCTAATGAAAATGTCAAAGGTAGCTCCATCCTGTATCGAGATGTTCAATTACCAAAGGCTGGTAAATATCAAATCGTGGCTCGAGCACCCCAGGAGCGTTTGCAAGTAAATTGGGATGTATATGCAACTGGTCCTCGCCGCGTAAAAAATGTGATTCTATTTATTGGTGATGGTATGACGATTGCTAACCGGACAACCGCAAGAGTTCTCTCGAAGGGAATTCAAGAGGGCAAATATCAAGGCAGATTGGCATTTGACGATATGCCCAGTACAGCCATGATAGGTACTTCAGGGTCTGATTCACTAATTACTGACTCTGCGAACTCTATGAGCGCATACACAACAGGGCATAAGACAGCGGTGAATGCCATGGGCGTTTATGTATCCCGAGCTAGCGATAATCTCTCGCATCCCAAAGTGGAAACCATTGCGGAGCTGATCAAGCGCAATACCAAGATGGCGGTAGGCATTGTTTCTGATGCAGAGTTGGAGGATGCAACCCCGGGCGCCATGGTATCTCATACTAGGCGTAGAGCAGATAAACAATATATTGCTGATCAGCTCTTATCTAGCGGTGCGGAAGTCATCCTAGGCGGTGGCTCTGCCTATTTTTATCCGCAATCCACTAAGGGCTCAAGACGTAAGGATGAGAAGAATTTGGTTGAAAACTTCAAGTTGAAGGGCTATCAGTTAGCTTTTACAAAACAAGAATTACTTTCAGCATCAGAGAGTAAGGATACAAAAAAACTATTTGGCGTCTTTCATCCAGACAATATGGATGGATCGCTGGATCGTTTGTATCTGAAAAAGAATACGGTTGAACAATTTCCTAATCAGCCCGATTTAACAGAGATGACCCAATCTGCCATTGATGTGTTGTCCAGAAATCCCAATGGATTTTTCTTGATGGTAGAGGCGGCTTTGATTGATAAGTTCAATCACCCTCTTGATTGGGAGCGAGCTGCATTTGATACCATCATGCTTAGTAATGCCGTGCAAATCGCTAAGGACTTTGCTAAAACGCATCCAGAAACTTTAATCATCGTGACGCCTGATCATACTCACAGCGGATCCATTAGCGGGGTAGTGCATGATGACAAGCCTGGACCTTTACGTGAAAAGGTAGGTATTTACGCCGAGGCCGGCTATCCAAATTATCCAAAAGCAGATATTCAGGGTTACCCAAATAAGATCGATGTATCTAAGCGCATTGCCTTCTTTTATGGCAGCTATCCCGATCACTATGAAACCCTACATCCTAAAATGGATGGCACTTTTGTTCCTGCCGTTAAAGATGATTCTGGTAAATATGTAGCCAATCCAAAATATCTCCAGCTTCAGGAGGATGCAATTCATGTGGGCGGTAATTTGCCATCGCACCAAGAGTCTGGCGTTCATACGGCAGATGATGCCGTTCTGAATGCAATGGGCCCCGGCTCAGAAAACTTCAAGGGCTTTATGGATAACACGGAAGTGTTTAAGATAATGGTGCAATCCTTAGGTTTGGGATCAAAATAATTTTGGATTAAAGCTGCCATGGAATTCATTAACAACATCAACTATGGATCACTGACAGATACGAGCGTCAGCCTCTGCGCTGCTTTTATTTTGGGGGGATTAATTGGCTTAGAGCGCCAATACCGCCAACGGACTGCGGGCTTAAGAACAAATATTCTAGTTGCTATCGGAGCTGCAATTTTTGTGGACGCTGGTAATCGCCTCACTGGTCATGATGGGGCTGTTCATGTGATGGCTTATGTTGTTTCTGGGATTGGCTTTTTGGGCGCCGGTGTCATCATGCGAGAAGAGGGTAACGTCAGGGGTATCAACACTGCTGCTACTTTGTGGGCATCGGGCGCAGTTGGTGCATGTGCAGGAGCTGACTTAATTTTAGAGGCTTGCCTAGCCACTGTTTTTGTTCTGGCAGCGAATACCTTACTTCGCCCAGTAGTCAGCTTAATTAATAGGCAGCCACTAGATACCGAAGCAGTAGAGGTGACTAATTCGGTATATATCATCACTCCTAAGCATGCTCAAAAGCATGCCTTAAAGCAATTTATTAAGACGCTCGAAGAGGCGGGCTATCAAACCCAAGATATTGAAGTGCATCAATTTGACAGCGATGATGTTGAAATACAGGCCGTTTTAACTGCATCGGCTGTTGATGGCGATGAGATGGATCAGTTGATCGCTAAGATTGCTGATCAAGAATTTGTGACCCAGGCGTTCTGGAGTCCCAGCACAACCGACTAAGCCATTTATTTATTGACACAATATTGAAATAATTCTGGTTCACTATTGTGATGTGAATAAGACCAACTATCTCCAATCTATCGTTACCTGCCCCCATTGCCAGGCTTCCGAGCTTATTAATGCCGAAGAAGGTGCGCAGCACTTGTATCGCTGCCGCTCATGTAGCGCTATCTTGAAGCCAAAATCTGGTGATTGCTGCATTTTATGTAGCTTCGGTAATCGCGATTGTTCTAGCTCAGAGCAAAACTTAGCAGCCTAAATAAGGCTCGTATATCCCAGCCACAAAGGCTTGCTGTTGATTTCATCAAGATGTCATGGTTTTTACATAAAATAGACATAATTGATACAGCATTCCATTTTTGGGGAATATTTTGGCCAGAAATCCCGTAGATCCTTTAGTTCATTCAGAAGACCTTGTTGCTGCGGTCGACTTGGGGTCGAATAGTTTTCGTATGTTAGTAGCCCAAGCAGTAAATACCCCCTCTGGCACACAGTTACGCCCCATTGATACCTTGCGTGAGACAGTCCGATTGGCTGCTGGCCTCACTGAAAATAAATTGCTTGGCAATGACGCCTATCAGCGGGGATTGATAGCTATTCGGCGTTTTGGTGAGCGTATTCGTGGATTTGATCCCGCTAATGTTCGAGCAGTCGCAACGAATACTTTGCGCGTTGCTAAAAATTCCCAACAATTTATAGAAGATGCGCAAGTAGCTCTAGGATTCCCGATTGAAGTGATTGCCGGCGTCGAAGAAGCTCGGCTGATTTATATCGGAGCGGCGCATGAGGTTCAGGCCGTACAAGGCAATAGACTAGTAATTGATATCGGTGGCGGCTCTACAGAATTCATCATTGGCAAAGGTTATGAGCCAAAGCTGATGGAAAGTCTCTATATTGGTTGCGTATCTCATAGCATGCGTTTTTTCCCTAAGGGAAATATTGATGCCCATGCTTTTAAAGAGGCTGAGTTGGCAGCGCGTCGTGAAATACAGGTAATTTCTGGCGCTTATTTAAGAAGCGGCTGGAAGCAGGTTATTGGCTCTTCCGGTACCGCTAGAGCTTTAGCAGATCTCATAGGAAATAATCATTTCAATGGAAGTGGCGATGGCTTAATGATGGGCCGCGTCAATAGCTCGAGTGGAATGATTACCCGTGAAGGCCTTAAGAATCTAAAAAAACACCTTCTCAAGTATGAACATGTCAATCAAGTGGAGCTAGAGGGTCTGAAGGATGACAGAAGATCTGTGTGGCCAGGCGGTTTAGCGATTATGTTGGCAGCATTCGATGAATTAGGTATTGAAGAGATGGAGGTAACGGACGCTGCATTGCGAACTGGTGTCTTGTATGACTTACTTGGCCGATCACAACATCACGATATGCGCTATGTGACTGTAGAGCAATTTATGCAACGCTACACCGTCGATCGAGAGCAGGCAGGTCGGGTTGGTAAATTAGCCGCAGATTTTTTACAGCAATTGCCAAAACCTGAATCGGAAAGCAGGGCGGATAACGTGGCTTTATTGCAGTGGGCAGCCAATTTACATGAAATCGGCTTATCAATCTCCCACAACGGTTATCACAAACATTCTGCCTACATAGCAGGTAACGCAGACATGCCGGGCTTCTCTAAAAATGATCAGGCTAGGCTGGCTGCATTACTCATTGGACATACTGGCAAGCTAGGCAAGCTGGCGAATAATGCTAGCTTTGAAGATTGGCGCATGCTCTTTTGTTTGCGACTTGCTCAAGTGCTGTGTCGCGGCCGAAATGACACCAATTTTCCTAAAGTAAAAGTCTCTGAACACGACGGTTCATATTTAGTGAGTCTGCCAAAAGAATGGGTTGCCGAGCATCCTTTGACTGAATTTAGCCTTCTGAAAGAGGCGGCGGAATGGGAAAGGGTAGGGCGCTCCTACCAAGTCAGCTTTAAGTAGGGATACATCTCAGAATGAAAAAAGCCACTTCAATACGAAGTGGCTTTTTCTTTGAGAGCTGATGCTTAAATATTACAACCCTAGAAAATGCTTTGCGTAACGAGGGTTGATTTCTGAAAGGCGGAGCATCGTCAATAAGTCAGCTGTATTGAAGTCTGGATCCCAGGCTGGGGAGCTACAAATTTTTGCCCCCAGCTTTAGGTAACCCTTGATCAATGGTGGAGGCTGCACATCTAAACCACCATTTAGCTTATCAAGAGGCAAAGGCAAGCGCGGGAATGCATGAAATTCTGTTGGCGCCATTTGATCATTGCCTAGGGAGTTATAAAGACTTGCTGCAAAGTGACCGCCATCTGCCATTGGAATGCTGGCACAACCAAGCATGACTTCATAGCCGTTCTTTTGCATATATTGAGCCAAGCCACTCCATAGCGCCATGATGACTGCTCCTGAGCGATAGTCTTGGTGCACGCAAGATCGACCAAGCTCAACCAATTTAGGGCGCAGGTGATCAATACGAGATAGATCAAACTCAGAATCAGAATAGAGGCGACCGATTTCTTGTGCCTTATGTGGGGGCAGTACGCGATAGGTGCCAACTACTTTCAGGCTGTCTTGATCACGAATCAATAAATGATCGCAATAAGAGTCAAACTCATCGACATCTAAGCCTTCAGCGTTCTTGGGGAGATTGGCACCCATTTCTTCGGCGAATACTTTATAGCGCAATCTTTGTGCTTCTTTAATCTCGCCCGTTGTGCTTGCCCAAACAATTTGAAAGGCAGGTTTTTTTGGTTTATCAATCTGAACCGCAGGAGCAGGAGCTACTTCTCTGAGCTCAGCCCTAGTTTTTGTCACAAACTTCTTGCCAAACAGCTTTTTGGCCAACTTTTTAGAGAGCTTTTTAAGCGGGTTTGGTTTATTTCTTTTTAATGCTTTGACCTTCTTAGGGGTGAAAATCTCAAATGAACCAATTGGGTTAGGGATATCAGACATGGCTGGCCTTAGTAGGTAATTAAAGTTTCAGAAGCAAGGGGATGCAGACTGCAGCCCAGAGTAGGGCTGCGACAAATAGCGCAAGCATGACGGCGGCACTGCCAAAATCTTTTGCCCTTTTGGAGAGATCATGATGTTCGAATGAGATTCGATCGATCGCTGCTTCCACGCTGGAGTTCAATAGTTCAATAACCAGCACCATCATCAAGGAAGAAATTAGTAATGATTTCTCTAGCAGTGTGATCGGCAACAAGAGCGCGACTGGTGTTAGCAAGGCAAATAAAGTCAGCTCTTGTCTAAAGGCGCTTTCTTCCATGAATGCATAAACTAAACCACACCAAGAGTTCTTGGCTGCATGCCATGCTCTGGCAAGGCCTCGATTGCCCTTATGGGGGTTCTGATCTATGTGATATGGGGAGTTCAAGATGCGTTTTTCTTTAGGCTAGTGCTGTTACATGAACTTCTGTTGTTGGTACAGGCTTAAGGTGATTGGCAAATTGCTCTGAGGCCGCTCTCCAGGAGAATTTCTCAGCATGTGCACGTGCTACTTCACGAGGAATCTTGAGGGCCTGCATGCAAGCCTCACGCAAGTCTTCGTTCATGGCGCCGGAATTGGAGTTGCCTAAGACATCAATAGGGCCAGTAACAGGATAAGCGGCTACTGGCGTCCCGCATGCCATGGCTTCTAGTAACACCAAACCAAATGTATCGGTCTTGCTAGGAAATACAAATACATCTGCTGCTGCATACACTTTTGCTAACTCATGCTGCTGAAGCACTCCCAGATAGTTCACTTCTGGATATTTTTCTTTGATTCCAGCCATTGCTGGACCGTCTCCTACCACCCACTTTGAACCTGGTAAATCGATTTCTAGAAAGGCATTGATATTTTTCTCAACAGCAACTCTGCCCACGTATAAAAAGATGGGATGCGCGGTATTTAAGGCTTTGGAATCCTGCATCTTAAAGATATCCAGATCAACGCCTCGTGACCACAACACCACGTTATCAAGACCATAAGATTCTAAGTCATTCTTAACCACAATTGTTGGCGCCATGACGGCCATTGACGGTTTATGAAACCAGCGAATAAAGGCATAGGTAATTGCTAAAGGAATGCCAGTACGCGCTTTGACATATTCTGGGAAACGGGTGTGATAAGCAGTTGAAAAAGGCAGGCGATTTTTAACTGCGTAGGCGCGAGCAGATAAACCTAGTGGGCCTTCTGTCGCAATATGCATTGCATCAGGCGCGAATTCTTTAATACGACGAGCCACTTCTTTGCCTGGGAAGAGTGAGAGGGCGATATCAGGATAGGTTGGGCAAGGAATGGATTTGAAGCCATTGGGAGTAATCATTTCTACTTGATGCCCCATGGCAGTTAATTCAGCGCGGGTTTGTTTCAGGGTGCGGACAACACCATTAACTTGTGGGTCCCATGCATCAGTAATGATCATAATTTTCATAGCGTAGCCTCTTTGATGAGTGATTCGATAGCGGGTTGAAGAGTGATTTGAGGTGACTCAACTGGCTCACCCTTGATCTGTGTCCAGTGAATAATTTTGAGTTCACCTGTTTGTGTTTCAACTAAGGCAGTAAGGCTCTCGACCCAATCACCATCGTTGCAATACAACAAGCCATCAATCTCGCGAATTTCTGCTTTGTGAATATGTCCACAAACTACGCCATCACAGCCTCTTAAGCGGGCCTCTCTGGCCATGATGTGTTCAAAGTCTGCGATATAGCTGACGGCATTTTTGACTTGATGTTTTAAGTATTGAGATAGCGACCAATACTGCAGCCCCATCTTGGCGCGCACCATATTGAAATAACGATTTACGTAAAGAATGAGCGAATAGAGGTTGTCACCAACGTATGCAAGCCACTTGGCGTATTGCATCACGCCATCAAACTGATCGCCATGGGTTACCCATAGTTTTCTACCATCAACTGTCGTGTGAATCACTTCCTCAACTACCTTGACATCACCAAAAGACATTCCAAAGAATTGTCTGGCGCTTTCATCATGATTTCCAGGAACATAGATGACTTCTGTCCCCTTACGTGCCTTACGCAAGAGTTTTTGTACTACATCATTATGTGATTGAGGCCAGTAGAAAGACTTCTTCAGTCTCCAGCCGTCAATAATGTCGCCAACTAGGTAGAATTTATCTGCTTCGTTGTGCTTAAGGAAATCGAGAAGGTAGTCTGCCTGACACCCTGATGTTCCTAGGTGTACGTCTGAAATCCAGATGGCTTTGTAATGCATCATGAAACAGTATTAAGCCTACTGAGTATGAAACCAGCATGACAGTTCTAAGACAGTTTTATGACTACGGAGTATTTTCTGAGATTGTTTTATATTCTTACAGCATATGAGCCTGACTAAACACTCCAAACAGCCTCCGTTTCAATATTGGGCTTATGCATGGTCGTGGATTTTAGTGTGGAGTCATGTGATTGCTGGATTGGCGACTCTATCTTTTCAGTTTCCATTTGCAACTCAGGAAACTAAAAATAGCCATATTCAGGAGTGGTCAAGAAGACTGCTAGCTATTTTTGGTATTGAATTAAGGCTCAGGAATCCAGAAATTCTTCCTGCCACAGCCTATCTACTGGCATCAAACCATATCTCTTGGATGGATGTCCACGCTATCAATGCTTTCAAACCCATTCGCTTCGTAGCAAAGTCCGATGTAGAGGGTTGGCCCATATTTGGATGGATGGCCAAGCAATTGGGTACGGTATTTATCAAGCGTGATAGCGCTCGTCATGGAAAGTATGTTGCTAGCGAAGTGAGTGATGTACTTAAAGCTCAGTCTGTTTGCATTTTTCCAGAGGGCACCTCCACAATAGGTGAGGGTGTCCTACCCTTTAAGCCCAATTTATTTGAATCTGCGGTTATTGCTCAAGTGCCAGTCTATTCGCTTGCAATTACCTATAGATCCCTGTCATCTGGCGAGAGAAGTGAAGTGCCTGCATTTGTGGGTGAGATGGGGTTACTGGAATCCATGGCTCAGATCTTGAGGGATCGTAACCTGATCGTGGAGCTTACCTTTTTATCACCCTCGGGAGCTAGTCCTGAGGCTTCCAGAGACCGAAAATGGCTGGCTTTGCATAGTCAAGAGGCGATTTCTAATCAATTAAAGGGTAATCAGCCCTCTATGTAATAAAAGTGTCATTTTCCCCCGCTATAAGTATTATTAGGGAAACAATATGACATCAAAACACAACGAAATGGCCGAGTGGTATCGCCGTGCACAAGAAGAGATTCTGGACAGCATGGATGAAGAGCTTGAAATGGAGCTCGATGATGACCGCCTATCTCCTGATGGTGATAGTCATTCACAAATTCCACGTAACGTTTACTTCCGAGAACTCTTTAGACTCCAGGGTGAGTTAGTAAAGCTTCAAGACTGGGTGGTAGAGAACAAGCTTAAGGTGGCAGTCCTATTTGAAGGTCGAGATTCTGCTGGTAAGGGTGGGGCGATTAAGCGCATTACCCAGCGATTGAATCCCCGGGTTTGTAAAGTGGTTGCTTTGCCCGCACCTAACGAACGTGAAAAGACGCAGTGGTACTTTCAAAGATATATTTCCCAGTTACCCGCTGGTGGCGAGATCGTTCTATTTGATAGAAGCTGGTACAACCGCGCTGGCGTTGAAAAGGTAATGGGTTTCTGTACTGATGATGAGTATGAAGAGTTTTTAAGAACGGTTCCTGATCTGGAGCGCATGATGATTAGTTCAGGCGTTATCTTGATCAAGTACTGGTTCTCAATTTCTGACGAAGAGCAATACAACCGCTTCATGATGCGGATTCACGATCCTTTAAAGCAGTGGAAGTTAAGTCCAATGGATTTAGAGGCAAGAAGGTTGTGGGAGGCCTATACCAAGGCCAAAGAGACCATGCTTGAACGTACGCATATTCCTGAGGCGCCTTGGTGGGTGGTTGCTGCCAATGACAAGAAAAAAGCACGTCTAAATTGCATTACGCATTTATTGGATCAAATCCCGTATAAAGAGATTGATCACCCAGTGATTACCTTGCCAAAACGCGTTCATAACCCGGATTACCTTCGAGGCCCAGTACCGCCTGAGATGTATGTTCCCGAGGTTTTTTAAGGGCTTATTTTTCGAGCTTAGATAGTTTGCTGTCCCATTGGAAGACGATATCCTTATCAGCCTTCAGCAAGCCTTTATCTTTTCCTGGGTATGAAACTCTAGAAAGAAGATCTTGAATCATATTGAGATGAGCAACTTTTTTATCGTTCGCCTTAACAACGATCCAGGGCGCATCTTTAGAGCTGGTTTTTTCTAGCATGTCATTTCTACATTTGCTATAGGCATCCCAGTTTTTCTGCGCTTGCTGATCAATCGGGCTAATCTTCCATTGCTTGAGTGGATCTTTAGCTCTATCTGCAAGACGAACAGCCTGTTCCTTTTTTGAGATGTCTAAATAGTATTTGAGAATCGTTATGCCAGAGCTGGTCAGAATAGATTCGAGCTCATTTACGGTTCCCATGAAGTTGGCGTACTGCTCCTTCGTGCAGAAATTCATGACCATCTCAACGCCGGCACGGTTGTACCAGCTGCGGTTGAATAGAACAAACTCACCTTTTTTGGGAAGCTCAGCTACATATCTCTGAAAGTACCATTCTGCAGATTCGGTATCAGATGGTTTTCCGAGGGCAACCACGCGGGTTTCCCTGGGGCTTAAGTGTTGGGTGATCACTTTAATAGTGCCATCCTTGCCAGCCGTATCGCGGCCCTCAAGAATGACCAGTATTTGATCGCCTTTGCTGATCAGACTATTTTGCAGCTTGACCAACTCAATCTGCAATAAGCGGAGCTGATCGTCGTAACTAGATTGCTCTAGCTTATCTTTGCCTTTTTGACCCATTAGCTTGCTTCATTTGTATTGGCAGGGCTAGCAGGAGTAGTTTTCTTTGCAGCCGCTTTTTTAGCAGGAGCCTTTTTAGCTGGGACTTTCTTGGCGGGGGCCTTTTTAGCAGGCGCTTTCTTGACCGGAGTCTTTTTGGCGGCAGCTTTCTTAGCCGGAGTTTTTTTGCTAGCTACTTTTTTATCTAACTTATCCAACGCTTTTCCAAGCTTGTCGATCAGCTTTTCTCTATCTGACTCTAATTTATCGAGCTTTTTTAATAGCTGCTTAACTAATTTCTTTTGGCTCATGCTGATTCCTGGGTTGATTGTGAATTCGTTGTATTGGCGTATCTTCAATCAATCCTACGTTTAATTTTCTCTATTTTCAAGCATATATGACACATATATGTCAGTTATGTGACATTGATTGTCACTATTGTGAAATATATATTTCGATACAATTGGAAATATGAAAAATACTGATGCCATCAAAGCATTCCTGGCCCTGGGTCAAGAGACCCGTTTGAATATTTTTCGCTTGATAGTTCAGCGTGGTGATACTGGATTAACGCCTAGCGAGATGATTGAAAAGCTAGGGGTTGCTAACGCCACACTGAGTTTTCACCTGAAAGAACTAGTAGGCGCTGACTTATTGTCAGTAGAGCGTCAAAGCCGCAATCTCATCTATCGACCTAATGCAGGCTTGGTGCAAGAGTTAAGCGGGTTCTTGCTTGAAAACTGCTGCGGTGGCAAATCATGCGCTCCAGTATTAATCTTGAAAAAGGCGAAGGCTAAATGAAGCAGTTCAATATTCTCTTCTTATGTACCCATAATTCTGCTCGGTCTGTTTTGGGGGAGGCACTTGCTTCAACTCATGTCAGCGGAAAATTTGTGGGCTACTCAGCAGGATCCACTCCAGGCACTTCAGTAAATCTATTTGCACGTGAGTTGGCTTTGCAGATGGGTTACGATGAATCTAAATTACGCTCCAAGTCCTGGGATGAGTTTGGTTTGCCAGAAGCTCCAAAGATGGATTTCATTATTACGGTTTGTGATAACGCGGCAGGCGAAGTGTGCCCATTCTGGCCTGGAAAACCTGCTACTGCCCACTGGGGCTTCCCAGACCCATCACAAGTGCCTGGCACGGATGACGATAAACGCCGTGCATTTAAAGAAGTCATGATTGGCTTAAAAAAACGCATTGATCTTCTGGCGGATATGCCATTAGATCGACTCAATTCACTTAGCCTTCAAGAAATTCACAATAAATCATGAGCACAGTTACCAGCAAGCTTTCCTTTTTAGATCGATACCTCACTGTTTGGATATTTGCTGCCATGGCGGCAGGTATTGGGTTGGGATATTTTGTTCCTGGGGTAGAGGAGTTCATTAATTCCTTTCAATCGGGCACTACTAATATCCCAATAGCCATTGGATTGATATTGATGATGTATCCACCGTTTGCAAAGGTAAAGTACGAAGACTTGCCTGATGTCTTCAGAGACAAGCGAATCTTTGGTTTGGCATTCTTGCTCAATTGGATTGTTGCGCCTACCTTGATGTTCTTCTTGGCTATCCTCTTTGTTCCCAATCAACCGGAATACATGGCAGGTCTTATCTTGATTGGCATAGCGCCTTGTATTGCCATGGTGATTGTCTGGAACGATATTGCCAAAGGTTCTACGGAATATGCGGCTGGCTTAGTAGCTTTTAACGCAGTGTTTCAGGTGCTGTTCTTTAGTGTGTACGCCTATTTCTTCTTAACTGTCTTGCCGCCGTATTTTGGCCATGCAGGATCCGTTGTCAATATCACTATTGGTGAGATCGCTAAGACAGTTGCTATCTATCTAGGGGTTCCTTGTGTTGCGGGATTCTTGACGAGATACATTGCCCTCAAATTTGTGTCGAGAGAGTCGTATCAAAATACTTTCGTCCCTAGAATAGGCAAAATCACCTTAATTGCTTTGCTTTTCACGATCGTAGTGATGTTTAGTTTGAAAGGTAAGTTAATTCTTCAGTTGCCAATGGATGTGGTTACCATCGCAATTCCATTGCTAGTCTTCTTTGTGGTGATGTTCTTGCTGACATTCTTTATCACCATCAAAATGGGTATTGAATATAAGCGTTGCTGCACTTTGTCATTTACGGCATCTAGCAATAATTTCGAGTTAGCTATTGCCGTAGCCATTGCCGTCTTTGGGATTAATTCTGGGGCGGCATTTGCTGCTGTGATTGGCCCACTGGTGGAGGTGCCGATCATGGTTGGTCTGGTTTCGGTTGCTTTAT
This sequence comes from Polynucleobacter sp. AP-Nickl1-40-C4, assembly GCF_035012665.1. Lineage (NCBI taxonomy): Bacteria > Pseudomonadati > Pseudomonadota > Betaproteobacteria > Burkholderiales > Burkholderiaceae > Polynucleobacter > Polynucleobacter sp. AP-Nickl1-40-C4. The sequence goes on from NZ_JAYGQR010000009.1 coordinate 15,055, forward strand.
GGCTTAGAGATAAGTTCTTTCAGGCCTAAAGCCTATGATTTTGGCCTCCAAAGGGGGCTTATATTCAAAATTGTGCCGAAATAGAGGAGATTAGCTCTAGGGAGAATGTAGAATCAGATTCCCTATTTACAGAAAGCGTCATCCGTATGTCTACCTCTACCGCTCTAAAATTTTGGCGTTATATTTCCCTCAGTTTCTTGGCATTAGTAACGCTTGGTTTAGCTGCCTGTGGTGGCGGTGGTGATAGTGGTAGTGGTTCTGCTGTCGCAACCCCGAGCGTCTTTTACGTTGTGAGTAATACCAACGACTCAGGTGCCGGATCTCTGCGAGATGCAATTACGGCAGTTAATAGCGCATCAACTTCCCAATACTCAGGCATTACTTTTTCTGTAGCCGGTGTAATCACCCTTGCAAGCGATTTGCCTGCTATTACAAAGAAAGTATTAATTGATGGCGGTACTGCTCCTGGCTATGTAGCTGGTAACACCACTACTGCGCCATTGGTTGCGGTGAACTTCAATAACGTTGCCTCAGGTTTTACTTTTAACAGTGGCTCTGCAGGTTCTGGCATTTATGCTTTGTCAATCATTGGATCTAATTCAAATGGCATTACCTTAAATGCGGGCAATATCGTTTTATTAAGAAACTATATTGGCCTGAACTTAAGTGGTGCAGCTTCTGGCAATGCGAAGGATGGTATTTATATTGCAACCTCTTCTACTAACAACGTTATTGGCACAAACCCAAATAGTATCTCTGGTCTTTACTCTAATGTGATTTCCGGTAATACGCAGAATGGTATCCAGATCTATGGCAGCGCAGGCAACAAGATTCAAGCCAATGCAATTGGCACCAATCCAGCAGGAACAGCAAAGATTGCTAACGGTTTCAACGGTATCTATGTAACTTATTATGCGGTTGATAACACCATTGGTGGAACTGCATATATCAATTCCGCTACAGGGCAAACTAATAATCCAACGGGCAACAAGGGTACAGTCCCAATCGTTTCTATTGCTCCGCCATTAGGTAATCTGATTTCCGGTAATTCGCTTAACGGGGTTTTAATTGATGGTGGTTCAGAGTTAACGGTATTAAGCGGAAACTTTATCGGCACCAATAATGTTGGTACTGCAGCTGTTAGTAACACCTTAGATGGTGTCTTGATTCGTAATGCGAATAACAATCAACTCATCGGTTGTACTTTTGAAGACAATCCATTTATTTATTACAACGTATTGAGCGGCAATGGAGGCAATGGTTTGCATATAGCCGACTCCAATGCGATTTTGGTCCAGGCTAACTTTTTTGGTGCTGGTGCAAACAATGCATCGATGGTTCCAAATGGCGGCCACGGCATCTTGGTTGATGGCAGCTCTGCAGGCGTCCAGGTTGGCGGTGTAATCCCGCTTGGTAACGTTTCGGCTGGCAATACACTTGATGGTATTAAGGTTTCAGGAACTGCTAGTGGCTTCACCACCTTCAATACGTTTGGTGGCTTGTACGCCTTTCAGGGCGCTGCTCCGAATGGTGGAAACGGGATCACAATTGATTCTACTGGCGGCAACAATTTAGTTCGCACTAACGTATTCTCTGGAAATATGCATCATGGTATTGAGATTTCCGGAAACGCATCTGGTGTTACTGTCGATCCTAACGTGGTTGGTTTGAATACTGAAGGTACTGGTGCTCTTGCTAATGGTCCTGGCGCAAATGGTGCTGGTAACGGCGGTAGCGGGGTTTACATTGCGGGAACTGCCTATGGAAACTATATAGGCGGTTACAACAATTCTGTTATTCCGCAAAACACCTTCTCTGGCAACGCAAGATACGGAATTGAAATTGTCGGTACTGCAAATAACAATACTGTATTTAACTCTGTAATTGGCCTTGGAACCACTCAGGTTTCTGCTTTTGGTAATGGACTGGGTGGTATTTATATTGGCGGAGGAAGTAACAATAACTCTGTTATCGCCTATACACCTTCCAGTTCATATACTGCAATGTCTAGTGTAATCAGCGGAAATACAGGGGATGGTGTTCTTATTGCTGATACTGCATTTAATAATACTGTTCAAGGAAATTATTTTGGTTATGGTAAGCGTTCTATTGTCGGTAATTTGGTTGCGGGGCTGTTTCCCAATTCACTACTTCCGGTTCATGTAACGAGCTCTGGCTCGGGGAATGTGACCACCCCGAACAACCCTTAATATGAGCATTAGTCTAAAACTTACTTAAGTTGCCGTTGATTTATAAAAGCCAGCTAGTCTTTGACTGGTTGGCTTTTTTATTTCCTGGCATGCCAATATGAAAGAGATTGTGTCATGACAAAACTCATCATTTATTTATTTGTAATCGCAGAATTCTCTAGTTTTGCTTTCGCACAAATGCCGCCCCCAATGATGCCTCCTCAAGGAATGCAGCAGGGCATGCCTAGATCACCTCAAGGGGGTCCAGTTGGCCCAGGAGGCATGATGCGCGATGATCCTCATGGACCCGTTGACCAAATTAGTCGTGGTCTTGGAGTGACGCCAGACCAATTTAGAGCTTGCTTTAGTGATGTCAATCCTGCACCCCAAGGGACATTACCGGGTTCCAATCAGAAGCACGCCAATAAGCAAGCTCTCTTAAGCTGCCTCCAGCGTGCAAATCCGGGTATTACCAATGACAGCCTAGATGCAGTGATGGACCAATATAGGCCTGGGGGCAAGGCGGCTCAGTAATTTGGGCGTCCTAAGATAGAATCAATCTATCCCTCATCTTTTAGGCGGCATTGAAAATGGTAAGTCATTACTTAGTGGTTTTTCTAGGCCTGATGTTAGCGGCCTGCTCAACACCAGTCAGTCAGTTTGGTGTGTACAGGCAATCAGATGGCACGGTTGGTGTTCATGCGCCCAAAGATGCAAAAGAAAATGAAGCCCAGGAAGTGGCATTAGAGGAGTGTAAAAAGGAAGGGAAGAGAACTGCGACGATTCTAGAAAGCAGAAAAACGGTCAATGACCGTTTTCCCTTAACTTATATCTACCTTTGCAGATAGTGACGATTAGTTAAATCGCCATTGATTAGTGCTTAGCTAAGCAACCACTTCTTAATCGACTTATTGACACACATCGCATCTAAAGCAAGGCCAAAGAACTCAGAACCATTGGTAACCATGCTTTCGATTGCTTCCACTTTGCCAGACTTGATGCCACGCAAATAGGTTGCAGCACGGTAGCGCAAGAAGTGCTCAGTTTCACCATTTTCATTCTCGGTTGGGCAGATTTCTAGGCTGCCATAGCGAGTTTCTGGGTTAATGTTGAGAACGGCTAGGCTTAAAGCCCCAACCAATTTCTCAGGCACTGGGATAGGCACATAGGAGTAGAGGGAGATCATCATTTCCTCTTCATCTACTTCAATGATGTGATCAATATCCAGCACATCTTTTTCGGTTAACTCTGTCTCGCCAGAATCGCCACCACCAAATGTGGATTCAAACTGCAACATAGCAGTATTGCTTCCTTTGGAGATCTCGATCATGTCAGGGTAGCCAAGCAAACCTTTCCACCAATACATCAGCGAGAAAGTGCAGGGCTTTACTTCAACCAATCCCTTGTTAGTAGACTTTGCAAAATACAGGCCGTAAAACTCATCATCTTGCTCTAGACCATATTGGTCAACTTTAGGTGATTTAGATGAAGCAGGTTTTGCAGTCTTCTTGGCAACTTTCTTCGCTGCTGGCTTTTTGGCTGCAGGTTTCTTTGCCACTAATTTTTTAACTGCTACTTTTTTGGCAGCAGGCTTCTTTGCAGCCACTTTCTTGGCTGCTGGTTTTTTCACTACCTTTTTGACCGTCTTTTTGCTTGCTACTTGCTTAGCGGCAACTTTCTTGACAGCTTTTTTAACAGGGGCTTTTTTTACCACCTTGGTAGCTACTTTCTTTTTTGCTGGAGACTTCTTTGTAGCCATGGTTTATTACCCTTCTTTCGGTAGTTATTGTGCTTGATGCACTATCTGATATTACTGCAAATTCTCTCGGGAATTCGCCTTTCCTATATGGGGTTTGTCCCCCAGATTGCAAGGGGAGGGGTGAAACAAATAGATTGAGGAAGGCATTGTTCTTGGAATGGAGGGTTGCTACACTAAAAGCGTGAAGTTTTGTGCAACCTAAATATCAAGAGGGCTTATGTTTCCTGAATATCGCGAACTCATCACCAAGCTGAAAACGACAGATCGTCATTTCTCGCATTTATTTGATAAGCACAACAATTTAGATCAAAAGATCCAAAGAATGGAGTCCCATTCAGAGCCGAGTACCCCAGAAGAAATCGAGACCTTGAAAAAGGAAAAACTCCTTTTAAAAGACCAGATTTATGCCGTCTTAAAGAAGGCTAGTAGTTAAGCTCCTGGTGAATTAGAAAAGCCTAGATGCAAAATGCTTCTAGGCTTTTTTCAGGAAGCAGGCTTTGAGTAGCATATTGCCTGCTTCTGTTTTGCAGTCGACTTCGTGATCACCTGATACCAGGCGTATCCCTTTAATCTTGGTGCCGACCTTCAGGGTGGTTGAAGAGCCTTTAACCTTGAGGTCTTTGATGAGGGTGACTGTATCGCCATCTGCTAGGAGATTGCCATTGGCATCTTTCACAATGAGCCCAGCCTCAGACTCTTCTGCAGCAGCAGCCATAGGCCATTCATGGCCACACTGCGCGCAAACGTAATTTTCCCCATCGGGGTAGGTCATATCGTCCTGGCAGGCAGGACACTTCGGTAAATTATTTGTGCTCATGGCCTCATTTTAATCTAGGGGTGATGCGTCTTGGCTCTTATCTAGCACTCGATTTAGAATGGATAGGTGAATAAAACTCTGAAGATTTTCCTTATTGCTCTGATAGGCTGTCTTGCCATAATAGGTTTGGGCGCATGGTACGCATCATCTTTTATAAATCCTGCCCAGGTAACCAAGCTCCTAAGTTCTTCGGTCAAAGATGCTACTGGGCGTGAGTTGAAAATCGCCGGTCCAGTAAGTCTGAGTCTTTTCCCATCAATTAGCGTAAAAGCCGAACAGGTGTCTTTGAGCAATGCCTCATGGGCAAGCAATCCTGATATGTTTGTATTCAAGCAGATTGAATTAGATATTAGGATACTTCCGCTTCTGAAAGGTAGCGTTGAAATCAGCAGAATCGGTATAAGAGGATTAGAGGCGAACTTACAAACCAATAAGGCTGGGGAGGGTAATTGGAATCTTACTCCGCCTACGATAGTTGCCAGTGGTTCGGCAACACAGTCTGTAACTAGCGATTCTTCTAGTAATGCCCTTGTCTCCATTAAAACTCTTGATGTCGTAGATGCTCGTATCAATTATCAAGACGGAGAAAAAGCAGCCAGCCCGATTGGCATTCCTAAACTTTCTTTAGATGCCGGTGACGGGAAGTCTACGATTCTGGTAGATGTTCAGCGCGCTAACTACACCCTGAATCTAAAGGGTAAAACAACTTCACTGCGTAATGCTTACTTCGCTTGGAATCAATCTCCAGTAAACCTAGATCTCGATTTAGTTCTAACCTTAAACGGTAAGTCTCTTGCGATTACGGGCGACATTGATAAAAAGCCAGATCTATTACCAAAATTCAATATCAATCTCAATTCAAAGTCCTTTGATTTAGCGCCTTTAGCGGGTTCTGTTGTTATTGCTGGAGCAGCTGGAAAAACTTCCTCGGCTTCCACACATAAAGCCCAAGGAAAGTATTTATTCTCCGATGACGCGCTGCCTTTTGATCTTTTACCTTTAGCTGATGGCTCGGTCAACATTAATATTGCTGAGCTTGGGATTCCGCATCAGGCGCCGTTTACTAACTTCAAAACGACACTCCAATTTCAGAAAGATAGGATTGATGCGAGCGATGTCAGCTTTAATATAGGTAAGGGAAGTGCCCAAGCGCAACTTTCCATTACTCAGTTTACCAGCCCTGCGCCTAAGATTTCTGTGAAGGGTATTGCTAAAGACTTTACCTTAGAGCAAATTATTGCCGTCACCGATTCAAGCGCTAGAGTTTCTGGTGGTGATACAAAAGTGGCCTGGAACTTACAGGGAAGTGGTGTGAGTCCACATCAAATCGCTAGTCGAGCCATTGGGGCTATTCAGGTTTCAGTAGGGCAAAGTAAATTAGATTCGAAGTTCATCAATAAAGGCGGGGACTTTGTCATCACTGTAATAGATGCAATTAATCCGATGTATAAGAAATCTAATCAAACTACTTTGAATTGTGCTGTTGCCTACTTACCCATCAATAGTGGGCTGGTAAATATTCAGAATTCAGTTGGCATTGAGACGGATCGTCTTGACATCACCCTAGCGGGCTCGATCAATCTTGCCAGCGAGGCTCTCAATATCAGCATTAATCCAAGAGAAAAATCAGGCCTGACAACGGGCTTGGATCTGGCCGGACTTGTAAAGATTGAGGGAACATTACAAAACCCGCAAACTGGGGTGAATAAGGCAGGGGTGGTGAATAGCGCCGTCTCTATTGGATTGGGTTTCTTAACCGGCGGTATTAGTATCGCAGCGGAGAATGCTAAATCATTGGCGACCAAGTCGCAGCCATGTAAAACAGCGCTGCACTCTTGGTCTGATATCTATCCTGCTAGCAAGTAAGCCTAGCGAAGCTCGTAAATCAGCTTCTTAAAAAACTAAGCCGCTGACAAAGAGGCTAAATAAAGAAATAAAGATGCTGGCAAAGAATGCGGTCCAGAAGCTGGAGATCGTAAAGCCACTCACCACTGCAGAAACCAGCATCAATACCAAGGCATTAATCACGAGCAAGAAGAGGCCCATGGTTACTACCGTTAATGGTAACGTGAAAAGAACGAGCAAAGGCTTAACGATCGCATTAGCAAATCCTAAGAGGAGGGCAGCAATTAATAATGAGCCGCCATCCGCAAAGCGCAAGCCACTAAAAATATAACTGGCAACCCAAAGGGATAAAGAAGTTAAGCCCCACTGGACTAGAAATAGAGTTAAGTTACTCATGGATGATTCCTTTGCTGGTGTTGAAAGGGGTTTATGCCTAGTGACTATATTAGCAGTTGATTAATAGTGCGGGGGGATTTCATCCTGAGAACTTGCGCCGCCGCCTCCACCGCTGCTGGCTTGTTCTTTAATTGCCTTTAATTCGCGATACAGAAATTCGATTTGCTGTTGCTGTTTATAGACGGTCTCATTGAGTTTCTCAATTAAGTCTTCCGTGAAGCTCAATTTGATTTCTAGATTAGTGATGCGTTCTTCTGACATAACTTACTTTCTATTCTGAGATAAGCTCAAATCGCCCATCTTCCATTTCTGCTTTGGGTCTAATCCAAAAATCATGCGATTGCATGGATTCGTAAACATAAGCTGGCTCCAGATTTGCCTCTACGTTAGCCAAGAAGGCCACCTTATAAAATCCACCAGTCTTAATGTGGCGCAATCTACTGCCTGGCTTAAATAGGCCATCGTCAGGATCAGCCATTTTGGGTTTACTCATGTCAACAATGCACTTTCTCGGTATGATCTAGCGATGGCAAATTCCATCCCATACTCCATTCTAGATATATCTCCGATTCCTCAGGGTTTTACTGCTGCCGATGCACTGCGCAACTCCTTGGATGTGGCAAGGCATGCCGAAAAATGGGGCTATACCCGCTATTGGGTAGCAGAGCATCACAATATGACGGGCAATGCGAGCTCTGCAACTGCAGTTTTGATTGGCTATATTGCTGCTGGCACCTCCCATATCCGAGTGGGCTCTGGCGGCGTTATGTTGCCAAATCATGCTCCTTTAGTAATTGCTGAGCAATTTGGCACCCTAGAAGCTTTATACCCAGGAAGAATTGAGCTTGGCTTGGGTCGTGCACCTGGTACCGATCAAATGACTGCCAGGGCATTGCGCAGGGATTTATTGGGTAGCGATGATCGTTTTCCACGGGATGTCCGTGAGTTACAGCATTATTTTGGCCCGTTACAAGAAGGGCAATCTGTAAAGGCGATACCAGGGGTCGATAGCAATGTTCCGATCTGGATTTTAGGTTCTAGTTTGTATGGAGCTCAATTAGCCGCTCACTTTGGCTTACCTTATGCCTTCGCTTCTCACTTTGCGCCAGAGCAACTTTTAGAGGCAATGAAGATTTATCGTGAGCTCTTTAAGCCATCGGCACAACAAGATAAACCCTATTCAGCATTTGTGATGAATGTAGTTGCAGCAGATACAGATGAAGAAGCTCAACATCTATTTACTACACTGCAACAGAATGTTGTCAGAATGCTGCGCAATACCCGCGGGCAATTACCACCCCCAATTACTGACATGAATGAATTTTGTGAGCCTCATGAACTAGCAGCGGCAGATCATACCTTGCAGGTTTCAGTAGTGGGTTCGCTAGAGACGGTAAAGCGGGGGATGCGTCGTTGGTTGGATCTTACTGGCGCAAACGAAATCATCTTGACTGGGCAAATTTTCGATCATCAGGCTCGTCTCAGATCTTTTGAGATTGCCGCACAGGCCGCGCAAAGCCTATAAGATCGCTGCGTTGTAATCTGCGGTAATGAATACTTGTTCTTTTGCAGTCTGATTCGCAAATCGCAGCACTGCATTGTCTTTGCTGATTAAGAAGCAGGGCTTTGCAGTGTAAGCAAGGTCTAAAAAGACTTGATCATCTGGGTCTTGGCATATCCAGGGGGCTTTGGCCAAGTTTTTATCATCCATCAATCTTGCTAAACCATGCCATTGCTGGCGAATTTGCTCTTGTTGCACTTCATCGAGCGAAAACAGAGGGCGAGCAATCACATCAGCAAATTCTTCTAAAGTGTTTGGAGTTGCGAGCGCATCTATTTTGCCTTCGATCAGCGCTTGCTTTAAATGAAGCGCTCTAAAGTCATTAAAGACAAAAAGATCTAGCAAGACATTGGTATCGAAAACTACTACCTTCATTTTTAAGGCCTATTGATTGTTGCGCCAAATCTCTGGAGTAATGGTGACCTGCCCTTTATCAGAGGAGACGTAAGCTTCACCATCTTGAACATTGACATGGATCACCATGCTGCGCTCAACCAACTTGTTCAGCTCTTCCGCTTGTTCTGCTGGTATAGCGATTATTTGTAAATTGCGAGCACGAGTGAGTTTGTTAGCAATGCCATCCCACCAGATTTTGCTGGTATGTCCGCCATAGCAATAGACAATTACTTGATCAGCACGACCACAGGCTTTCAGAATACGACGCTCGTCTGGTTGGCCGATTTCAATCCACAACTTGATTGCATCGGTAAGATCTTTAATCCACAGATCGGGTTCATCGGTATCACTCAAACCCTTTGTAAACGCTAGATCCTCATTTGCCTGCAATGCAAAGGCGATGATGCGGACCATCATGCGCTGCTCAGTCTCAGAAGGGTGCTTAGCAATAGTTAACGAATGACTGCCATAGTAATGGCGATCAGAATCTGCGACATGAAGGTCGGCTTTGTGGATAGTTGCGCGTAGAGCCATGACCTATTATCGCCTTTATGAACCAACTCCTGGCCTGAGTGAGCTCATAACCAGTATTATTTGGCTTGAGGCTCATGATGAGCCTAGAAATGCCTCAAATTACTGTGTACCGTAAAACCCATGATCCGTATTACTGAATTACGTCTACCAATTGACCACGCTCCAGAATCTTTGGAGAAGGCGATATTGAAGCGTCTCAATCTAGATGCCAAAGACTTAATACGATTTGAGGTCTTTAAGCGTAGTTACGATGCTCGAAAGAACGTCGCCCTCTCTTTTATCTATACGGTTGATTTATCTGTAAAGCATGAAGATGTTCTTCTGAAGCAATTTGCTGGAGACATTCATGTAAGACCATCCCCGGATACGAGCTACCACTTTGTAGCAAAAGCCCCTGAAACTATAGACTCTGGAAAAGCGCTGCGCCCAGTAGTCATTGGATTTGGCCCATGCGGTATTTTTGCCGCTCTAGTGTTAGCGCAAATGGGTTTTAAGCCAATTGTCCTTGAGCGCGGCAAGAAAGTTCGCGAACGCACTCAAGATACTTGGGGCTTGTGGCGTAAGAATGTTTTAAATCCAGAATCCAATGTGCAATTTGGAGAGGGAGGGGCTGGTACGTTTTCAGATGGCAAGTTGTACAGCCAGATCAAAGATCCTAAGTTTTATGGACGCAAGGTCATTCATGAGTTTGTGAAAGCTGGCGCTCCTGCAGAAATTACGTATGTAGCCAAACCCCACATCGGCACCTTCCGCCTGGTTGGCGTGGTGGAGAAGATGCGTCAAGAAATTATTGACTTAGGTGGTGAGATTCGGTTCTCGCAAAAAGTAATTGGCTTTGATATTGAGAGTGAACAAATTACCGGGGTCAAGATTGAGGGGCAGGCAGATCTACCTGCCAACCATGTCATCTTGGCTTTGGGACACAGTGCGCGGGATACCTTTGAAGCCTTGCATCATGCTGGCGTCTTCATGGAAGCTAAACCCTTTTCTGTTGGTTTTCGGATTGAGCACCCACAATCTCTGATCGATAAAGCACGCCTAGGTCCTCATGCGGGCAATGAGTTAATTGGGGCGGCAGATTACAAATTAGTCCATCATGCCAAAAATGGTCGTTCCGTCTATAGTTTTTGCATGTGCCCTGGTGGCACAGTAGTTGCTGCTACCTCCGAACCGAATCGAGTTGTAACCAATGGCATGAGCCAATATTCTCGTAACGAACGAAATGCCAATGCAGGCATCGTTGTTGGCATTACGCCTGAGGATTACCCGGGTGGTCCATTAGCAGGCATTGAGTTTCAGCGCGCTATTGAATCAAAGGCCTTTGAATTGGGTGGTAGAACTTATGAAGCGCCGGGTCAGCTGATTGGCGATTTCTTAGAAGGGAAGGCTTCCACTCAGTTTGGTAGCGTGATGCCGTCGTATAAGCCCGGCGTTCATTTAACGGATCTGGCAGAAAGCTTGCCCGCTTATGCCATTGAGGCGATTCGTGAGGCGATTCCTGCTTTTGAGAAGCAAATTAAAGGCTTTTCTATGAAAGATGCCGTTTTAACTGGTGTGGAGACGCGCACTTCCTCTCCTTTGCGAATTACTCGAGGCGCGAACTATCAGAGTCTGAACATTAAAGGTCTTTACCCAGCAGGCGAGGGCGCAGGTTATGCGGGTGGAATCTTGTCTGCAGGAGTTGATGGGATTAAGGTAGCAGAAGCAGTGGCGTTAGACTATCTGTCAAAGTAAATACCCCATAAGAATCCCATGAACTCTGTAGTAACTCTTTCATCAGCCGAAGAAAATGAAGTGCTTTTTCATCCTGAGCTGTTGAAAAAGTTTGATATCAATGGGCCGCGTTATACGTCCTACCCCAGTGCTGATCGATTTCATGGGGACTTTTCTGAAGCTGATTATCTTGAGGCATTGGAGCGGGTAGCTCAAGCGAATGAGCCGCTGTCCTTATATTTCCACTTACCATTTTGTCCCAATATTTGTTATTACTGCGGCTGCAACAAGATCATCACCAAGGATCATGGGCGTAGCGCCAAATACATCAAATATCTCGCTAAAGAAATGGCCATGGTTACTAAAGCCATGAGTGCTCAGAAAAAGATTCCCGTTACACAATTGCATTGGGGTGGTGGCACGCCTACTTTTCTATCGCATGAAGAGATGACTGAGTTGATGCAGCACACTCGCGAGTATTTTGAGCTACTGCCTGGCGGTGAGTATTCAATTGAGATTGATCCGCGCCGTGTTACTGAGCAAGATATTGCACTCTTGGCTGAATTGGGCTTTAACCGTATTAGCTTGGGTGTGCAGGATTTCAATTTGGCAGTTCAAGAGGCAGTACATCGCGTGCAGACTATTGAGGAAACCCAAGCAGTCATGGATTGGTCTAGAAAGTATGGGTTTAAATCCAGAAGCGTTGACTTGATCTATGGCCTACCAAAGCAAACGCCAGAGACTTTCAAGGAAACGGTTGATGCGGTCTTGGTAATGAACCCTGATCGTCTCTCTGTCTATAACTACGCACACTTGCCGCATATTTTTAAGCCGCAACGCCGTATTGCTGAAGCTGACTTGCCTGCGGCAGCAGATAAGCTGGATATTCTCTCCAATACCATTGCACGCTTAGGTGAGGCGGGTTATGTCTTTATTGGCATGGACCATTTCGCTAAACCAGATGATGAATTAGCTATTGCCCAAAGAGAGGGCAAGTTGCATCGCAATTTCCAAGGCTACTCCACTCAGGCAGAATGCGATCTTCTGGCATTTGGAATCTCTTCTATCGGTAAAGTCGATGATTGCTACTCTCAGAATGTCCGAACTTTGGATGAATATTACGAGGCGTTAGATGCGGGTCACTTACCGGTGCTTCGAGGTTTGCGTCTTGATGAAGACGATCTGATGCGCCGTGAGTTAATTGGTGAGTTGATGTGCCAATTTGCCTTAGACACCAAAGCTTTTGCGACATCACATCAAATTGAATTCTCAAATTACTTTAAGACGGAAATAGAAGAGCTCAAGAGTCTAGAGGAGGCTGGTCTCCTCAACTGGGAGGGTGAAAGTATTCTGGTTCCCACCAAAGGTCGTCTCCTTGCTAGGCGGGTAGCCATGACTTTTGATCGGCACCTCAGAGAGTCTCAAGCCAAAGGGACCTATTCCAAGGTTCTGTAAGGGTAAGTCTGAGGTAATTTGATCTAGATCAAATAAGCCCAAAAACTCTGTTGCTTTTTAACCAATAAAAAATCTCCAGCCTCAGTCAATTTGATTTACATCAAATTGCACTCCCTTCATCAATTCGAAAATGATTTCATCGAAATTGATAAGAAAAAGGGAAACCATCATGCGTATTAAGACACTCGTAGCAGCAATGGCTGCTGTAGCATCCTTAGCCCCAATGGCGGCTCAAGCTCAAGCTGAAGAAAATCCATGGATGGTTAGAGTTCGTGCTGCAGATTTGCTATTTCAAAATGGCCAATCTGGTATTGCTCAAAGTGCTAACTTGAAGGCTCAGAATCGTTGGATTCCAGAGTTTGATGTTTCATATTTCTTTACTAAAAATATTGCCGCTGAATTAGTATTAACTTGGCCACAGCAAATTAATATTTACGGTAATCTAGGCGCTGGCCAACAAAACGTAGGCAAAATCACTGCATTACCTCCATCTTTGATCGCCCAGTATCACTTCACAGATTTAGGTGCAATTAAGCCATACATTGGCGCTGGTATTAACTACACTATCTTCGGTAATCGCCAAAATTTCCCAGCAGCATCTAACTCTGTACAGGTTGAACCATCAAGCGTAGGTTTTGTAGGTCAAGTTGGTGCTGACTACATGCTTGATAAAAATTGGGGCTTAAATCTTGATCTCAAGTATGTAACGATGGCTACTAATGTTCAAGCAGTAGCTGGCGGCGCAAACCTTGGAAAATTGACATTGAATCCTTGGATTCCAGCGGTTGGTGTGACTTACAAATTCTAAGAATTTAGTTCTTAGGTCTTGAGGTAGAGCCCCTAAGGGGCTCTATTTTTTTCTTAACTTTATTGAATCAGGGCATCAATTAGCTTTTCAAATGCAGCTTCGTTCAAAACGAAGTTATCAAATCGATGCAATGAGAGGTGGCTTGGCGGTTCAGTCCTGCGCTTAGCATATTGCTCCCAGTGAGCAAGTTTCCACTCATCTCTTGGGTCAGCTCTTACCTCCATCCGTTTTTTGGCCTCACGCTCCTCTAGATCAATCCAGGCAACCTGAATTGAAGTCAGTGCTGGCACCCCCAATTTTTGCGCGTCAAACATCTTGCCACTCTGAATCTCCTTCGAGAATGGGCCGATCAGAATGACATTAACCCCTAAAAGCAAATTCTCTCTGGCAATATCAATGAGACCTTTGTATTCCCAATCGCGCAGGTTCTCAAGGTAGAAGGGGCTGTCGCGATCATTCGGGTTTTGAGTGGTAAGGTCCATGACGTGGGCGCTGAAGGCGCCATAAACGGTGTCTTTGTCTAAAAAGAAAAAATCTTCCCCAGTTTTCTCAATGATCAGAGGTAAAGCCTTTTTGGCTAGAGTCGACTTTCCTGTGCCGGCATGTCCTGCAAAGAGGATCAGGCGGGGCGCAGAGGGGGTTAATTTACAGACCATAAGTAGCTAGTCTCGCAGAAATAAGTGGAAATATCTCCTCTTTTAGGGAAGTGACGATAATGTCGCCATGGCTTTAATCGTACTCACTGATGCAAAACTGGCTTTTGGCCACGTTGACCTCCTCGCAAACACCGCTTTTTCACTGGAATCCGGTGAACGTGTTGGCTTAATTGGCCGCAATGGCACTGGTAAATCTTCCTTGTTGAAGATATTGGCCGGTATAGAAAAAATGGATGATGGCCTGTTGCAATATCAGCAAGGCCTCAGAATTGCTTATGTTCCTCAAGAGCCTATATTTGAGGCGGAAGAGACTATCTTCGAGTCAGTATCCAAAGGCGTTGCTCAAGCTAAGGCCTTGCGCGAGGAATATGAGGCTCTCAGCGTTGGTGAGTGGGATGATGCTTCCCATGATCGACTTGACGAAGTGCAGTCGCAATTAGAGGCTTTGAGTGGTTGGAATTGGGAGCAACGTGTTCATGAGACATTAGATCGTTTGCATTTAGAGGCTGATCTCAAAATCAATACACTTTCTGGCGGTACTAAGAAGCGGGTTGCCTTAGCGCGTGCTTTAGTTGAGATGCCTGACGTGCTGCTACTTGATGAGCCAACCAACCATTTGGATTTAGATTCGATTGCATGGTTAGAGGAATTGCTCAAAGAGTATCAAGGCTCAGTAATTTTGATTACCCATGATCGCGCCTTCTTGGATAACGTCTGCACCCAGATTGTTGAGCTCGATCGCGGTATTTTGCGCAGTTACCCTGGTAACTTTACGCAATATGAAGTTTTAAAAGAACAAGAACTAAATTCTGAATCTTTAGCTAATGCTCGTGCTGATAAATTATTGGCACAAGAAGAGGTCTGGATTCGTAAAGGGGTTGAGGCACGCCGCACTCGAAGCGTTGCCCGAATTGCCCGTTTAGAAAAATTACGGAGTAGCCGTGCCGAACGCAGAGATGCGATGGGGCAGGTGAAGTTGGCTGTTTCTGCTGGAGATCGAAGCGGCAAGATTGTGGCTGATCTTCAAAACGTTAGCAAAACCTATGATCGTCCGATTGTGAAAGATTTCACGGCAACGATTTTGCGCGGTGATAAGGTTGGTTTGCTGGGTCCTAATGGTGCAGGCAAAACAACTTTGCTCAAATTGATTTTGGGAACTATTGCGCCAGACTCCGGCACTGCAACTATGGGTACACGTATTGAGGTGGCTTACTTCGACCAAATGCGCGAAGGGTTAGATCTGAACGCTTCACTGGAAGATTACATTAGCCCAGGTAGTGAGTGGATAGAAATCAATGGCAATAAAAAGCACGTTAAGAGTTACCTGAGTGATTTCTTATTTGCTCCTGAGAGAACTAATTCCCCGGTAAGTACTTTGTCAGGCGGTGAGCGTAATCGTTTATTACTAGCACGCCTATTTGCGCGGCCTGCAAACGTCTTGGTCTTGGATGAACCAACTAACGACTTAGATATTGATACTTTAGATTTGCTTGAGCAACTCTTGCAAGACTATAAGGGCACGGTCTTCTTGGTCAGTCATGATCGTTACTTCCTAGATAACGTTGTTACTAGCATTATTGCCAACGAGGGTGATGGCTTCTGGCGTGAGTACGAAGGGGGTTATGAGGATTGGAAAATCCAGAAAGCGCGCTCAGACAAAATTCGTGCTGCCAATGGCAATGCCAACACAAAATCTGTAGATAAGCTTGAGGTCAAAGCAGAGGCAAAGGTAGAAGTTAAGGCAGAAGTTAAGCCTGTAGCTAAAAGTGGAGTTCAGAAACTCAATGGCAAAGAGCGCCAAGAACTGGAGGTTTTGCCATTACAGATCGAGACATTGGAAACTGAGCAAGCTGATATTGGTATTGCCATGAGCAATCCCGATCTCTATAAAAATGAACCTGAGTTGGCAGCGAGCATGCAAGCGCGCTTGAGTGAAATCACTGCTGACTTAGATCAAAAGCTGCAACGCTGGGAGCAGCTATTGAGTCGTTCAGAGTCTTAGTGCTATAGCCTAGTCGCGCGGTAAACGAGCGCGCAACTGGGCGATTTCATCAAGCAGGTCCAGCGCCAAGGCAACCCCAGGCACATTTAATTCGAGATCATGGGTGAGGTGCGCTGCGGTTTTTGCTCTTCGCAAAGAGTCGCCACTAAAGCGCCAATCCTGAGGTGAAGAGCCAGCTGGACTTAAAACACCTTCGGATACCCAAGTCATGATGAGATCTTCTGGTGTGCGGGATGCATGGGAGAGCTCCACAATGGTCATGTGCACCTCATTCTCTACAACAGCACCCTCAATCCAAGTGATATTAGTTTGTGTCATATCAATCATCCCTTCAAGTGTGTTCTAGGGTTGAAATCAAAAGCCTTCTCAAAGGTTTGATAGGCTTCTTTTTGTGATTCAGTATCAGCAGGAGGCAAGGCGATAGAAGGTACCGCATATAAATCACCTGGCTCTGAACTTGGTATGCCTTTACCTTTAAGGCGCATTTTTCGACCAGCAACAGTTCCTGCGGGGATCTTCAATTCTAAAGTGCTGCCTGCAGGAGTGGGGACGTTGACGGTAGTACCCAGTGCCGCTTCCCACGGTGCCAAAGGAATATCAATGAAGACATCTTTGCCTTCTACGCGATAAATGGCGTTAGGATGAAATTCAATTTCGAGATAGAGGTCACCAGCAGGGCCCTCGCCAACACCAGGACCACCTTGTCCGGAGAGTCTCAAATTTTGTCCGGCCTTAATGCCTTTAGGAATACTGACATCTAACTTGCGTTCTTGGGTGCTGACGTGGCCGCTCGCATCTTGCACGGGCATATGCAATGCAATAGTGCGCTTAGCTCCGTTATAGGCATCAGCGAGATCAATCAAAATTTTGGCGTGATGATCTTGGCCTTTGAAATTCATACCCTGGCGAGGATTGCCACCACGACCACCTTGGCGATGTTTTCCGCGACCGAACAGAGATTCGAAGAATTCACTCTGATCACCTTCAAAGCCACCACCATAACCTGGATGACCACCACCAAAACCGTCATCAGAATATTCAAAGCCTTCATTCCAATTTGGCGGAGGGGTAAAGTCTTGGCCGTTTTTCCAGTTCTCGCCAAAGCGATCGTAGGCTGCGCGTTTCTCAGTGTCCTTTAATACGGCATAAGCTTCGCCGATTTGCTTGAACTGCTCTTCAGCACCAGGTTCTTTATTAACATCTGGATGGAACTTGCGCGCCATCTTGCGATAGGCTGATTTAATCTCAGCTTCAGTGGCGCCACGAGCTACGCCAAGAGTTTCGTAGTAATCCCTAAATTTCATAAGCCTGTTTCAGTTCGGTTTCTGCCTGGGTTAAGCTAATAGGATTGATTCTACAGTTCTCTTAGCTCATTACACCAATTTGCCATGGAACAAATTCATAGTCTCCCAGGCCAAGAAGTTCGCTTTTGGAGGCCTCCCCGGAGGCGGTACGCAGAAATAACTCAAATATCCGTTGTCCCATTTCCTGAACGGAGACGGTGCCATCCAAAATCTCACCGCAATTAATGTCCATATCTTCAGTAAGGCGCTGGTACATTGGCGTATTAGTGGCTAGTTTGATACAGGGCGCAGGCTTAGAGCCAAACATAGACCCGCGGCCGGTAGTAAAGGCAATCAGGTTGGCGCCTCCAGCAATCTGGCCGGTGGCCGATACAGGATCAAACCCCGGAGTATCCATAAATACGAAGCCTTTGGTGCTCACTGGCTCTGCATACTTATAGACTTCCATTAGAGGACCAGTGCCGCCTTTCATGGAGGATCCTAGAGATTTCTCAAAAATATTAGCGAGACCACCAATTTGATTGCCGGGACTTACTTGTCCGTTAATTTGCACATCTCTACCAACAGAGTATTCATCTTTCCACCAGCGAATTCGTTTAATGAGCTTTTCACCCACTTCTTTGCTAACAGCGCGACGGGTGAGGGTATGTTCCACGCCATAAATCTCTGGTGTTTCTGAAAGAATGCCAGTGCCACCATGACGGGACAAAATATCAATCGCTGCACCTAGTGCTGGATTGGCTGTGATTGAAGAAAAGCCATCGGAACCGCCACACTGCAAGCCAACAGTCAGGTGACTTGCTGACACTGTTTCCCGTTTTGCTTGATTAGCTGCAGGTAGAAGTGCTTTGACAGCTTCGATACCAGCCTCAATAGTTTTGCGCGTGCCACCCGATTCTTGCATGATGAAGGTATGCAGAGTATTTCCTTCGGCCAGGTCTTCTTGCTCCATCAAGCCTTTGAGTTGATTACGCTCACAACCGAGACCCACAATCAGAGCGGCTGCTAGGTTAGGGTGACGAGCATATCCAGCCATAGTACGGCGAAGCAATTGCATTGGCTCACCACTCATTTCCATACCGCAACCGATGTCATGACTAAACGCCACGACTCCGTCTACATTGGGAAAATCTCTCAATCTTTCGGGGGTAAACCAAGCTGCAATTTTGTTCACAACGGTTGCCGAACAGTTTACTGTCGATAGAATGCCGATGAAATTACGTGTTCCTACTTTTCCATTGGGTCTGACATAGCCCTGGAAGGTAGCTCGTTGAGCTTCGGGCAACAATTGGGTCGGCTTATATTCGCTTGCATAAGCGTAGTCACGATCAAACTCGCGAAACTCAGTATTGTGACTATGCACCATCGTGCCGGGTTCGATGTCTGTATTAGCAAAGCCTACCGTCACGTTGTATTTCAGAATTGGCTCGCCCTTGAGGATCTTTTTGGTGGCAATCTTGTAGCCAGCAGGCACTTGGCTGCGACTTGTAAAATTCTCACTAGGAACTTCAGCGCCAATTCCAACATCAACCCGGGCGACCACAATATTGTCATTAGGATGCAGACGAATAATAGGACCAGCTAGTTTTTTTTCAGAGATTTCAATCATAGGTTTCTTTCGATTCAATAGTTTATTTATTCAGCAGTTGCGCCAGATTTCTTAACAATAGGGGCCCACTTAGCCACTTCGGACTTAATGTAGTCACCCAAATAGTTTGGGGTACTGGTGACCACTTCAAAGCCCTTGCCATTGATTTGCGCTTTGATTTCTGGATTGTTAAGCACGCTGATGAGTTGTGCATTCAGTTTATCGATAATCACTTTTGGTGTCTTTGCTGGTGCGACGATTGCGTATACAAGCTCAACTTCAAATTTAGGGATGTACTCTGAGATCGCCGGAATTTCAGGGGCGCTTGGAGAGCGTTTAAGGCTGGTAATTCCTAGTGGGATCAATTTTCCAGAACGCACATAGGGTAAAGCTGCAGGAGTACCGACAAGCGCAGTTTCAATTTGACCACCAAGTACATCAGTTAATGCTGGTGCGGCACCCTTATAAGGCACATGCAGAATATCAGTTCCCGCTTGCGTATTAAACAGTTCACCACCTAGGTGAAGTGGTGTCCCAGCACCTGATGAGGCAAAGCTAACCTTATTAGGGTTGGCTTTCGCGTAGGCAATGAGTTCTGGAATTGTTTTGAAAGGTGCCGATGGGTTAGCTACAAATAATAGCGATGAAGATGCGACCAAGCTGACAGGAGCAAAATCTTTAACGAGGTTGTAGTTCAGTTTTTTGTAAAGCGTTTCGTTAATCGCTTGGGTGCCTACCATCATCAGAAAAAGGGTGTAGCCATCGGGTTTGGAGTTGGCTGCATACTCAGCGGCAATATTAGCGCCTGCGCCCGGCTTGTTTTCAATAATGATTGGTTGACCAAGGTTTTCGCCAAGTTTGGGAGTAAAACCTCTCGCCAAAACATCAGAAGGCCCACCCGCAGCAAATGGAACGATTAGCTTGATGGGTTGAGTGGGATAGCTCTGCGCCTGTATGCTATTGGTAAAGCCAATGCTAACTAGCGATAATGCAATAAAGATTTTTCTCATGTAATGTTCTCCGTATTCTTATTGTTTATTCTTATTTAAATGTTGTGTAAAAAAATGAAAATCACTCAGGCAACCATCTTCCCGCTTTCAATTCCACTCATTGAGCCAATCAAGATGGCTAAAGAAGTGATTGTGGATGCCAAAACTGTATTGCTTTGCCTCACTGATGAAGAGGGTCGCCAAGGTTGGGGTGAGGCATCTGTTGCACCCCTCATGACTGGTGAGACTCTCGAGAGCCTATTAGCGAGCGTAAAGTATTTGGTAGAAAAAGCACGTGGAATTGAGTGGGGCGATCCTAAGGATTTTTCTAAACTGTTTGATGCAATTTTGTATGGCAATCCATCAGCTAAGTCTTGTTTGGAGATGGCATTACTTGATCTGTATACACAGAAAAATTCGATCGCGCTATGGAAATATTTGCGCTCATTTGTTGTAGGTGTTGCTTCACCGGAAGTGGCCGAGATTCCCTTGCTGCGCATGCTTGGCGGTTCACTAGAAAAAGAAATCGCTGACGCTAAATTATTTCGCGAAGCAGGATTTAAACATTGGAAAATAAAGATTGGCTCTTTATCGGTTGAGGAGGATTTACGTCGAGTCAAGGTGCTCTCAGATCTGCTAGAGGGTGACGTCATTTCGGTAGATGCTAACGGTGCCATGTCATTAGAAGGGGCTATACAGTTTTGCACCTCAAAGCAGGCGTGCAAGCTGTCATTTGCTGAGCAGCTAATTAACGCAGATTCTGCAATGGCTGATTTCGTCTTGCTCAAGCAGCAATCTCCAATTCCAATTGGCTTAGATGAATCTATCCATGGCACAGATGAGATAGAGGAATTTGTGAAGGCTAAGGCCCTTGATGGCGCCAGTCTAAAACTCATTAAAACTGGCGGTGTAATGGCGGCCTGCAAAAGTGCACAAACCTTGCGAGCAAATAATCTAAAGCTCAACTTAGCTTGCAAAGTAGCAGAAACATCTCTAGCGGGGGCTGCAACAGCATCCATCGGTTTTGCAATAGGAGATGTGCCTTGGGGATTTAGCATGTCAAATCAATATCTACGCTTTGATATCTGCGATCGTCCATTAACGGCAACGCGTGGCCATCTTGATGTTGCTCAATTGGGCTCTATTGGCGTCGGGATTACTCCCAACCTTGATCGTGTGAAAGATGCTGTAGCTCAAGGTTGCCCAATCATTCAATATTGAGAACGTCAAAAGCCGCCTTCAGCCTGCGAGAGTAGGAGTCGGAAACAGTTTTGATTTCTTCTGGGGTCCACTTTCTAAATCCTTCCCCAGCTTTCATGCCTGTTTTCCCATCGGCCATAAGTTGAACTACTTTTGGAGGCAGGGCAGTGATATTGGAGAGTGAAGGATAAATCTCCTTAGCGGCATTCGCCATTCCATCCCAGCCTGAAATTTCTTTTTGTGTCATTGGGCCTACAGCGGCATAACGGAAGCCAAAGCTATATCTCACGGCATCATCAATATCGGCTGGCGTAGCAATCCCTTCTTGAACGAGCGAGAGTGCCTCTCTCATCAAGGCATGTTGAATACGGTTCGCTAAAAATCCAGGAATATCCTTCTTTACCAGGACAGGCTTCTTTTCAATAGCCCTATACAGTTCGCAAGCTTGCTCCGCATATTTAAGCTCTGTTTTTTGTCCCATAACAATTTCAACCAGAGGAACAACTTCTGCAGGCATGAAATAGTGCGCACCCATCATACGGTTTGCGCTTTTGAGGCCTTCTGCAATTTTACTGATGGGGAAGCCTGAGCTATTGCTGCCAATAGGAATGTCTGCTGGCACTACTTGATCAAGGTATTGGAAAACTTTTTGTTTTAGTTCTAAGTTCTCGGCAACAGTCTCAATCACCCAGGAGAATTGATTCCAGTCCTGCCAATCCTCTAGGACGCCAATGAATTGCTGCTTCTTAATGTCAGCGTCATCTTTAGTGGCGTTGTCTCCAACCATACCTATTTTTTTTGCAAGGCTGATGGCTTTGTCCAAGCAAGCGTCAGCCTTATCTTTTGTTCTGCCCAATATGACTACGGGTATGTTTTGAGCAATAAATCCAGCTGCAATGCCAGCGCCCATGATTCCGGTTCCAATAACAGCTACAGATTTCATATTTTTCAACTTATTCGGTTAAGTTATAAACAGCTTAAATTAATTTTGATCAACAACAACTTAAGGTTATCATTATTTATGGTTTAATTGTTTAATAATAAAACGTACTTATCCGTATAACTTACCCTAGGAGATCTCCCCATGACGATGCATAACCCTTTCCAGCCCGTTGAGAAAATTAAAACGGAAGTGTTTTCAACCATGCCAGAGAAGTTTCGCAAAAAATCCCGTACTGGATGGTCCGATCCTAATCGTCAAGGTGCAGAGGTTGAGTGCTTTTTAGAGGGGCCTTCATTCGATCGTGAAGGCAATTTGTGGTTTGTCGATATTCCCTTTGGTCGCATTTTCCGCATTGACACCAAGGGTGAGTGGGAGCTGATTACTCAATATGATGGTTGGCCAAACGGCATGAAATTTCATAAAGATGGGCGCGCTTTTATTTGTGACTACAAAGCAGGGTTGTTGGCACTAGATCCAAAGACTGGAAAAATTGAAACTATCTTAGGATCAATGTATAGCGAAAACTTTAAAGGTTTGAACGATCTACACTTTGCCTCGAATGGCGATTTGTATTTCACAGATCAAGGTCAGACCGGTATTGCTGACCCAACTGGTCGCGTGTTTAGATTGCGTGCCAATGGGCAACTGGATCGTTTGGCGCTTAATGTGCCAAGCCCAAACGGCATTACTTTGAATACTCAAGAAAAGCATGTATTCGTAGCGGCCACTAGATCTCAGCAAATTTGGAGATTGCCTTTGATGGCTGACGGCTCCGTTTCCAAGACAGGTGTAGCGATACAGTTAACAGGTGGCGTTGCGGGTCCAGATGGTATTGAAATGGACTCAGAAAATGGTTTGTTGGTATGTCACCTTGGTATTGGAATCTGGAGATTTGATAACAATATGCTGCCAACCCACTTGATCTACTCTGAGAACCCACATCACCATCATTTGGCTAATATGTGTTTTGGTGGGGCAGACGGAAAAGATCTCTACATTACCGAGTCTTTATCTGGCGATATTCTGAAAGCACGTCTGCCAGTTGCTGGTAAAAAAATGTTTGGACTTTCTTAAATTGAGTGAACGATCACCGTTATATAAGTCTCTAGCCAAAACGCTAGAGCAGCGTATTTATAACGGTGATTGGCCAGTGGGATCCGTCTTGCCTGCCGAGGCGGATCTTTGTCGGGATTTTCAGTCTAGTCGGCATACATTGCGGCATGCATTGCAAATTCTAGAGGCTAATGGCCTTATTTATCGCCATCAAGGCGCGCCTACAAAAGTGGTGTCTAGACAGCGCTTACGCCGTTTCACCCAAAGCTATAACTCTCCAATTGATATTCTGAGTTATTCACGGGATACCTATCGTCAGAACATAGTCGAAGAATTCATTGAGCTAGATAAGTCTCTAAGTCAGATTGTTGGCGCACCGATTGGATCATCTTGGTATCACATTGGCGGAATTCGAAAGCGTCAACAGGCAGAGGAGGTCATTGCCTGGACGGATATTTATATATTGCCCCAGTTTGCTTCGTTGACAAAAGATCCAGAACATACCCAGGTAATGGTGTACGAGCAGATTGAGGAAAAATATGGCGCCCGTATCGAGAGGGCGGAGGTAGATGTATATGCCTCTCAAGTGTCGCCAGAAATTGCGGGAAAACTCCACATCAAGCCTGACACTGCATGTCTGGTCATTATTCGCCGCTATTTTGATGATCAGGATAAATTATTTGAAGTGACGGTAACGCATCATCCGGAGAAAAAATATGTTTACAGCATGGAATTTAAAGCGAGCTCAGAGGCTTAAATCACAATGAACTATTTATCTATAACTGATGCAGAGCGTTTTATCTCGAGCGCACTTCAAGCAGAGAAAGTTCCCGTAAGTGATGCAGACATCATTGCCAGTCTGATGGTGCAGTCTGATCTCGTTGGCGCGGATGGTCATGGCATTTTCCGTTTGCCAGCTTATTTAAAAAGAATTCGGGCTGGTGGCGTGAATTTAAATCCCAATATTCATATTGAGCGCGAGCAGGGTGCAACTGCGTTGATTAATGGTGACAATGCCTTAGGGCATTTGGTGATGAATAGAGCTGTAGACCTCGCTATCGAAAAAGTGAAGCAGCACAGCGTATGTTGGATTGGTAGTCATTACGGCAATCATTCAGGAGCTGCTTCGGTATATGTTCGTAAGTTAGCGGAGCAGGGTTATATCGGTATTTATATGGCTGTTGGTAATGCAAATCATATGGCGCCATGGGGCGGCATTGACTTATTGTTATCAACCAACCCAATTGCAATTGCAGTTCCAGCAGGCGATGGGCCAACAGTGCTTTTGGATATTGCAACTACTGTAGCGGCCTACGGCAAAGTAAAAGTAGCTGCGCAAAAGGGGGAGTCCATTCCAGATGATTGGATGATTGATCGCCAGGGTAAGCCAATTACAGACCCTAAAAAATCTGCCGAAGGATCCTTATTGCCCATTGGTGGATATAAGGGTTATGGCTTAGCAGTCATGATTGGCTTGCTTGCAGGCGCACTTAATAATGCAGCAGTTGGCAAAGGAACAATTGATTTCAATGCTCACCATGACTTGGTTACAAACACGGGGCAAACGATTATTGCAGTCGATCCAAGTGCGTTTGGAAACACGGAAGAGTTTATTAACAGGGTAATTGCTTTAGTGAATGATTTGAAAAATTCATCAACATTGCCTGGCGTTAAAGATATTCGTGTGCCAGGTGAAGGCGCAGCAAAAACAATGGCAGAGAGAGGTGAAAGGGGTATCCCTGTCTCGCCCGAGCTGCTAGAGGCATTGAATGCTTGCGCTCAGGAATGCGGCATCCCCGCTTTAACGTTTTAAAAAAATACTAAATTACTGGAGGAGACATATGTTTAAAAAACTAATAAAAAACATAGTAATAAGTGCGGTAGTTGTTCCGGCGGTTGTTCCAGTATTTGTAGGGGCAGCCTGGGCTGCCTACCCAGATAAACCCATCAAAATGATGATTGGCTATGCGCCAGGAAGCTCTACTGATATTGTCGGCAGGATGATTGCCAATGATCTCAGTCTTGCTTTAAAGCAGCCCATTATTGTTGAGAATCGTGGCGGCGCAGCAGGAAGCCTAGCAGCAGATGCGGTGGCAAAAAGCGCCCCTGATGGCTACACCATCTTGTTCGCACAAAATGGCCTGGCTATTAATGTGGCAGCCAATCCAAAACTGCCGTTCAATGGCCAAAAAGATTTATTGCCGGTCGTTGGGGTCGCGGCAACTCCTCATATTCTGATTGTCAATAACAACTCACCAGCCAAGAGTGTTGCAGATTTAATAGCAATGCTTAAGGCCGAGCCAGGTAAATTGAGTTTTGGCTCTTCAGGAATTGGTAACTCCGATCATATGGCTGGCGAATTATTTTTAGCCACTACTGGATTACAAGCGATTCATATTCCCTATAAGGGTGGCTCACCCGCTGCTACAGACTTAATGGGCGGGCAGATCGACTTTTATTTCGCAGGCATGCCAGTAGGCCTCCCTTTGTATAAAGGCGACAAGGTAAGGGCATTGGCTGTCACCAGTAAAAATCGTTTTAGTGGCGCCCCAGAATTATTAACGATTCAAGAGGCGGGCGTTAAGGGTTACGAGATGGCTTTGTGGCAGGGAGTATTTGTTCCTGCCAAAACGCCTCAAGGAATCATCAAGGAGTTAAATAACTCTATTTTGAAGATCCTAGAAACCCCTGAGATGAAGGACCGCTTTCAAAAGGCTGGAGTACAAATTGCCCCGATGAATACTCAGCAATTCTCGGACCTGTATTTTTCAGACATTGCTCGCTGGAAAACGGTGATTGAAAAGGCCAAAATTAAGTTAGATTAACTCTGGCGCTTCAGAAATACGCTAAGCGCTGAGGTCGAATACCAAGACTTCGGCGCTTTTTCCATCAGAGAGTGCTAGTTGGTTTTCCTCCTGCATTAGGAGGGCATCACCGCCATTTAAAACGTGGCCATTCACATCAAGTGAACCACGAATAAGGTGAACGTAGAACTTTCTATTGGGGTCTAATGCTAGCTCGAATGATTGACCCTGATCAAAGAGCCCAGCATATACCTTGGCATCTGCATTAATTTTCACAGCACCATCAGTTCCGGTAGGGGAGGCAATGATGCGCAACTTGCCATCTTTTTCTATTTCTGGAATGGATTTTTGTTCATAGCTCGGCTCAATTTCTAATACATTGGGCTCTATCCAGATCTGTAAAAAATGAGTAGTTTGATCTCTGGCGTGATTGAACTCGCTATGAGTAACTCCACTACCGGCGCTCATGCGTTGGACATCCCCCGGTGGGATTCCTTTGATATTGCCCATACTATCTTCGTGCGCCAACTCTCCAGATAGTACGTAACTGATGATTTCCATATTGCGATGGCTATGCTTGCCAAAACCCATTCCTGCAGCTACGCGATCTTCATTAATGACGCGCAGATTCCCCCAGCCCATAAAGCGGGGGTCATGGTAGCCCGCAAATGAGAAGGAGTGAAAGCTTTTAAGCCAGCCATGGTCAGCATAGCCACGATCCTGGGATTTTCTAAGATTTATCATGTTTTAGGGCGTTAAAGGACTAGTTGAAGGATTCAGAATAAGCCTATTATCATTAGCTTTAATGATATTTGTCGATCGGTAGCAAATGGGAAGCTTTAAACAAGACATTCAAGAAACGTATCTAGGGCTTTCTGAGAGCGTTCGGGAGAAGTGGGATGACTTTACCCAGTTCCTACAGGAGGCTTGGCCGCTCCTTATTCTCTTGCTGGCAATACTGATGGGCATCTGGTTGTATGCGGATCCACCGCCCCCAAGACATGTCCTTATGGCCACCGGATCATCAGGCGGTTCATACGAAGCTCTTGGGAAAAAGTATGTAGAGTTTTTCAAGGCAAAGGGTATTACTTTAGAGTTGGTAGCCACAACAGGCGCGCAAGAAAACATTGATCGCTTAGCAGATCGTGATGACCCCGTACAAGTTGCTTTTGTTCAGGCTGGAGTAGACCACACCAAGGAAGTAACTGGTATTCAGTCCTTGGGTGCAATTGCCTATGATCCTATTTGGTTTTTTTATCGAGGTTCGGAGCTAAAGTCTACCGAGTCCGATTCAGTTGGCGTCGTATTTCAACATTTTGCCAATAAAAAGATTTCTGTGGGAATTGAGGGCAGCGGTACCTACGCTCAGTCAACCAAAATACTGAAGGCCGCAGGCTATAAAAAAGGGGTACAAATTCTCAATCTTGCTGGACATGATGCGGTGAAGGCGCTCCAGGCGGGCGAGATAGATGGAGCCTTTATTGTGGATTCCTATGATGCTCCCAATGTACAGACCTTGTTAAACGATAAGTCATTGCATTTAGTCACTTTTAAACGTGCAGCAGCCTATGTCAAATTAATGCCTTATCTCAATATTTTGGATGTCCCCCAAGGGGCTTTTAATTTGCCACGCAACTTTCCACCAACGGATATGAAGCTGTTGGCAACAACAACAAATCTATTGATTGATGATCGCATGCATCCGGCGATTCAATTTCTATTTTTAGAAGCTGCCAGACAGATTAATGGCAAAGAATCTTTCTTTGCTGAGCGCGGAGAGTTTCCATCCTTTAAAGATTCCATGTTGCCTGAAAGTCCCGTCGCAATTCATTATGAGAAAAATAATTACCCCTTATTGGTAGCCTATTTCCCGTTCTGGGTGGCCGAGCTTATTAATCGCCTCATTTTTGTATTCCTGCCCTTCTGTGTATTGAGCTATCCGCTTTTACAGGCTCTGCCAGGATATCGCGCTAAGCGCATGCAAAATAAGATCAATCGCTTATATGGTTCTTTAAAATCCTTGGAGCAAGAATTACTGAATGGGTTTGACGATCAACAGCGGGATGAATATCTAAAGAGGCTTAATTTACTTGAGTATCAAGCTTTAAATATTAAAGTTTCTAAGCGCCTGTCTGGCGACTACTATGCCTTGCGAGCTAGCATTGATTACGTGCGTAATTGCTTGAATAGGGGCGTACACCCCTATCAATTTGATGAAGGCATTGATCCTGACTTATAGGGCTTTATTCGCTATCACCATTTCTGCTGGGGAATTTAAATGAAGCGTAACGAACGACTGCATTAGCCAGAGCCAAAATGAGAATGGTAAGCCCCATAAAGAGGATGGCCATATCAGCCTCGTGCTTGGTGTTAACTAAGTCAATGATGAGACGAGTTACCGCAGTAATCGCTACATAAATCAAAAAGCGAACTGGCATATGATTGGTTTTGAAATAAATCCCGACCATGGCGCCAATT
This sequence comes from Polynucleobacter sp. AP-Nickl1-40-C4, assembly GCF_035012665.1. NCBI lineage: Bacteria > Pseudomonadati > Pseudomonadota > Betaproteobacteria > Burkholderiales > Burkholderiaceae > Polynucleobacter > Polynucleobacter sp. AP-Nickl1-40-C4. The sequence continues at coordinate 43,545 of NZ_JAYGQR010000009.1, forward strand.
TCGAGATAGATAAATAGCAAGAGCAGGTCTTCGATTGAAGCCGATCCTTTATTAACCATACCCAGGAATGCAACAGCTGCTGACCAAACGGTTGCGGCACCGATTCCAAATAATGCAATCCGATGAAATAAAGAGACAAATAAGTTTCCAATGGGAACGGTCCATCTTTCAATGGCATCTTCTAATTTGGATGCATCTTTTGGTGAGGTAGGGGTCATATTCATTAAGCCTCCGAGTTTTTTAATCTGTTTTGTTTAGTATAGGTATCTATGCAGCCATGTAAACAAAAAAAGAGGCGCCAAGCCCCCTTTTTTTGGAAGTATTGACTTAGATCAACCCAGGCTGTCCGCCCAAATATTATGAGCCCAGCCCCAGGCATATACCCCTTCAAGAGTTGAGGGTGCCGGAGATAGTCCGCCTGCACCATGAACAGGCTCAAAAGTTTTCTTAGCGGCACTGTATTGATGAACGCTAGCCACGTGAATTACTTCTCGTTCGTTCACAAAACTGTAGCAAGTATTGTTCACTACTGGCGCTGGATTAACTTCCCAGTTACTGAGTTCAGCCACAATCGCGGCAGCCGCCACTTTGGCATGTTGATTGGCCATGTGCCCTGACTTAGGCATTGCTGGCGCTACTTGAATCGAGTCACCCAAGACATGAATGTCTTTTTGTGCAGTAGATTCAAAGTTGAGATAATTCACATTAACCCAGCGGCCGTTAGCATTTGCTAACCCAGTTTTGACGGCAATCTCACCGGCGCTCATCGCCGGTAGAAGATTTAAAACATCTGCTTTAATATCTTCTTGCACTTCAAATTTCAAAGTTTTTGTTTTTGCATCCACGGCGGTGACATTGTATTTGGGCAAATACTCAATCAATCCTGGGTACTGTTCTGCCCACACCCTCTTAAAGAGCGCACCTTTTGAAGTGACATCTTGGTTAGCATCCAAAATGAGAACTTTAGACTTAGGCTTATGGTGCTTAAGATAGTTTGCTACCTGGCAGGCTCGCTCGTAAGGTCCTGGAGGGCAGCGATAAGGGGCTTCTGGAATGCTGATTGCGAAGGTGCCACCATCGCGCATTGCTGCCAGTTGATTGTGTAGGGCTACTGTTTCGGGGCCTGCTTTCCAGGCCTGGAGGGTAACGCCTGCTGTATTGGCTTGAGCCAGTCCTTCAATACTGTTCATCATTAAGGCAACACCGGGTGAAACGATCGCTTTGTCATAGCGTAAGGTTTTCCCAGAGGCAAGCTTGACTGTTTTTTTATCGGGGTCGATGCTGGAGACGTTGTCCTGAATGATCTTCACGCCATGACGCTTACTCAGATTGTCATAAGGGGTCGTGATTTCAGATATTGTGCGTGAGCCACCTACAACTAAATTAGATAGTGGGCAGGAAACAAAGGCTGCATTAGGCTCAATCAATGTCACCTTAGCAGTGTTGTTAGAGAACAAGCGTAAATATTTAGCAGCGGTAGCGCCACCATATCCTCCGCCAATCACAAGGATTTCTGCCTTTTGTAAATTAGCGTGGGCTTGACCAGAAAAGCCTGCCAGCAAACCAAGTGCGGCGGTGCTCTGACCTATAAAGTGTCGACGATCCATGGTGGGCTTCCTTGTTAGTTCTTGCCAAGTTGATTGGCGATGGTATTAAGCTGTTCTTCGGTATAGCCTTTGGTAAGCTGCGGCATGATAGTGCCGTCCAATGACCCAGATTTATAAGCCATCAATTTTTCTAATATTTGCGCGTGAGTAAGATTGTTGATGAGTGGGATGTTGCCATCAACAACACCGTTTCCGTCAGTGCCATGACAATTTGCGCAGTTTGCTGCAAGACTACGTTTATATAAATTGCTTGCATCTGGATTTTGCGCTAAAGAAAGACTGCTCCATAGACACAATCCAATATATGTCGATACTACGATTCCGGGTCTTGAAAACAGTGCTCGCATGCGGCCTTTCTCCATTCGAATTATTTTTTTGACTTATAGGTGTATTGCTTTATGAGTATCTTAATCAAGAAATCCATAAAAAGTAGCGCTTACCTCAGATTCATTTTTCATAAACTCATTCGAAAATGCGGGCCTGATGTATTTTGTTGGAATTTCCTATAAGCCCTATAAACTACGGGTATGAGAATTTCATTTTCTTACCGTTCCGCCTTATTGATACTCCTTTTAGGTGTATTTACCTACCTTTATGGTTTGGATAGCCGATTTGCGCCAAAAAACGGTGATGAGTATCCCTATATGCATATTGTGCGCATGACGGCGGACTCGGCCCAATGGCTGCCACTGCAGTCTGAAATGGATGGCATTAAAAACACTAAGCCGCCACTGATATTTTGGCAGGGTATTGCTAGTACGCATTGGGCAAGCGAATGGAGTTTGGCAAATTTGCGTTGGCCTAGTGTTTTATATACCGCACTAACGGCATTTTTCTTATTTTTAGCAGTCCGACGTTTCAGTGGCAAAACGCAAACTGGAATATTGGCATCATTAGTATGGCTCTCCTTTTTTGCAACCTATCGCTACGGTCGACCATTCTTAGCGGACCCCCCAGAAGTATTTTGGGTATCGCTACCATTTATGGCGATTTTGTATTGGGGTAAAAGTGCATTTGAATCTAAATTCTTTTTCCCATTGATGGCGGGGGTGTGTTTTGGTCTTGCGCTATTTGCAAAATCTTTTGCCTACATCGTTCCTGCTAATTTTGCTTTGGGGCTCTATTTCTGGCGCTGGCGGCAGTGGAGTATTCCTCAGGTACTCATCCGCGACCTATATAAGTTGATCCTGATTACTGTACTTGCCCTCGGCGTATTTGCCTTGTGGTTTGCCATGGACCCATATCCAGAAGCTGTTTGGAGCGAATTTGTACTGGGCGAGAATGCCGGTAAGTTTGCCGCTCGTCAGTCTAGTTATTTTATGGATTTGCTGCGCGGTGGAGATAGCATTTGGCTTTTAATTTTGACGACGATTGCTAATGCAGGCTTATTTAGCTTTGTATTGATATCAAGTTTGATGCAATGCTGGCGTACACGTCGCTTTCTGAATTTAGAAGAGGTGCTATTACTGCTTTTGATAGCAGCGTTCTTTATTGTGTTCAGCTTACCTAGTCAGCGTTCAGGTCGTTATCTTTTGCCAGTGATGCCAGCCTTTGCGGCGCTGATTGCCTTATATTGGGATAAGTTGCCTTTATGGGGCTTCCGCATTGCCTTGCTCTTGCAATTACTGGTGTTATCGCTCTTGCTATGGATTGGTATCAATCTTCAGTTCTCACAATTTATGGGTGATGCTGGCGCATGGACTTACTCCTATTATCATTGGATTCTCATGGCGGCAGGAATATTGCTGGTCTTGCTTGGCTTGCTGAATCGGCGTTTCACTAAAACCATTTCTTTGGCAGCCTGCTTTTTGGTTTATTGCGGGTTGACTAGTAGTCTTGCTCCATTAGAAGGGCGCTTAGGGCGCTACTCGGTAGAAACGATTGCTCGGTTGGCAGGCAGGGATGTTTGGATTCCTTGTGACTATCGAGCCAAGGATGAGGAGTATCGATTGTTGCTACCAGGTGCAAAGCTGCATGGCTATTTAGCGAAAGATGCTAGTGATGTCGCAACTCTGACATCCGCCTACCCTCTAGTTGCGGTGCACACTTCTTTGGGTACTCAGCCTGCACTATGTGATTCTTGTCAGATTGTTGGACAAAGAATGGAGATGAGGGCCCGTCACTCTAATGAAGAAATTCAGGAAATGTTGATGGGGCATATTGGTAAATATTTATTTGTTAATGAATACCTGATTTTTACACCGGTGGCGACCCCAGATTTATCCAACTTAAAGGATGTTTGTAGATGAGTCGTGTCATTGCTCTTTGTTTTTTGTTGCTTGCTGCAGTGATTGGCTTTCTGCATATTGATAGTCGCCCAGTGTGGGCGCCATTTGCTGCTGCTTCCTTTCAGGCAGACGAAGCGCTTGACGAGCCTGCGTTAACGAAGACAAAAGACTCCATCAAGGATAGCGTGTCTCCGCCTCAATCAAATTGGTTGCCAGATACTGGCGCTGCCTCAGTCCATGCTGCATCCATGATTGCCCTCAAGGATGGTGCAGTAAGAGCATTTTGGTTTGCCGGTAGTCGCGAAGGTGCTGCTGATGTTTCGATCTTCAGCTCTGTATTCGACCCCAAGTCTTCGAGCTGGAGTGCACCCATTGTTGTGATGGATCGCATTAGTGCGGAGAAGGGGCTTTCACGTTATATCGCTAAGTTAGGCAATCCTGTGCCAGCCAGATTGGCTGATGGACGTCTGCAATTGTTCTTCGTCACCGTCTCTATTGGCGGTTGGGCGGGTAGTTCAATTTCTGCAATGACTTCGGATGATGAAGGTTTGACATGGAGTAAGCCGCAACGCCTCATCAGCTCCCCGTTACTGAATTTAAGCACTCTCGTGAAATCCCCTAATGTGATGTTCACCGATGGTCTACTAGGCTTGCCTGCCTATCATGAGTGGATAGGGCGTTTTGGCGAGTTCTTAAGGTTGGATGCAGGGCAGGTAATTGATAAGCGTCGTATGAGTTCTGGGCGCGGTGCGATTCAGCCACTCGTATTTGTAAATGACGCGCAATATGCCAGTGCATATTTCCGGCAAACACGGAGCTCTGGGTTACCAAAGAAAATCCCGGTTAGTCATACAGAAAATGCGGGTCAAACATGGCAGCAGGCAGAAGATTTGGATATTGCCAATCCCAATTCTGCAGTTGCTGGGCTTGTTCTCAAAAGCGGCGCTCGCATTTTGGTTTTAAACAATATTGAAAATGGGCGCTATCGTTTGGTCTTATTGATGAGCGATGTTAAATCTGAGCAATGGCAAACCGTTGAGGTATTGGAGGACGATGAGGCTTTACCTGAGGCTCAACGTAAAGAGTTCTCTTATCCTTACTTGATCACGGTTAATGGTGATGATGCTCATCTGGTGTATACCTGGGATCGCAAGAAGATTCGTCATCGTTATTTCTCAGGCGCATGGTTGAAGCAGGCCTTCAGTAAAGCGCAGTCGCTCGACGACGTTGCATCAAGCCCGGAGGCTCAATAATGAATCAGCTTATGCAAATCACAGCCCCGATTGAATTATCTATTTCTTGTGCAGTAGTTGGAGTTTGGATCTTACAAAAGTTTTCTCCAAGCGCTATTCCATTCGTCATCAAAGTATTTTTAGTTCTTCTAATGGGAAACATTCTGTTTTGGCCATTAGGTATGAATTTACCGTTAGTTGCCTATGTGCGTGGCTTGACTGGTGATCTGAGCATCGTGCTGACTTTATTGTTGTGGAGCTCATTGCTGCCCGCCAATAAGCCTGTACCATTTGCTTTCAAATTGTTTGTGGCAATCATCTCTCTATGTTTTTATCCATTTGCCTTGGGTTTGGGCATGATTGACCCTTATGCATGGGGTTATGGATCTATTGCATTCTTAGTTTCGGTTCTATTTTTTGCCGCATTGTGCGGCTTGGCGAATTGGACAAAGGGTGTCTGGATTATTGCTATCGCCATTCTGGCCTGGTCAGTCCATTGGCATGAGTCAGCTAATCTTTGGGATTACTTACTTGATCCATTCTTGGCCATCTGGGCTATATATTCCTGTATTGGCATGATGTATACAAGGAAAAGGGACAAAGCCCGCTCTGGATATTTATTTAGACCGGGTTAGGACTCATCAAACGCAAGGTTGTAAAGTAATATGCATCTAGTGAGTTATTGAATTTATATAGATCAATGCTGAGGCAGATATGAAGCAGACAAGCCAACAAAGTATTTCTGTGTTGAGTAAGAAAGTGAGGTTGCTAACGTTAGTAATGATCACTTTTGGATCCCTTCTCAATGGATGCGTTATGAGCCCTGATACTTATCAATCTAGCGGATATTACCCTCAAGGTTATGTGCAAGGCGGAGGATACGCTGGATCCGGCTACAACGCTGGCCCGCAAACTATTTCTTCAGAGCAATTACAGTCATTGGTCTCGCCAATTGCGCTGTATCCCGATTCTTTGCTGTCGCTGATGCTGCTGGCCTCAACCTACCCGTTAGAGGTAGCAGAAGCTCATAATTGGCGAGCTAGCAATGCTTCATTGGCGGGTGATGATCTGCAAAATGCACTCAAGGCCCAATCTTGGAACGATAGTGTTAAATCTTTAATGTCGTTTCCAAAAGCATTCAATATGATGGGCAATAAATTGCAGTGGACCCAGAATTTAGGTAATGCTTATAAGCTCCAAGCCGCAGATACCATGAAAGCAGTTCAAGCTCTCAGAAAAATGGCTGTTAAGGCCGGTACCCTAAAGACTAATAAGCAAATTACCGTAACAGCTGATGCGGACGGGAACGTCTTGATCAGCCCAGCCAATACAAAAGTAGTTTACATCCCAACCTATAACCCCACAGTTGTTTATGGGCCCTGGCCATATCCAGAGTACCCTCCGTATCCTATCTACAACCCATCTTGGGGTCTGATGACTTTTGGTGCGGGATTTATGATCGGCGATGATTTTTGGACGCAACCCAATTGGAATAATGGCACGATTAATTCTACGAACATCAATGCATCTGGGCGCATACCCTCTCGTGCAATTATCGGACCAGCAAATGTTGCTAACCAGCAGCGCTTGCTGAACGACTGGAAAAATAAAGCTACTCCAGAGGAGAGGCAGGCGGCCAGAATGGATGGTCAGCGCGCTAATAATGCTTTTCAGAAAGATGCAACTCCTGAAGAAAGAAGTCAGGCAGCGCGATTAAATCAAGAAGCGCGCAATGATGCCCAGATGGATAGATCTAATCCCAATATCTATCGCGAGGCCGCTCAAGAAAACGCTTTGCGAGATCAAGCGCGCTTTGATGGTAATCAAGATCGCTCACGTAGCTTTGATGAGGGTGGGCGAGATGGAGGATTTGGCGGCGGCCATATGGGTGGATTTGCCGGTGGTGGTGGCGGACATATGGGCGGATTTGGTGGCGGTGGAGGCGGTGGTGGCCATATGAGTGGCTTTGGCGGTGGGCACATGAGCGGTTTTAGGCGTTAACATTTACTGAGAGAAAAGAATCATGAAAACATTCACAGCAACATTTGTACTTATTGGATCCATCCTTTCCACTGCTCCAAGTGCATTTGCGCAGAAGGATCTCCCAGCGGATGATGCTAGTACTACTGCATTTGTTGAGCTCTGCAAAAATCCTGATGATGATCAAGGTCGCAGTTTTTGTTTTGGCTTTGGCGAAGGAGTCTATCAGGGATACTTGGCGAATCGTCGTCCAGATGCCAAGCCAGCCATTTGCTTTGTAAATAAGAGCGAGACTCGTAATGAGGTCTTGCAAAAGTTCCTGGTATGGACCAAGACAAACCCTCAGTTTAATAAAGAGAAAGCAGCTAAAACTTTAATGCGTTTCTTTGCTGATAATTACCCCTGTAAATAAGAACTCAGCACAATAAAAAAGTCAGCGAGATGAACTGACCCCCAAAAGTTGGACATTATGTCCAACCAAGGGGGTTTTGTTTTATGAGCAAGTACAGCAAGCAGTTCAAGCTAAAGGTAGTTAAAGAGTTTCTAAGGTCAGGCGGTCTTAGGCGGGTAGGTCACCTATTTAAGATTAGCCATTCAGATGTCCGCAAATGGGTCTTGGCCTATCAAGCCCATGGCCATAGTGGGCTTACTCCCAGCTTCCAACGCTACTCCCCAGATTTTAAAGTCCAAGTTCTGCAGCACATGGCTGCGCACCAGATATCAGCAAGGCCAGCTGCCGCCCACTTCGGCATTGGGAGTATGACTACGATTTTGCAGTGGCAAAAACTCTACAATGAAGGCGGTATTACAGCCCTTGCCAATCGACCGAGAGGACGACCGCCGATGTCTCAATTTAATATCAAAGCATTACTCAAAAAGCCGATCTCTGAGCTCACGCCGGCAGAGTTGCGAAGACGCTTAGAGTATGCCGAGGCAGAGAGTGCTTACCTAAAAAAGTTAGAAGCCTTAGCTCAGAGCAAAGCAGTAAAAGAGAGCAAGCCCAAGTAATTACTGAGTTAAGGCTGCATTACCGTTTACTAGATTTACTCCAGATTGCCAAGATGGCGAGAAGCGTCTATTACTACTGGCGGGATGCCAGTGGTAAAGCCGATCCTTATCAGGATGCTAAAGAGCATATCACCCAGATCTTTAATGCCCATCGGGGTCGCTATGGCTATCGGCGAGTGCTACTAGAGCTACGCAATCAACAGCAATACTTAAACCACAAGACTGTACAAAAGCTGATGGGGCAACTAGGACTTAAATCCCTTGTTAGGCCTAAACGCTATCAGTCCTATAAAGGCACTATCGGTAAGGTGGCACCCAATTTACTAGAGCGTAACTTTGCGGCCAGTAAACCCAATCAGAAGTGGGTTACTGATGTGACGGAGTTCAACATCAGGGGTGAGAAGGTATACCTCTCACCGATCTTAGATCTATACAACCAAGAGATCATCTCCTATGAGATTGCCGATCGACCACAGATTAGCTCAGTAATGCAAATGCTCCAAAGCGCATTTAAACAACTGGGACCAAAAGACAAGCCTATGTTGCACTCAGACCAGGGTTGGCAATACCAGATGGGGCTTTATCAACAGGCCCTTCACCAGCAAGGCATTACTCAAAGCATGTCTAGAAAAGGCAATTGCCTAGATAACGCTGTCATGGAGAACTGGTTTGGGATTATGAAGACCGAGTTCTTCTACCAAAAGAAGTTTGAGGATGTTCAGTCATTTAAGGCAAAGCTAGAGGAATACATCCACTACTACAACCATGATCGAATCAAACAAAAACTAAAGGGATTAAGCCCGGTAAATTACCGAACTCAATCCCTCGTGCTAACCTAACTAAACTGTCCAACTACTGGGGGTCAGTTCAAGATGCTGGCTTTTTTATTTCTAAGGTAAGTCCTTAATCAGCATAGGCTCCAGCCTTGCGAATTACAGGACCCCATTTATTAATCTCAGCCTCAAGATGTTCTTGCAAGCCTTTTGGAGTTCTCTTAGCTGGTGGAACAATTTCAATATTGGACTCTGCTAAACGAGCCTTTACTTCAGGGTCATTCAAAGCAACGTTAAGCGCCTTATTGATTTTATTGACAACTGCTGGAGGCGTGCCTTTAGAGACATACATACCGTGCCAAACTTTTACTTCAAAACCTTTCAAGCCTTGTTCATCCAAGGTGGGTATGTTCGGTAAGGCTGGCAGGCGTTTTGGTGTGGTAACACCATAGGCTTTTACTAAACCATCTTTAATATAAGGAACAGTCTGCGTGGTCTGATCGCAGAGTAGGTCAACCTGGCCACCAAGCAAATCGGTTAATGCAGGGCCGGTTCCTTTGTAGGGAACGGTTGTTAATTCCACGCCTTCACGCGACATAAATAAAAGGCCGCACAACTGAGACACCGCACCAGGACCAGCGTTAGCTAGCGTCACTTTATCCTTATTGGCCTTGATGTAGGTCTCTAATTCTTTAAAGTTGTTTGGTGGGAAATTCTTGCGACCCAAAAGCACCATTGGTACATCCACGACTTGGCCGATGTATTCAAAGTCCTTCATCGGGTCAAAGTTCAATTTTTTATACAAAGCCGGCGCAGTAGCCATGCCCATGTGATGAATAAAAATCATGTAGCCATCTGGAGCGGAACGCGCAACTCGGGTGGCTGCAATGGTGCCGCCTGCGCCAACAGTATTCTCAACAATAACGGTTTGACCCAATTCTTTACCCATCGGCACGGCAATCAGACGGGCAACAGCGTCTGTAGGTCCGCCGGCAGCAAAAGGTACAACCAAGGTGATGGGCTTATTTGGATAGGGATCTGCAGCTAACACATTACCTGCAATAAATCCTAGGGTAGTGATTGCATAGAAACCGGCAAATAGTGATTTACGTAATTTCATTTTAGTCTCTAGTAGTAGTTATAAAAATTATATGAGTGCAAAACAACTCTGGGTTATTTTGCCAGTTTTGCAACTCCTTAGACATAGGAAACTCTTAGTGTTTACCAGCAATTGCCAGGGTTCTTTTGGCTAGTAGCACCACGGGTCGATCAATCATACGGCCATCTAGCTTTACAGCGCTGCCCTTGGAGGCCACATCTGCCTCAACGACCCGTTGGGCCCAGGCTAGTTCTTCTTCGGTTGGCGTAAATGCCTTGATGACGATAGCCACTTGTTTTGGGTGAATACAGAGTTTTCCGCCAAAACCCATACGCTTTGCGCGTTCTGAGTCATCGGTAATGCGCTCAATGTCGTCAGTAGATGGTGTAACCCCATCAATAGGAGGGGCAATCTGTGCAAGTCGTGATGCTAAAACGATCTGAAACCGAGCTGTTTGTAATTCGATCTCTTGGCGGTCGCAGACCATGCCCAGATCCGCTTGTAAATCTAAATTACCCAAAGCAAGGCGAATCACTTGGTTGGAGTATGCAATTTCTTTCAGTTTATCCAGGCCAATTGCCGTTTCAATCATGGGAATGATTGCAGTATTGGGGAGTATGAGGGCGGCACCATTAATTTGGTCGAGCGATTCGCTTTTGGGAATCAATAGACAGGCAACTTCAAGTTGTTGCGCGAGAATTAAATCGCCTGAATAAAATTTACTACCAGGTGAGTTTGTACGAATGACTAGACGCTTCTTTTGCTCAGGACTAAAGCTAGGCCATGCAGTGCGAATGGCGTCACGCGCACTCTCTTTGTCTTCCTCCGCAACGGCATCTTCTAAATCTAAGACAACACCGCTAGCACCACTATCGAGGGCTTTGATAAATCGTTCAGGACGAGTGCCCGGTACAAATAGAAAGTTAGTACTAAAGCCTAGTGGTGTATCAAGTGGGTTCATATCAATCTAGAAAATAAGGGAGCGAGTGGTGGGTTTACTTATGCGGATGGCAGTAGAAAGCCTATCTTGGCTTGTTTGCGGATATTCCACAAGAGATCAATTGCTTTACTCATCTCTGTTGGGCTGGCACCCCCGCTAAAAGCAGCTAAGCGCATTGCCTTGTCTGTTATCTCTGCGCGAGATAGGGTATTACCAGGGTCGCCTTTAGGTTCGTCTACGCGACCCTCCAGAATTTGTCCATTGTTCAGATGAACTTTGACTTTGCCAATCCAACGTTGCGGATAAGCACTATCAACCTCTGGATCGAGAATCATCGAGACGCGCTCACGGAAGGTGCAGATTGCATCATCATGAAAGTGCTGATCAAATTCTTGCAGGCCAGCAAATTGGTAATGTGCAACCAAAGCGAGCACAGTTCCCATAGAAAACTTAGACTGATGCACAGTAGCAGGGTCAGTTACCGGGCCTAATACATCAATAGCACCTTGGTGAACCAAGGTTTCTACTTTCGCAATATCGTTAGGCGTTAGTTTGTTTACCAACATGACTTGAAGTAGGGCGTCAGCAGCGGGGTGAGTATGACGACAGGAGGCGTAATACTTAAAGCTTGCTTCTGCTAAAGCCCAGCGAGTACCTAAACGATCAACCAATTTACTGGGGTCACTATCGCTTGACATGCCTGCCGCTAATCCCTGCTTGCCTTCCAGGATATGTTCAGCACCTGTAAAGCCAGCTTGTGCAATATAGGCAGACATTAAGCCAGTGGAGGCCGCATGGGCGGTATGTAGTTGTTTGGAGTCTGCGGCATCACGCAGAAACTCCCAAAGGCCGGCTGATTGAGTCCCCGCAGAGCCAAAGGCATGGAGCATTTGTTCTGAATTGAGTTTGAGTAGGCGACCAACTGCCGCAGCAGCAGCTAATGTGCCGGCCGTTCCGGTGGTATGAAACACTTTGTAATGAGAGCGACCTAAAAATTCCCCAACCCGAATACCTACCTCGTAGCCTGCCACTGCAGCAACCAATAAATCTTCACCAGAAGCGCCAATGGCTTGCGCGTAGGCTAATGCTGGAGGAAATACCACCGTAGCTGGATGAAAGACTGATCCATTGTGGACGTCGTCTTGTTCTGCAACATGTGATGCTGCTGCATTAGCCATTGCCGCTAAAAAGGGGCTAGAGGTTTTGCGAGAAACTAAAACTTCAGAGGGACCAGCGTGTCTTGCATCAAACCCACCCATATTTTGGGCAAACTGAGTAATGAGTTCCACTGGGCGCGAGCCTTTGCCAGCAATAGCTGAACCAAACCAATCAACCAATAGGTCTTCGGCGCGGCTCATGACGTCGCTTGGAATATCTGCAGCTTTTAAATTGGCCGCAAAGCTAGCTAGCTCAAGAGAAAGGTGTTGAGTGGTCATCAGTAAACCTTCATGTGTTTAGGCTAGAACACCGGTTGCTTGCATAGTGAGCCAGCCTTCATGGTCCTCCGCCCAAATGGAAATGGTTTTTCCACTCGGATCTTTTTCTAGATCCGGCTTGGCATTGACTTTAAAGATGTTGATATCAAAAGTAGGGCGTATAGCGCGGAACTCAAAACTTTTAAGCTTGCATCCTAGAATGCTTTGGCGCACTAGATCTACCAATAGTGTCGCAATCAAAGGGCCGTGCACGATTAAACCGGGGTAGCCTTCAACTTCAGTGACATATTTGCGATCATAGTGAATGCGATGGCCATTAAAAGTTAATGCTGAATAACGAAATAGAAGTACGTCATCAGGTGTAATTGTTTTACTCCATTTAGCATCCGTCGGTGCGGCAGTAGGGGCAACAGGTTTATCGTCTGGCCCGGGCGCATCCCGATACACAATGTCATGCTCTTCAATAATCGCTAGACCGTTCTGGTTGGAGATTTTGTGATTGACCAATACGAAAATTAAATCACCGGTGCGACCTGCTTTATGGGTTACTGACTCAATCGTGGAAACGCGTTCAATCTCGTCGCCAACAGCAAGTGGTTTTAACCATTCAATGCGGCTACCTGCCCACATGCGACGAGGTAGTGGAACCGGCGGAAGAAAGCCACCACGTTTTGGATGACCATCAGATCCGATTTCGGATTCGCGGGCGTGGGGCAGAAAATACAACCAGTGCCACAGCTCAGGTAAAAAAGTCCCCTTACTTGGTGCAGCATCATCGCGATCCAAGGTTGCGGATAGTGCGCGCACGGGGGCTGCTGTGACGGTGTCCTGCAGAGACTCTGTTTTACCAAGCCATTCTTGCAGGTGGGTGATAGTTTGAGGTTCGATTCGCATAAGTTCCATTATGCCAATCTTGTGAAAAAACTCACCCTATCAAAATAGAGATGTAGTAGAAGAGTAATCCAGCTAAGGCTGACCCGCCCAATACCGAAAGAACACCCTTTTGAAACTTAAATAAAGCTAAACCAGCTAGAGCGCAGATCAAAATCGAGATCCAAGAGATCGAGCCGCCAAAGCCTCTTGGTAAAAAGACGTGATAAGCAAAGAAGAGGCCTAGATTAGCAATGACACCAACGACTGCCGCTGTGATTGCTGTTAGCGGGGCTGTAAATCCTAGCTTGCCATGTGTTGACTCAATTAACGGACCGCCTACTAAGATAAAAAAGAAGGAGGGTAAAAAAGTAAACCAAGTAGCAACACAAGCACCCAACACCCCAAACCAAAATGGATTGGTATTGCCAATGAGATGTTGGATATGTCCTGCAAGATAGCCAACAAAAGCCACTACCATGATGAGTGGTCCTGGCGTAGCCTCGCCTAGCGCTAAACCATCAATCATTTGGTTGGCGCTGAGCCAATGAAAGTGTTCGACTGCTCCTTGGTATACGTAGGGTAGAACTGCGTACGCACCACCAAAAGTCATCAAGGCGGCTTTGGTAAAGAACCACGCGATATTTGGGTACAAGGTCTTCCAGTCAAAGATGGCTATTAATACACCAATAGGAAGGAGCCAGCAAGTAAATGCGACAAGGCTATGACGGACCGCTTTTGAATAAGTAAATCTGGCGTGTTCGGGAGTAGGAGTGTCGTCATCAATGATGGCGCTACCAAATTGTTTTGCTTCTTTCGTGCTATGCCCACCAGCTTGTTGGAAATATTCTGGATAGCGTTTACCACCCCAATATCCGATTGCTGCTGCAATCAGTACGATGATGGGAAAAGCGAGATTCAGAATAAAGATGGCGAGAAAAGATCCAAGAGCGATCCATTGGAGTGCTTGGTTATGAATTGTGCGTTTACCAATTCGCACGGCAGCGTGCAACACGATTGCAGTCACTGCAGGTTTGATGCCAAAAAAGATGGCGGCAATCCAGGGGACTTGTCCGAAGGTGAGATATACCCACGACAACCCAATCAAAATGAACAGGGAAGGCAGCACAAAGAGCGTACCCGCTAGGATACCGCCCCAGCTGCGGTGCATGAGCCAGCCAATATAGGTCACTAGCTGTTGGGCCTCTGGCCCTGGTAATAGCATGCAGTAGTTCAGCGCATGTAAAAAGCGCCGCTCAGAAATCCAGCGACGCTTTTCAACTAACTCCTGGTGTAGAACGGCAATCTGTCCTGCTGGCCCACCAAAACTGATGAAGCCTAGCTTAGCCCAAAACTTCAGGGCCTCGCGCATTGGAATGCTCAAACTTCATCCATTCCGCCAACCACTTGACTAAAGCCGTTGTCAACGTAAATGATTTCAGCGGTGATGCCATTGGCTAAGTCAGACAATAAGAATGCAGCAGTATTGCCTACATCATCAATCGTCACATTACGGCGCAGTGGAGCAGTTTCCTCAACCGCTTGCAAAATCTTGCCAAAGCCTTTTATGCCAGAAGCGGCCAAAGTTTTAATTGGGCCAGCAGAGATGCCGTTAGCGCGAATGCCTTTAGGACCAACTGAGCCAGCGAGGTAGCGAACGGATGCTTCAAGCGATGCTTTTGCTAAACCCATAGTGTTGTAGTTAGGAACATTCTTCATGGATCCTAAATAAGTCAATGTGAGCAATGAAGATTTATCACGCAACATTGGGAGCGCTTCTTTTGCCATCGCTGGGAAGCTGTAAGCAGAAATGTCGTGAGCAATCTTGAAGCCTTCACGAGAAAGACCTTCCAAGAAATCGCCGGCAATTGCTTCGCGTGGCGCAAAGCCAATCGCGTGTACAAAACCATCAAATTGGGGCCAGGATTTGGCTAAATCCTTAAAAAGGGCGCTGATTTGTTCGTCGCTGCCCACATCGCAGTCAAAAATCAGTTCGGTATTGAATTCTTTTGCAAAATCAACGATGCGGTCCTTAAAGCGCTCACCTACATAGGTAAAGGCTAGTTCAGCACCTTCGCGGTGGCAGGCCTTGGCTATGCCATAGGCAATAGAACGGTTGGAGAGGAGGCCGGTAATGAGGATTTTTTTGCCGGTGAGAAAGCCCATGTTGTGTCCTTTACTTCAAATATGATTAGCTATCTACAATTGTTGCATATATGCCCACCTTAAAGCCCATTCGACAAATTGCCTATTTATTGCTGCTAGCCCTGCTAGCGGGGCTAGGGGCCAATATAGCTCTGGCAGGACAAGGGATTGCACAATACGGCAAGCCTAAATATCCCGATGGATTTGCCCATTTTGATTACGTTAATCCCAATGCTCCCCGCGGTGGAACCCTGGTCTTGCCAAACCCAGGGCAAAGAACGAGCTTTGATAAATTCAACCCATTTACCCTGAGAGGTATCACCGCTCCCGGTATCGAATTGATGTTTGAGTCATTGGCCGAGGGAAGTGCTGATGAGGTCTCCAGTATTTACGGTTTATTAGCAGATGATATTCAGGTAGCCAAAGATCACAAATCGGTCACCTTCCATCTTCGATCTGAGGCAAAATTTTCAGATGGCAGTCCAGTCTTGGCTGCTGATGTTAAATATAGCTTTGATACCTTGATGAGCGGTAAAGCGCATCCGCGTTATAAAACTACCTTTGCGGATATTAAAGAAGCGGTTGTTTTGTCTGATCGATCCATCCGCTTCGACTTTAAGAATGACAATACTGAACTACCTATCCTGGCGGGAACATTCCCAGTGTTCTCGCGGAACTGGGGCAAGCAAGCAGATGGAACGGTGATTCCATTTGAGAGTCTTGCCTTTGAAACGCCAATCGGTAGTGGGCCTTATTTGATTGAATCTTTCAAAGCAGGTAAATCGATTGTTTTTAAAAAGAACCCAAACTATTGGGCTGATCAACTCGGAAAACCGTTAAATATCCGCGTTGGCTTTTATAACTTTGATCGAGTCCTTTATAAGCTTTACAGCGATGATGCTGTTAGGCTGGAAGCCTTTAAAGCGGGGGAGTTTGATGCTCTGGTTGAATATCGCGCCAAGATCTGGGCTAAAGGGTATGTGGGCTCTAAGTTTGATCAAGGTGTTCTCTTAAAGAAAGCATTCCTAAATCATAATGGCGCTGGCATGCAAGGTTTCGCTATGAATGTGCGACGGCCTATTTTTAAAGATGCGCGTGTGCGCGAAGCCTTAGGCTATGCACTTGATTTTGAATGGCTCAATCGCCAAATATTTTTTGATCAGTACAGCCGTATCAATAGTTATTTCACCAACAGTGATTTGAGTGCCAACTTTGATGGCCCTCGCAAACCTACAGAGTCAGAGCTAAAGCTACTCAAGCCCTTAAAAGCAAAATACCCACAGTGGGTTCCGGATGCAGTCTTTGGCCCGATGCCTGCGGCGCCATCAACTAAGTCGCCTGGCAGCCTACGCCAGAATTTGAAGAAAGCCCGTGAACTCCTTCTTCATGCGGGCTGGCAATATCGTGACGGTGCATTGCGCAATGAAAAGGGTGAGCCATTTCGTTTTGAGATAGTTGAAGATGGTGGATTTTTCTTGAGAGTGATTTCTGCTTATGTACGCAACTTAGAAAAGCTGGGAGTGCAAGTAGATATTCGGACCAGCGATTTTGCTTTGCATCAAAAGCGTATGAATGAATACGACTTTGATATGACCACCGTCAGATTTCAGGACTCCCAAAATCCAGGAAATGAACTCTGGGACCGCTTTGGCAGTCAGGCCGCTAAAGAAAAAGGCTCTGATAATGTGATTGGCGTGCAGTCTCCCGTGGTGGATGCTTTGATTGATGAAATTACCAAAGCACAAAATCGGGAACAGCTAAGAACCGCAACGAGAGCTCTAGATAGAGTTCTGTGGAATAGTTACTACGTTGTGCCGCAGTGGTACAACCCAACCCATCGCGTTGCCTTTCGCCACGAGATGCGTTATCCAGAGCCTCCTTTGTATTACTCGGCCGAGGCATGGATCATGCAAAACTGGTGGAAAGAAGAGGCTAAATAATGCAAGGTCAAATGCGCGCCTATATTTTTAAACGTTTGCTTCTAATGATTCCGACAATCTTGGGGGTGCTTACTCTTACCTTTGCAGTAGTGCAATTTGTTCCAGGTGGTCCAGTAGAGCAAATGGTATTGGAGTTAAAAGGGAAGGGCGGTGCTGCAACAGGCGGCTCCGAGTCCTCCGGATCCGGATCAACCTATCGCGGCCGTCAAGGTGTCGATGCACAGCGTCTAGAGGAAGTTAAAGCCTTATACGGTTTCGATAAGCCGCCACTCGAACGCTATTTCATGATGTTGGGCCGCTTTGCCAGATTTGACTTGGGTGAAAGCTACTACCAACACGAAAGCGTTTGGACTTTAGTGGTCTCTAAGTTGCCAGTCTCGATCAGTATTGGACTGTGGACCTTCTTTATTACATATTTAGTTTCCATACCCTTAGGAATAGCTAAAGCAGTACGCGATGGCTCTCGCTTTGATGCCGTCACCAGCAGCATGATCTTGGTGGGTTATGCCATTCCTGGTTTTGTGCTGGGTGTCTTATTGCTGGTGCTGTTTGGTGGAGGCAGTTTCTTACAGTTATTTCCGCTACGAGGCCTTACTTCGGATAATTGGAGTGATCTGAGTTTGTTTGGCAAAGTCATGGATTACTTGTGGCATTTAGTGTTGCCGATTACCGCCTCTGTTTTGGGTAGTTTTGCAGTAGTGACTATGCTGACCAAGAATTCTTTTCTAGAAGAGATTCGTAAACAGTATGTTCTGACTGCACGAGCAAAGGGTCTTACCGAAAAGCAAGTGTTGTGGAAACATGTGTTCCGTAATGCACTCTTGCCTTTAGTAACGGGTTTCCCGGCAGCATTTATCGGCGCATTCTTTACTGGCTCACTGTTGATCGAAACATTATTCTCATTAGACGGGCTCGGTTTGCTTTCATACGAGTCCGTAATGCGTCGTGACTACCCAGTAGTCTTCGGCACTCTGTATTTATTCACCCTGATTGGCTTGTTTACCAAGTTAATCTCCGATCTTTGTTACGTTTATGTAGACCCACGCATTCAGTTTGGTGCAGGAGGCGGCTCATGAGTCGTTGGCAGCGCTTCAAGAATAGTCGCATGGGTTATGCAAGCTTATGGATCTTTATGGTCCTGTTTGGTTTATCGATGTGCGCCGAATTGATTGCGAATGACAAGCCTTTAGTGGTGCGCTATGAAGGCCATTTCTATTTTCCGATTGTGAAGAGTCAGCCAGAAACTGTCTTTGGTGGTGACTTTGCGACTCCAACTGATTTCTTAGATCCCGATATTCGTCAGAACATTACTAGTAATGGAAACTGGGCAATCTACCCGCCGATTCACTATAGCTATGAGACGCTCAATTATTTTTCACAAGTGCCTAATCCAGCACCACCTTCATGGGAGAACTGGTTGGGGACTGATGATCGTGGGCGCGATGTTTTGGCTCGTCTGATCTATGGTTTCCGCTTATCGATTCTTTTTGGTCTTGCACTAACGATTGTTGGCGTGAGTGTGGGCATCATCACTGGATCCTTAATGGGCTTCTTTGGAGGAAAGTTTGACCTAGTCTCTCAGCGCCTCATAGAAATCTGGTCAGCTATGCCAGAGCTGTACTTGCTCATCATTTTTGCCTCGATCTTTAATCCTAGCGTTTCCCTGCTGATTATTTTGTTAGCCGCTTTTGGTTGGATGGGTCTATCAGATTACGTCCGTGCAGAATTTTTCCGCAATCGCGCCCTGGAATATGTGCGTGCAGCAAGAGCATTAGGTTTAACCAATTTACAAATCATGTGGCGTCACATCCTGCCTAATAGCTTGACCCCAGTGATTACCTTTTTGCCATTTCGCATGAGTGCCGCCATTTTGTCCTTAACCAGTTTGGACTTTTTAGGCTTGGGTGTACCCCCGGGCACTCCAAGCTTGGGCGAACTGCTCTCTCAAGGCAAAAGCAATCTCGATGCCTGGTGGATCTCTCTATCAACCTTTGTTGTCTTGGTCGCAACTCTGTTGCTATTAACTTTTATGGGTGAAGCATTGCGTAATGCTTTTGATTCTCGTAAGGCTGGCGTAATGAGCGGAGGTCGCTCATGAGTTTGCTTCGTTATGAAGATCTGTGCATTTCATTTGGAACGGGTCGTCGGGAAAAGTTTGCAGTCAATCATCTTGATTTAGAAATCGGCATTGGTGAGCGTGTGGCATTGGTTGGGGAATCCGGCTCAGGTAAGACGCTGACTGCATTGGCGCCATTACGTTTAGAGCCCGAGGGCGCCAAAGTCTCTGGAAAGATTCTGTGGAATAAAAAAGATGGGAAGGGCACCGTAGATTTGCTCTCGATGTCTATCCAAGATATTCGGGAGATTCGCGGTCGTGAAATTGCGATGGTGTTTCAGGAGCCGATGACGGCCTTGAACCCGCTCTTTACTGTGGGCAATCAAATTATTGAAGCAGTGCAGATCTATCAACCTTTGATATCTAAAGCGGATTCGATTGATGCCGCGATTGATTTGCTTCGTAAGACGGGAATACCTGAGCCTGAGCGCCGCTTTCATTCTTATCCACATCAACTCTCAGGCGGCCAAAGACAACGCGCCATGATTGCGATGGCTTTGGCATGTAAGCCTCGGCTACTGATTGCCGATGAGCCTACGACAGCTTTAGATGTGAGCTTGCGTTTGCAAATCTTGGATTTACTCAAAGAGCTCCAAGAAGAATCTAAAGATCATGGCGGTATGGGCATTCTGTTGATCACCCACGATCTCAATTTGGTGAAGCATTTTGCACAACGTGTCGCTGTGCTCAATCAAGGTAACTTGATGGAGGCTGGGCCAACCAAACAAGTGTTTGAACATCCAGAGGATCCTTATACGCGCACCTTGGTCAATAGTGAGCCGGTACGCGACCTGGCACCTCTGATGCCATTAGCTCCAGTGTTGTTGAAAACAGAGGATCTCTCGGTTGCTTACCCGAGCGAAGAATCAGTCTCTTGGTTTAAAAAAGCGCCATCACATAAAGTGTTGAAAAAAGTCAGCTTTGCATTAAAGCAAGGACAGACCATTGGTGTGATTGGAGAATCTGGCTCTGGCAAAACCACCCTAGGTATGGCTGTGCTCGGTTTGCTAGGTGATTCAATGGCAGAAGTGACTGGCAATGTTGATGTGCTTGGCAGCGATTGGCAAAAACTCATGCCTATGGAGCGACGTGCGATGCGTTCTAGCTTGCAGGTGATCTTTCAAGATCCCTTTGGCTCGCTGTCACCGCGCATGAACGTATTGCAGATTATTTCTGAGGGATTGGATGTGCATTTTCCGAAACTATCTACTGCAGAACGTGAGACACGTGTAGTGGATATGCTTAAAGAGGTGGGTTTAGATCGTTCTGCGCTTCTGCGCTACCCCCATGAATTTTCTGGAGGACAGCGCCAAAGAATTGCGATTGCGCGTGCCTTAATTTTGCGCCCACAAATTTTGGTATTAGATGAGCCCACCTCGGCATTGGATGTCTCTATTCAAAAGCAGGTGCTTGCCTTATTGACCGAGCTGCAAAAAAAGTACAACTTAGCCTATCTCATGATTAGTCACGATCTAGCAGTCATTAGAGCAATGTCTCACGAAGTGATGGTTCTCAAAGGGGGCAAGGTGGTGGAATTTGGTGATACCGAAACCCTCATTAAGCATCCCCGTCAGATCTATACCAGGGAACTATTTGCAGCTGCAGAGTTGACTTAGATGGCGGATCAACCCCCCCTTGAATGGGCTAATTTGGTGCATGCGCCCTGATATAAAGCAATTTTATCATTATAAACAAAGACTTAAGCATAGAGTGAAGACTTGGTTAATTGAGGGTTCTTTGTTAAACTGATCCGATGTCATTGAAAAAAGCACTTCTTTTAAAACTGCTGGGCCTAGGTTTAGGCGCCATCATCTCTGTATCTGCCTATGCGGTTGATACGGCGGTAGAGGCATCTGCGGATGCTGTAGTTCCCAAAGAAAGCATGTTCCAAGCAGGGCGCTCCTACATTGCCCGAGTATCGGACCGCTTGGCCGATACCGTGACTGGCAAGTCAGACGAATTAATTAACCGCGCTATGGAAGTCATTGGCGTGCGCTATCGCTGGGATACAGAATTACCGCAGTCTGGATTAGATGGCAGTAGCTTTGTTGGCTACGTCTTCAAAGATAAGTTGGGATTCTTATTGCCACGCAAGTCAACGCAAATGAGTCGTGTTGGTAAGCCGATTAGCCGTGAAGAATTGCAGCCAGGAGATCTTGTATTTTTTAATACGATGCGCCTCACTTTTTCTCACGTCGGAATTTATGTGGGCGATAACAAATTCATTCACTCACCTTCCAAAGGCACCAATGTTCGAGTGGATGATCTCGGTAGCCTCTATTGGGATAAACGTTTTGACGGGGCACGTCGTTTAGACGGTAGCGACAATCTCGATGACTCTGAGCGTCAAGAGCTTCTTAACGAAGTCAAAAATCTTAAGCGTAATTCACGCAGCCTTTAATCAAGCCCTCTGCAGCCTGATGGTTGCTAGCCTTTCAGCTTCTCTTTAATCAAACCCATTTGCTCTTGCGCCGCAGCTTCACCGGCGAGTATGGCGGCATTTCTGGATTTGAAATCACCGCTACCCATTTGCTTTAACTGCGGCTGAATCACGATATCAGCGCTCTTGAGTTCGTACTGATTGATGCTTCTCTGCATGATAGAGATGGTTTGTTGCAAAACACCTAAGGTTCCGCTGGCATCTTGATGAGCCGGCTCGGAAGAAATATTTACTGCAATGACTAAGGTTGCCCCCATCTGTCTTGCATAGCTGACTGGTACTGGTGCCACTAAACCGCCATCGACATATTCTTTGCCGCTGATCACTGCCGGCTGAAATACTCCGGGTACGCTGCAAGATGCGCGAACGGCTAAGCCTGTATTGCCTGTTCTAAATAGAACCCCTTGGCCAGATTGCAATTCAGTAGCAACAATTCCTAAGGGGATGCGCATTTGTTCAATCGATTTGTTTTGCACTTCTCGATTCACCATATTTTGCAGGGCATCACCCTTGATGAGTCCGCCAAATCGGCCAGCAAATGGGAGGCCCCAGTCGGCAATCGTGGCCTCATCTAGATTGAGGGCTAAGCGATTGAGATCATTCCCAGTGGCGCCTGATGCGAGTAGGGTGGCAATCACGCTACCAGCGCTACTACCAACAACAATATCGGGTCTGATGCCTTGGGCTTCTAATGCCTTGATGACGCCCACGTGAGCAAAACCTCGAGCTGCTCCAGCGCCTAGAACTAGGCCAACCACAGGTTTTTTACTCCCAACAAGGCTGCAAGAGCTCAAACCTACGCCCCCAAGGAGGGCGCCCATGCCAATTCCGAGGCCAAGGAGTCGACGGCGCTCCAAGGAATGGATGGCCTGAGGCCTGGATAAAGGGGGTTTTGTGGAATTCTTATGCATATGGCTATTGTATTGAGCCTACCTTATAATGTGCGCAAGGTGAACGAAAAGTACTTCGTTTCAGCGCGGGCATATCCCAAGAAGAATTGATGAGATGGATTGTCCGTAGTAGCTTGAGAACACCAAAACCCATTACTAAATACCTTTTAAAGCCTAGTCAGGATTACTCCTGGTAGCCCGAATTTTATGGACGATCACAATAAGCGCGTCATTGAAACAGCCCTCCTGTGCGCACAGGAACCACTCACCGTTGCTGATTTGTCTCGCTTATTTATAGAAGACATCACTACGGCAGATATCGATGAAGCATTAGTCGAGCTGCAACGCGCTTGGGATGACAAGGGTATGGAATTGGTGCATATCGCAACTGGCTGGCGTTTTCAAAGCCGTCTTTCGATGCGTGAGTACCTTGATCGCCTGACTCCAGAAAAGCCGCCGAAGTATTCACGTGCTGTTATGGAAACTTTAGCCATCATCGCTTACCGCCAACCTGTAACCCGTGGTGAGATCGAGGAAATCCGTGGTGTTGCTGTGAGTAGTAACGTAATGAAGCAATTAGAAGATCGTGGTTGGGTTGAGGTAATTGGTCATAAAGAAACTATTGGTCGCCCAGGCTTGTATGCCACCACCAAACAATTTTTAGATGATCTCAGTCTGACCAATTTACAAAGCTTGCCGATTTTGGAAGATGCGGCGCCAATGGCTGCTGCAGCGCAATTAGGTCAAGCGGTGATGGAGTTTGATCCATCTGCCACTGTTGAGACAGTAGTGATTGATGCGGATGCTCAAGAGGTGAGCGAGATTGACGAAGAGACAACCGAAGCCACTTTAGAAGAAGCCAGCATTGAGGTTTCTGAAGAAGAGGCTAATGAAGTTACCCCTGAGTCTGAAGACAACCCAGACGAAACAAAATAATAATTAATGACAAGCCCTAACGAAAACGATTCATCCCCGGTAGTAAATCCATCGGCAACCCCTTCTAATGCAGATGCTGCACCATCGAACTCGGATGGCCAAAAGTCTGAAGGCGGAGAGCGTGGTGAACGTCGCCCGCGCCGCCAAGGTGCCGGAGGTAGTAAACACCCATTTAATAAGAAGCGCCCATTTAATAAAGATCGGCCACGCCGTGAAGGTACTGATTCCAATGGTCCGCGCGAAGGCGGTAATAATCAAGGCAATAACCAATCTTCTAAATTAGCTCCCAATCCAGCTGAGAGTGAGGCTTTGTTTGCCTCAGTTGTCTCTGGTGAGTTTGACGCTGCTTTAGATGCTCCTGAAGTTGAGGAATTAAAAAATCCTGATAGTGTGAATGAGAATGAGGTATCTCATCAAACTGGTGCAGAGCGTCGCGCGCAGCGTGCACAACGCTCACGCGAAGATGAGGATTCAGATGCGCCAACGGATGAGGAAATGAGTAGTCTGCAGTTTGCGAACGTTGATGATCTCCCACTCAGTTTGCGTGATGAAGTTTGGTCTGACCTCGATGGTTTAGATGATGATGCTGATGATGAAGATACCGTTAAGTTGCACAAGGTATTAGCTGATGTTGGTATGGGATCCCGTCGCGATATGGAAGACTTGATTATTCAAGGGCGCGTATCAGTTAACGGATTACCAGCGCATATTGGTCAGCGTATTGGACCAACAGATCAAGTGCGTATCAATGGCAAACCTGTACATCGCAAGATTCAGACTAAGCCGCCGCGCGTGATCATGTATCACAAGCCGGCAGGTGAGATCGTTAGCCAGTCAGACCCAGAGGGTCGTCCAACCGTATTTGATCGTTTACCTAAACCGCGTCAAGGACGCTGGATCGCGGTAGGTCGATTGGACTTTAATACCGAAGGTCTTTTGTTGTTCACCACTTCTGGTGAGTTAGCAAATCGCTTAATGCATCCCCGTTACGGTGTCGAGCGTGAATACGCCGTGCGCATCTTGGGCGACTTGAGTCAAGAAAATACTTCGCTCTTAAAGAGTGGCATTACGCTCGATGATGGCCAAGCTAAATTCTTGCGCCTAGCGATGGGCGGCGGCGAAGGCGCTAACCGTTGGTATCACGTTGCATTAAGTGAGGGTCGTAATCGCGAAGTGCGTCGTATGTTCGAAGCAGTTGGTCATACAGTCTCTCGCTTGATTAGAACTCGTTACGGCATTTTCTTATTACCTCCACGCCTCCGACGTGGCAAATGGGAAGAGATTGAGGCTGGCGGCATCTATAACTTGATGAAGTCTGCTGGTTTAAAAATGCCACAGCCTCAAGATAAGGGCCGTGGCCCTAACCCTAATAATCGAGATCGTCGTCCAGTTGGAGAAGATTTCCAGCCGGATCCAATGCAAACCTCCGTTTCCTACTGGGGATCCCGTGATGCTCTAACCCTTGCTAGTGGCCATAACGGCCTAACGCATCAGGGTAGAGGTGGAAAACCTGGTGGCGGCAGTGGTTCTGGCGAAGGGCGTGGACCTTTCCGTGGTCGTACTCAAGGTGGCAGACCTGGACAGGGTGGTCAAGGCGGTCGAAGTGGGCAAGGCGGACAGGGTGGTCAAGGTGGTCAGGGCCAAAACCGCAGTAAAGGCAGCAAAGTTCACCACGGGCAGTCTGCTTTTGTGACGGGCAACCCCCAGAGTCCTGGAAATGGGCCTAAACGTAGCGCGCCAAAAGGGCGCAAACCCTTCAATAAAGGACCTAGAAAACCCCGTAATCCCGGCGAAAGCTTCTGATTTGTATCAGTTTTATGCCAAATAGGCTATAATTTTGGTCTTACAGCAGGTTTCTGCTGTATTTAGTAGTTACCGACTGATGTTGCGATCAACGTAAGTCGGCCTGTTCTGAATTTCAAGAATATGGGCTTTGAAGCCCATTTTTTTTTGCCATTTTGGTATGAGGGGATGTCGTGAAGGATCAGCAGGTTATTTCTGCAGAGCTGGAAAACTTGGGTTACACGCTAGTGGAGATAGAGCGTGAAGCCGGAGGATTGCTGCGCGTCACGATTGAAAACCCAGATTACGAACGCTTGATTTCTGTTTTGGATTGCGAGAAGGTGAGCCATCAATTGAGCTACACCTTGCCAGTTGAAAACATTCCTTATGAGCGTTTAGAAATTTCATCTCCAGGATTGGATCGTCCAGTGAAAAGTGCCGCTGATTATGAGCGCTTCGCTGGAATGCAAGTGGATTTGAAATTGCGCGTGGCAGTTGGCGGTCGCAAGAATTTTCGTGGTGAGTTACAAGGTTTGCTGAGTGGTGAATTGAATTCACCGGATGCAAAGTTTGGTTTGGTATTTGAGGGTGCTGATGGTCAGCCTTCTCAATTGGAGTTCTCTTTAGCCGAGGTCGATAAGACTCGGTTGGTCCCTGTTATTGATTTCAAAGGAAGAAAGTCATGAGCCGAGAAGTTCTCATGTTGGCAGACGCGTTAGCGCGTGAAAAGAACGTTGATCAAGCAATTGTGTTCGAGGCGTTGGAGATGGCTTTGGCCTCTGCGACCAAGAAGCGCTACGCTACAGAAGACGTGGATATCCGCGTTTCAATTGATCGTGAAACTGGTGAATACGAAACCTTCCGTCGCTGGTTGGTTGTGCCCAATGAAGCTGGTTTGCAAGAGCCGGACAAAGAGATTCTGCAATTTGAAGCCCAAGAGCAACTCGCCGACATGGAAGTTGGTGACTACATCGAAGAGGAAATTGAATCTTTAGCATTTGGTCGTATCGGCGCACAAGCTGCTAAGCAAGTCATCTTGCAGCGCATTCGTGACGCTGAACGCGAACAGATTTTGAACGACTACCTTGAGCGTGGCGAAAAAGTCATGACCGGTACCGTCAAGCGTGCCGACAAGAATGGCCTGATCATTGAATCCGGTCGTGTTGAAGCCTTGCTGCGTCGTGATCAAATGATCCCAAAAGAGAACTTACGCTCTGGTGATCGTGTTCGCGCCTATATTCTTAAGGTGGATCGCGAAGCACGTGGCCCACAAATCGAACTCTCACGTACTTGCCCAGACTTCTTGATTAAGTTGTTTGAGAACGAAGTTCCAGAAATGGAACAGGGCTTACTGGAGATTAAGGGCGCTGCCCGTGATCCTGGTGTGCGCGCAAAGATTGCTGTGATTACTTATGACAAGCGCATCGATCCAATTGGCACTTGCGTTGGCGTACGTGGTACACGCGTAACTGCTGTCCGTAACGAAGTAGCCGGCGAAGCGGTCGACATCGTATTGTGGTCTGAAGATCCAGCGCAATTTGTGATTGGTGCTTTGGCTCCAGCTCAAGTTTCATCAATCGTGGTTGATGAAGAGCGTCATGCGATGGATGTAGTGGTTGACGAAGAGAATTTGGCAATCGCTATTGGCCGTAGTGGACAGAACGTTCGTTTGGCGAGTGATTTGACTGGTTGGCAGATCAACATCATGACTCCTGAAGAGTCTGCTGAGAAAACTGAAAAAGAAGCTTCTTCTGTACGTCAATTGTTCATGGACAAGTTGGACGTAGACCAAGAAGTGGCTGATATTTTGATTGAAGAAGGTTTCAACACATTAGAAGAAGTGGCCTACGTACCATTGTCTGAAATGTTAGAGATTGATTCATTTGATGAAGATACTGTGAATGAGTTGCGTACCCGCGCTCGTGACTCTTTGTTGACCATGGAGTTGGCAAAGGAAGAGCGTATTGGTGAGGTTTCACAAGATTTACGCTCCCTGGAAGGAATGACTACAGAGCTGATTGCTAAGCTTGCTGACAATCAAGTACATACCCGTGACGACCTTGCTGAATTAGCTGTTGATGAGCTAGTTGAGGCGACACAAATTGACGAAGAAACTGCGAAAACGCTCATCATGAAAGCGCGCGAACATTGGTTTACTTCATGAGAGGAAGTAGTGCATGGCAACAACAGTAAAAGTACTCGCTAAAGAATTAAAACGTACCGCGCCAGACCTCTTGGAGCAGTTGAAGGCGGCCGGTATTGAAAAAGGTTCTGAGGACGATAGCATTACCGAAAAGGACAAAACTGTCCTGCTTGAGCATTTGCAAAAAGAACATGGCAGTGCAGATTCTGGCGCTCGCAAAAAGATTACTTTAATCAAGCGTGAGAGTTCAGAAATTCGTCAAGCGGATTCTGCTGGACGCACTCGCACGGTACAAGTTGAAGTTCGTAAAAAACGTGTGCTCGTTAAGGCCGGTGATAAGGCGCCTGAAGAGACTCCGATTCCAGTGGCTAAAGAAGTTGCTCCAGCAGCACCAGCTAAACCCATAATTTCTGAAGAAGAATTAGAGAAACGCGCAGCTGAAGCAACGCGCCAGGCTGAGTTATTGGCGCGTCAAGAAGCAGAAATGAAGGCCGCCGAAGAAGCACGTCAAAAAGAAGTTGCGGCTCCAGTAATTGCTAAAGAAGAAGCGCCTGTAGATGCAGCGCCGGCTGCTGCCGCAGCGGCAGCAGAGAAAAAGGCAGCAACAGATAAAGCCGCTAAAGATTTAGCGGCTAGCAAAGAAAAAGAATTAGCAGATATTCGTGTTCGTCGTGCTGCTGCTGAAGCTGAGGCTTTAGCAATCCGCGACATGATGAGCGCTCCTGCACGTGTTCTCAAAGCGCCAAGTGAAATTGCTGCTGAAGAAGCGAAAAAAGGTACTTTGCACAAACCTGCAAAAGTTGAAGGTGCTGATGATAAGAAGAAGGCTGCTGCTAAAGTTGGCGGAAAGACTATTAAATCTTCCGAGACATCATCGACTTGGCAAGAAGAAGGCGCTAAGAAACCTGGTGGCCTAAAGACGCGCGGAGATTCTTCTGGTGGTGTTGGTGGTTGGCGTTCAGGCGGTGGTCGTAAGAAGCAACGTCAAATTGCTGAAGCGAACGTAGATACCAACTTCCAAGTGCCAACAGAAGCTATAGTGCGTGATGTTCATGTACCAGAAACCATTACTGTTGCTGAGTTAGCTCATGCAATGGCGGTGAAGAGTGCAGAAGTGATTAAGCTCTTGATGGGTATGGGCCAAATGGTCACCATCAATCAAGTGCTTGACCAAGATACCGCAATGATTCTTGTTGAAGAAATGGGTCACAAAGCCTTTGCTGCAAAATTGGATGATCCAGATTTAGATCTCGGTACAGATGGTCATGATGCGGAGTTGTTGCCGCGTCCTCCAGTTGTAACGGTGATGGGTCACGTTGACCACGGTAAAACTTCCTTGCTCGATAAGATTCGTGCAGCCAAAGTAGCTACTGGTGAGGCCGGCGGCATTACTCAGCATATCGGTGCTTACCATGTGGAAACTCCGCGTGGCATGATTACCTTCTTGGATACCCCGGGTCACGAAGCTTTTACGGCAATGCGTGCTCGTGGTGCTAAGGCGACCGATATTGTGATCTTGGTAGTTGCTGCTGATGACGGTGTGATGCCGCAAACAAAAGAAGCGATTCACCATGCACTTGCAGGCGGCGTTCCAATTGTTGTGGCAATTAACAAGATTGATAAACCAGAAGCCAATTCTGAGCGCGTCAAAACTGAGTTGGTGGCAGAGCAAGTGGTTCCTGAAGAATACGGTGGCGATGTGCCATTTATTCCGGTATCCGCAAAAACTGGTGAGGGCATTGATGCCTTGCTAGAGAACGTGCTCTTGCAAGCTGAAATCTTGGAATTGAAAGCACCTAAAGATGCGCCAGCTCAAGGTTTAGTCATAGAAGCGCGTTTGGATAAAGGTAAGGGCCCTGTAGCAACCATATTGGTTCAATCAGGCACGCTCAAGCGTGGAGATATGTTGTTGGCAGGTTCAACCTACGGACGCGTACGCGCTATGTTGGATGAAAACGGTAAGCCATGTAACGAAGCCGGCCCATCTATCCCAGTTGAGATTCAAGGTTTAGGAGATGTTCCTGCAGCTGGTGAGTCAGTACAAGTGGTTCCTGATGAGCGTAAGGCTCGTGAGATTGCACTTTTCCGTCAAGGTAAGTTCCGTGATGTGAAGTTGGCTAAACAGCAGGCATTCAAACTTGAAACCATGATGGAAAACATGGAAGAAGGCGCCATTGAAGCCAAGTTATTGCCGTTGATCATCAAGGCTGACGTACAAGGTTCTCAAGAAGCTTTGGCACAGTCATTAATGAAGTTATCTACACCCGAGGTGAAGGTGCAAATTGTTCACGCAGGTGTTGGTGGTATTACTGAAACTGACGTGAACTTGGCAGTTGCTTCTAAAGCGGTTATTTTTGGATTCAATTCCCGCGCTGATGCAGCGGCTCGTAAGCTGGCTGAAAACAATGGTGTGGATATTCGTTATCACAACATTATTTATGACGCAGTGGATGAAGTGAAGTTGGCGCTGAGCGGCATGTTGACTCCAGATAAGAAAGAAGAAATCACTGGTCTCGTTGAGATTCGTCAAGTCTTCTTGGTATCTAAGGTTGGCGCTATCGCGGGTTGCTTGGTGGTTGATGGAATCATCAAACGCACATCTAGTGTTCGTCTCTTGCGTGACAACGTCGTTGTTTGGACTGGTGAACTGGACTCTCTCAAGCGCTTCAAAGATGACGCTAAAGAAGTTCGTGCTGGTGTTGAGTGCGGCCTGTCATTAAAAGGCTATAACGACATTAAAGAGGGCGACCAGCTTGAGGTATTTGAAGTTACTGAAGTTGCACGTTCACTCTAAGCAATATGCATAAAACTAGCCCGCATCGTAACCAGCGTCTCGCCGATCAAATTCAGCGAGACCTGGCCGAACTTATTCCTCGTGAATTGCGCAGCCCGAGTTTGGGCTTGATTACTTTACAAAGTATTGAGCTCACACCGGATCTGGCCCATGCCAAAGTGTTCTTTACGGTTTTGGGTGCTGAGCCTGAGCATGCTTTAAAAGCGCTTCAAGAAAAAGCAGGGTATTTGCACTCACTCTTGTTTAAGCGTTTGCATATTCATACTGTTCCTACCTTACATTTTCACTATGACAGCTCAGTAGAGCATGGCATAGAAATGTCTCGATTGATCGATCAAGCCGTTGATAGTGATCGCAGCAGCGACCACAAAGACGAGACTAAATAGTTCATGTCAATACGGATCGACGGCGTAGTGCTGCTAGATAAACCTGCTGGAATGAGTTCACAGGGTGCCGTTACTGCAGTCAAGCGCGCCTTTAATGCTGACAAGGCTGGCCATACTGGTACTTTGGATCCAATGGCGACCGGCTTACTGCCTATCTGCTTAGGCGAAGCAACCAAGTATTCACAAGATTTGCTTGAAGCAGATAAGTCTTATATCGCTCGAGTAAAGTTCGGCTCACGCACTGATACCGGCGATGCTGAAGGTCTCATCATTGAAGAGTTGCCTTTACCTGTTTATGCAAGCACAGTTGAAATCAAATCTGCATTAGATGCTTTACTTCCAAAATTTACGGGGCCGATATCTCAAGTGCCGCCAATGTATTCCGCACTCAAGCGTGATGGCAAACCTTTATATGAATACGCTCGCGCAGGTGTTGAGTTAGAGCGCACTCCACGAGATATCACCATTCACGTCATTCGCTGGACTGACATTGCTTGGCCCGAAGCTACGTTAGAAGTCAGCTGTAGCAAAGGAACTTATATTCGTGTTCTGGCAGAAGATATTGGTAATGCCCTAGGATGTGGCGCCCATTTAGTTGGCTTGCGTCGTACCGAAGTAGGGCATCTCAATCTTGAGCAGTCCTTTACGATTGAAGCGATACAAAGCGGCCTGCAAAATAGTGCTGACTACATATTGCCTGTTGATGCCTTGCTACAAACATTGCCACACTTAACAGTGGATGAGCAACAAGCGAAACGTCTTGAAATGGGGCAGCGTGTTCCGCTGAACTTACCTTCCATTGAAGCATTGGTACGTATTTATCGTGCGACTGCTGCTCCTCATAACTTTATTGGTACTGCTGATTGGCGTTCTGGTGTTTTGCATCCAAAGCGCTTAATTTCGCAGGCTCATTAATTAATCATTATTTATAACCCTTTTACTTATCTTTAACTCAAGAAGCTTCACATGACTAAACGCGCACTTCGTAACATCGCCATCATCGCCCACGTTGACCACGGAAAAACTACCTTGGTTGACCAACTCTTGCGCCAATCTGGCACATTCCGCTCAAATGAAAAAATGACTGAACGCGTCATGGACTCAAACGACTTGGAAAAAGAGCGTGGCATTACTATTTTGTCCAAGAACTGTGCAGTGGAGTATGACGGTACACATATTAATATCGTTGATACACCAGGACACGCGGACTTCGGTGGTGAAGTAGAGCGCGTACTCTCGATGGTTGACGGTGTATTGCTCTTGGTTGATGCGGTTGAAGGTCCAATGCCACAGACCCGCTTCGTTACCAAGAAAGCCTTGGCATTAGGTTTGAAGCCAATCGTTGTGATTAATAAGGTTGACCGTCCAGGCGCACGTTGCGACTACGTGATCAACGCAACTTTTGAATTGTTTGACAAACTAGGCGCCACTGAAGAGCAGTTAGATTTCCCGGTGATCTATGCATCAGGCTTGAATGGTTATGCAGGAGAGTCAGAAGATGTGCGTGAAGGTACTATGCGCCCCTTGTTTGATGCTGTTCTGAAGCACGTTCCTGTGCGTGATGACGACGCAGAAGGCCCCTTGCAATTCCAGATTTCTTCAATTGACTACAACAGCTATGTTGGCAAGATCGGTGTTGGCCGTATTAGCCGGGGCCGCGTGAAGTCAGGCATGGAAGTGGTCTGCATGAATGGTCCTGATGGCACGCCATTCAAAGGCCGTATCAACCAAGTATTAAAATTTAAAGGTCTCGAGCGAGAAATCGTTGACGAGGCGGTTGCTGGTGATATCGCCCTCATCAATGGTATTGAAGATTTGGCCATTGGTACAACAGTATGTGCGGTTGATAAGCCAGATCCATTGCCAATGCTCAAGATTGATGAGCCAACCTTGACCATGAACTTTATGGTGAACACTAGTCCATTGGCTGGTCGTGAAGGCAAGTTTGTAACTAGCCGTCAAATTCGTGAACGTTTAGACCGCGAATTGAAGGCCAATATGGCTCTGCGCGTAAAAGAGACTGATGATGACACCGTATTTGAGGTATCAGGTCGCGGCGAGTTGCATCTCACTATCTTGGTAGAGACCATGCGTCGTGAAGGCTATGAGATGGCCGTTTCCCGTCCACGCGTTGTCTTTCATGAAGAGAATGGCGTCAAAATGGAGCCGTATGAGAACTTAACGGTTGACGTAGAAGATGCCACTCAAGGTTCTGTGATGGAAGACTTGGGTAAGCGTAAGGGTGAGTTGCAAGATATGGTGAGTGACGGCAAAGGCCGCACCCGTCTTGAGTACCGCATTCCTGCACGTGGTCTGATCGGCTTCCAGGGTGACTTCATGACCATGACTCGCGGTAATGGTTTGATGAGTCACACATTTGATTCTTATGCTCCAGCGAAAGATGGCATTTTGGGTGAACGCCATAATGGCGTATTGATCAGTCAAGATGATGGCGAAGCAGTTGCCTATGCTATTTGGAAGTTACAAGATCGTGGTCGTATGTTTGTTAGCCATGGTGATCCTGTATATGAGGGAATGGTTATTGGTATCCATAGTCGTGACAATGACTTGGTTGTTAACCCAATCAAGGGTAAGCAATTAACCAACGTTCGCTCTTCAGGTACTGACGAAGCAGTTCGCTTGGTAACACCAATTGATTTGACCTTGGAATATGCGGTTGAATTCATTAGCGATGATGAGTTGGTTGAAGTAACGCCGAAAAGCGTACGTATCCGTAAGCGTCACCTGAAAGAGCACGATCGTAAGAAAGCATCCCGCGAGTAAGCTCTTTCCAGCTACACAATAAAAGTCACCTCCGGGTGGCTTTTGTTCTTCATTGAAATCAAAACTATAAATTAATCATTTATAAGTTAAATAAATAAAACTAGATATACATGCTGCCATCAATTGAACAACGCCTTGCCCAAGAACTTGCTGCTAAACCTGCTCAAGTAGCTGCTGCTATAGCCCTGATGGATGAGGGGGCTACCGTGCCATTTATCGCTCGTTACCGCAAAGAAGCTACCGGTGGCTTGGATGATACGCAGTTACGTTTATTGGAAGAACGTCTTAGCTATCTTCGTGAACTAGAGGATCGCCGCAAGACAATCGTTGCCTCCATTGAGGAGCAGGGCAAGATGACGCCAGAGTTGCTGAAAGCCATAATGTTGGCAGAGGATAAGACTCGCTTGGAGGATCTTTACCTGCCGTATAAACCTAAGAGAAGGACTAAGGCACAAATTGCTTTAGAGGCTGGCTTAGAGCCCTTGGCAAATGACCTCCTCAATAATCCCAAGCTCGATCCTGAAACAGAAGCTGCAAAGTATCTGAAGGAGGCGTTCCAGGTCGATGGGACAGATAATCCTGGCGTTGCGGATACCAAGGCTGCGCTTGAAGGAGCACGTCAAATTTTAATGGAGCGCTTTGCAGAAGATGCAGCATTGGTGCAATCTCTTAGAGAGTATTTACAAGATCACGGTGTAGTCGAATCCAAAGTGATTGCTGGTAAAGAGCAAGAGGGAGAGAAGTTCGCTGATTACTTTGATTACTCTGAGCCGATTAAAGCCATTCCATCTCATCGTGCCTTAGCTTTATTCAGGGGTCGTCGGGAACAGATGTTAATGGTCAACCTGCGTCTAGATACTGAAGAAGAAAAGCCAAAATGGGATTCTCCTCACAATCCTTGTGAAAACCGGATAGCCAATCATTTCAAGATCAAAAACGAGGGGCGACCTGCCGATGCTTGGTTAGCCGATACTGTTCGCTGGACTTGGCGCATTAAGTGTTCACTCCATTTGGAGTCTGAGCTGATGACAGCGTTACGTGAGCGCTCAGAAACTGAAGCGATTAATGTATTTGCTCGCAACCTTAAAGCCCTCTTGCTGGCAGCGCCTGCTGGCCCAAGGGTAACTATCGGTCTCGACCCCGGCATGCGCACTGGTGTGAAAGTGGCCGTAGTGGATGCTACTGGAAAAGTAGTGGACACTGAAGTAATTTACCCGCATCAACCAAAAAATGATTGGGCTGGTTCATTACATGTTTTGGCTAAATTAGCTGAGAAGCACAATGCCACCTTAATCTCGATTGGTAACGGTACTGCATCTCGCGAGACTGATAAATTAGCCCAAGAACTGATTAAGGCTAAGCCAGAACTCAAACTCACCAAGATTGTTGTTTCTGAAGCGGGTGCTTCTGTTTACTCTGCATCTGAATATGCCTCAAAAGAATTGCCCGGGATGGATGTATCGCTCCGTGGCGCAGTATCGATTGCACGTCGCCTGCAAGATCCATTAGCCGAACTGGTAAAGATCGATCCTAAATCAATTGGTGTGGGTCAGTACCAGCATGATGTGATGCAAACCCAGTTGGCTAAATCATTAGTCGCAGTAGTTGAGGATTGCGTGAATGCTGTCGGTGTTGATGTGAACACGGCTTCAGCCCCATTGCTAGCACGGGTTTCCGGTTTAAGCTCAACAGTGGCTGAGGGAATAGTGGCCTATCGCGATAGCAAGGGTGCATTTAAATCGAGGGCGGATCTCAAGAGCGTTCCGCGACTCGGCGATAAAACCTATGAGCAAGCTGCTGGATTCTTGCGCATCATGAATGGCGATGATCCATTAGATGCTTCTGCAGTTCATCCTGAATCTTATCCTTTGGTAGAAAAGATTCTGAAGGATATTAAGAAAGGCGTTAAAGAAGTGATTGGTGATGCTAGTTTGCTGAAGTCACTTTCACCAGAAAAGTATGCTGATGGCCAATTTGGTCTGCCTACTGTTACTGACATTATTAAAGAATTGGAAAAGCCTGGTCGAGATCCACGCCCTGAATTTACTACTGCAACTTTTAAAGATGGTGTCGAGAAAATTAGCGACCTCAAAACGGATATGATTTTAGAAGGCGTAGTGACTAACGTTGCCGCCTTTGGTGCCTTTGTTGACATTGGTGTACATCAAGATGGCTTGGTGCATATCTCTGCTTTATCTAATACCTTCGTAAAAGATCCGCATAGCGTTGTTAAAGCGGGGCAGGTTGTGAAAGTCAAAGTGCTAGAGGTAGACGAAAAGCGTAAGCGTATTGCATTAACGATGCGCTTAAGTGATGAAGCCCCAAAGGAAAGCGCTAAGGCGGCAGCCAAAACTGAGCAAAGAGCCCCCAATCGCCCTAGGTCAACAGAAAACAGAAAACCACAGGAAGATAGAAGGTCGGCTGCGCCCATTAATAACGCCATGGCTATGGCATTAGCTAAGTTAAAAAAATAGCAGCTTATTTTTTGTATGGGTGCAGAAGCCTGAAGGTTCTATCGATCCTTAGGGATTGATAGGCATTACCGTTACAGCTACATCAAGCGTATGGTCTGCTCCGCCATGAATGACGCCACGGATAGGGGAGACGTCGGAGTAATCTCTTCCCTGGGCCAAGTGAACATAATCTTCCCCAGGAGTTCCGTAGCCCCAGCGATTATTAGTTGGGTCTAGATCACACCAAATGCCCTTACCTAAAATACCGTTTTCATTCATGCTGGGAACATAAACTGAGACCCAAGCATGTGAAGCATCGCCGCCAATCAGTCTTGCTTGACCAGGCGCAGGATTCGTCAGAATATAGCCGCTCATATATTTTGCTGGAATGCCGATACTGCGGAGCGACGCAATCAAAATATGTGCAAAGTCCTGGCAAACACCTTCACGCTTATTTAGCGCCTCTAGTGCAGGGGTGTTGATATCGGTACTTTTACTAACGTAATGGAATTCGCTATAGATACGCTTCATCAAATCAATTGCTGCATCTAGTATCGGTCTACCAACCGTGAAATTAGCCCTCGCAAATTCTGCGAACTCTGGTCTCAAAGTAATGAATGGAGATGTAAATAGAAATTCTGAGGCAGCATCCCATTGAGTATTGGAGTGATAGCGGAAGTATTCGCGTACCAGCTCCCAGGGTGCAGTTTCCTGGGGCTTAGGGCCATATTCAGTAGCTGTAGTCTCGATCAGCGACTTGGCTGTGATGAGTAATTCACTGTGCCTATTCTGCAAAGAAAAGAAGGTACAAACATTTCCATGGCTATCTATGTTCTCTTCGCTCCAAGAAGGCCTTGGGCTCACCTGAACTTCGGAATTTAGTACTCGTTGCGTCTCTAGATCTGCTGGTTTAAGGTGAGCAAAATGCTGCGCAATCTCAACATCAGGATCATAAGCGTAACGGGTATCGTGGGTAATTTCTAGCAACATAATTGGCGCATTACATTTGGATACTGTATTCATTAGAGTGAATCAGATTGAAATAGCGTGCGCTAATTGCATCTGAAACATTCCAGGCAGATTGCGAGCAATTGCTCAAACAATTTCTCAGGTTAGAGAGATTGCCGAACCCATCGGCAGTCGACAAGGTGTATAAGTCGTAATCTAGGAGATTAATGACACTACGAGTTAACTCATCCGGGTTATTTCGCTCGGTGCCCGCAAGTTTAGAGAGTCTGGCGCGGAGCGCTTTGCTAACCCAGGCCAGGGAGCGTGGGTTTTCATCATCCATCACCAGTAAGCTAATTAAAGGGGCTATCTCACGGCTTTGTTGGTGCTGCGCATGGAAAGTGATCGTGCTATCAAATAAATTGAGTAGCGCGGTATAACCTGAGCTGTCTGCATTTGGATTATTAAGTAAGCCAGAAACGATAGCTGAATCTAATGCGTTTGTCAGAAAGGCGAGTCTCTCGATATGCCTTCCAATAGAAAGTAGTTGCCAGCCATCATCACGTGTCATACGGTCAGTTTGAGCGCCAGTGATCGCCGCTAAGCAACTACTTGCACCATTTAAAGCGTCGATAGCGAGCGAGGCAGAAAAATCATTAAAGGTATTGGCTTTATGGCAATCAGCTTGAAATTGCTCAATGCAATGATTGATAGTGCTCCATTGCTCCGGGGAGAGTCGTTCTCTTACATTAGAAGCCGTGCGTTTCATGGCATTCAGGTTATAGCCCACGCTGGTGACGCTGTCGCTGGCATTGAGAGAGCTAATTAAAGTGCGCTCAAAAATTCGGTGACGCATATCACTCTGGTCAAAAGTACTTGGTACACCTTCAGGCACAAGTCCGTAGTAGTGACATAGGTTTTCCAGCCAAGACCACAATGCACGGGAAGGGGTGTATTCGCTGTTAATATTTTCAAGATAAAGCTTAGCCAAGCGCAGAATATTTTCACTGCGCTCGGTATAGCGCCCAAACCAATAGAGATTCTCAGCGGCGCGACTGGTCACTAAGCGCTTACGCATCATTTTTTCAGGGGCTTGAATCGGATGCTGTAAATGTTGTCCTTGCTCTTGTGAGGGCTGCGGGCTTTGAACCCATACGTCAGCACTACTGCCGCCTCGTTGCATAGAAGCAATACCTGAATCAGTACTTGCAATACGGGCAAGTCCACCAGGCAATACTTGCCAGCTATTAGAACCATCACTCAGGGCAAAGACTCGCAACATATATGAGTGGGGCTCAATCAAAGACGCATCATTGAGGTTAAAGGCATTTAACCAGGTTGGCATTTGTGCCAAGGGAATGTAGGTTTGCACAGTGTGCTCATCAGGCTGTCTGGTAATACGCCCAACCCATTCATCTAACTGAGCCTGATTTAGATCGCAGCCTAAAGCGGATTCGTAACTTTGATGACCTGTGCCATTCGGAAAGGTCGGC
The DNA here is from genome assembly GCF_035012665.1 of Polynucleobacter sp. AP-Nickl1-40-C4. NCBI lineage: Bacteria > Pseudomonadati > Pseudomonadota > Betaproteobacteria > Burkholderiales > Burkholderiaceae > Polynucleobacter > Polynucleobacter sp. AP-Nickl1-40-C4. The sequence goes on from NZ_JAYGQR010000009.1 coordinate 81,968, forward strand.
TTAATGACGCTATGCCCTAAATTCGGAATGGCAGCCTCAAGTGCAGCGCGTTCACCACACCACCAGGTATCCATTGCTGGAAGCTGCACTTTTTCATTTAAAAGTCTCTCGCTAATCGACGGCAAGAATCCCAGTAGAGCGGGGGATTCTAGGAAAGCTGAGCCAGGAGCATTTGCCAGTACAACATTACCAGCGCGTATCACTTGCAATAGACCGGGGACGCCTAGAGTGGAATCAGAGCGCAGTTCTAATGGATCTAAAAACTCATCATCCAAACGCTTAAGCAAAATATGTACGGGCTCTAAACCGCGTACCGTTTTCAAAAACAAATGTTGGTCGCGTACGGTTAAGTCACCACCCTCAACCAAAGTTAGGCCGAGATAACGAGCGAGATAGGCGTGCTCAAAGTAGGTCTCGTTATAAGGTCCCGGGGTAAGGAGGGCAATATGGGCATTAGCACCTGCCGGACTTTCAAGCTTTAATGCATCGATTAAGTCTCTATAGGCATTGGCTAGTGGGGCAATCTGCATGAGCTCATATGCTTTGGGAAATTGCCTTGCAATCAGATTGCGATTTTCCAAAAGATACCCAAGACCAGAAGGTGCTTGGGTACGTTGCGACAGAACTGACCATGATCCATCAGGCGCTCTGGCTAAATCAAAAGCCATGATATGAAGATATTTTCTATTCTTAAGATCGACACCATGCATGGAACGCAAGTAACCAGGATGCCCTTGAATTAATGCTGGAGGAATCCATCCTTCTTTCAACAAATTTTGCGGCCCATACACATCCGCCATGATTGCTTCAAGTAAACGCGCTCGCTGCAAAACTCCAGACTGAATTTTTTGCCAAGAATCAGGGCTAATGAGGAGCGGAAATAAATCTACTGACCAAGGGCGCTGCGGACCAAACTCATCGGCATAGACGTTATATGTAATTCCGTTATCCCGAATCTGCCTGTTGAGCTCTTGGGTGCGTTGATCAAGATCGCTTAACCCAGAGGGGCCAAGGGATTCAAAAAAAGTTTGCCATTCGGGCAGTAGCGCCCCCGATTTCCCTCGTAACTCATCAAAGTGTCCCTCTTTGGGTGTGGGTGATAGGCGGTTGATATCCTCCAACAGCGAAGGGTTGCTGGCGTCTTTCAAAGAATAAGTCTGAGCGTTATCCACAAACTATTGTCTCACCGCCGCATATCCAGCGTAAATGGAAATTCCTTACTAGCCGGGAGGTCAATGTTCGCCAGAGCCCCTTCAACAGTTCCAGGGGTATGACCCATCCTAAAGAAGCGGGAAAGGCGGCGACTCTCTGCCTCATAGGCATTGATAGGGAAGTTGTCGTAGTTTCGGCCACCAGGGTGGGCAACGTGATATTGGCAACCTCCCACAGAGCGTTTATTCCAGGTATCAATCACATCAAAAATCAATGGAACATGAATACCAATACTCGGGTGCAGACTGGATGGAGGATTCCAGGCCTTATAACGAACGCCTGCTACATACTCTCCCGCAACACCTGTTGGTTGGAGTGGCAAAGGCTCGCCATTGCAGGTGATGGTGTAGCGACTTTGATTTAAGCCGGTAACACGTAATTCTATTCTCTCTAGTGAGGAGTCAACATAGCGTGCGGTACCTCCTGCAGCATTTTCCTCGCCCATAACATGCCATGGTTCAAGTGCATTGCGTAAGGTAATTTCTGTTCCCATCGTTTGCACTTGTCCAATGAGGGGGAAGCGGAACTCGAGGTGAGGTGCAAACCACTCCGGCTTAAAGTCGTAACCATGCCTTTGCATCTCTTGAATGACATCATCAAAGTCCATTTTGATAAATGTTGGCAAGAGACAGCGGTCATGGAGTTCAGTTCCCCAGCGCGTCATTGGTGCCTCATAAGGCTTATCCCAGAAACGAGCTATCAAGGCGCGAATGAGTAATTGCTGAACAATGCTCATATGCGCATGTGGAGGCATCTCAAAAGCACGTAATTCTAGTAGGCCTAAGCGACCCGTTTGACTATCTGGTGAATACATCTTATCAATACAGAACTCGCTGCGATGCGTATTACCGGTGACGTCAATCAGGATATTGCGTAGAGTTCTATCGACCAGCCACGGCGGCATGCTTTGGCCAAACTTCTTGCGATTCTCATGAATTTCTTTCAATGCGATTTCTAATTCGTAGATTTGGTCATTGCGTGCTTCATCCACGCGAGGTGCTTGACTGGTTGGTCCAATAAACATACCACTAAAGAGATAGCTCAAGCTCGGATGGTTGTGCCAATACAAAATCAGGCTGGCCAAGAGCTCAGGTTTACGTAAGAACGGACTATCAATCGGTGTTGCGCCACCCATCACAAAGTGATTGCCACCACCTGTGCCGGTATGACGGCCATCTGCCATAAATTTCTCAGCAGAAAGACGAGATTCAAAAGCAGCTTGATATAAGAATTCCGTATGCTCAACTAGCTCGCCCCAGTTATGGGCTGGATGAATATTGACTTCAATAACGCCTGGATCTGGTGTCACCTGTAACAACTTCAAGCGTGGGTCGCGTGGTGGGGTGTATCCCTCCAGCACAATTTGAAACTGCAGTTCTTCCGCCGTAGTTTCTACCGCCTCCAATAAATTGAGATAGTCTTCAAGGCGTGCGAGTGGGGGCATAAAGACATACAGCACGCCTGACTTACCACCATGCTCATTCTCAGCCTTGGGTCCATTGGAGCGCATTGGATCACGCGCTTCTACGCACATCGCTGTTCTGGTAACCCATGCGGCTGATTCTTGACGTTTTGGATGTCTTACTTCTTGCGACTGACTCCAAATCGTTTTGCCAGACGCTGTAAATTCTTTACGAGTTGGTTGTTGTTGGTGAACAATTGACGCTTGACTATTTAATGGCGGTCTAGGAGCAAATGGATCTTGCTCAATGAGATAGGGGTAGTCTGCTTTACTCACCCAGGGTAGGGACTCCAGGGGGAGTCGATAGCCCATTGGCGAATCGCCTGGTAACAGATAGAGACGATCATCACGATATTCCCAAGGTCCCGTCTTCCAGGCGGTATCTAAGTAATTCTTTCCTTCATTCGCTTCAATAGGGAGGACGTAGCCCACCACGGAATCTAATTTCTGAGTGAAGACCCGCTTTAACCGAGTGCGCTCCATCTCATCATCTAGGTTTGATTTGAAGGGATCAACGTTGACTGGTAGCTTGGATTCTCGCCAGAGGTAATAAAAAACATCCTCATAAGCGGGTTCGATAAATTTATCCGCTAAACCTAATTTTTTGGAAAGTGTGTAGACAAATTTTTCAGCATCTTTACTGGTGTAGTTAGTAGGGTGACGTTCATCGGCGAAGAGTTTGGGATTTTTCCAAATAGGTTGTCCATCAGCCCTCCAGTAGATTGACAAAGCCCAGCGAGGGAGTTGTTCTCCTGGATACCATTTGCCTTGACCAAAATGAAGGAAGCCACCATCGCCATATTCTTTGCGAAGTTTTTCTACTAAATCGGTTGCGTAACCCCGCTTCGTTGGTCCTAATGCATCTACATTCCATTCACGTTCATCGCGACCATTAACGGATACAAAAGTAGGCTCACCACCCATGGTCAAGCGAACGTCGCCTGCAACCAAGTGCTTATCAACTTGATGGCCCAGATCGACAATCGCTTGCCACTGTTCTTCGGTATATGGTTTGGTTACTCGGGGCGCTTCATAAATGCGAGTGACTTCCATAGAGTGAGCAAATTGCACTTCACATTCGTCAACACCACCTTCAATCGGGGCTGCACCTGAAGGTTCAGGTGTGCAGGCAACAGGGATATGCCCCTCACCAGCAAATAGGCCGGAAGTCGGGTCTAAGCCAATCCATCCTGCACCTGGCAAATAGACCTCACACCAGGCGTGCAAGTCAGTGAAATCTACCTCTGTTCCACTCGGTCCATCAAGTGCTTTGACATCTGGTTTAAGCTGAATGAGATAGCCTGAAACAAAGCGCGATGCGAGTCCGCAAAGACGCAAGAGATTCACCATTAACCAAGCAGAATCACGACAAGAACCACTGCGAAGTTTTAAAGTCTCATCTGGGGTCTGTACTCCAGGCTCCATTCGAATGGTATAGCTAATATCCTTGTGAACTTTTTGATTGAGCGCAACTAAAAAATCGATCGTGCGCATCTTGCTGCGATCAACCGTTTTGAAGTATTTGTTGATGCCGTCATTGCGCTTTTTACCTAGGTAAGGGCGCAACTCTTTCTTCAGATCTTGGCTGTAGGTAAAGGGGTAGTCTTCAGCATCTGGCTCTAAAAAGAAATCAAATGGGTTGTATACGGCCATTTCCGTAACAAGATCGACCGTTACTTTAAAGCGTGTCGTTGGTTCAGGAAAAACCAAACGAGCTTGATAGTTTGAAAATGGATCCTGTTGCCAGTTAATAAAATGACCCTCAGGCTCAATCTTGAGAGAGTAAGAAAGAATATGGCTGCGGCAATGAGGTGCCGGTCGTAGACGAATTACCTGCGGTCCCAGTTTTACTGGGCGGTCATATATATATTCGGTGACGTGGTGTAGGGCGGCGTGTATAGACATGACTCAAAGTCTATAAGTTCACCACAAGGGTGCATTATTGCGGCGCACAAGATGGGTGCGTAAAAGCCAAGCATGCCCAGATTTGGGCAGAACCCGTCAAAAACAGGGCATTTAGCTAACTATCGCTGTTTTAGGAGGAATAAGTTGTAGTTGTACCTCATTTGAAAGCTCTTATGTCTAAGCAGACTACCTTGACGATTAGTAGCAAAAATTACTCTTCATGGTCATTGCGCGGTTGGCTGATGCTCAAGCTTTCTGGCTTACCTTTTCAGGAAGTGCAGGTTCATCCGGATGATGTGGATAACCGAGCAGAACTCTTGCTCTTGTCACCCTCCATTCTGGTTCCGCGATTAGATCATGATGGTTGCAGGGTTTGGGACACCATGGCTATTGGTGAGTATCTGAATGAATTAAATCCCAAAGCGCATCTGCTACCAAAAGATCCAGCAGCAAGAGCCCATTGCCGCTCCATCTGTGGCGAGATGCATTCCGGCTTCTCTGCTTTGCGCGCTTCTTTACCCATGAATGTCAAAGCAAAGTTTGAGTCATTCAAGGTTTGGTCAAAAGCGCAAATTGATATTAATCGTGTTCTAGTCATCTGGCAGGACTGCTTAACAACATACGGCGGGCCTTTCTTATTTGGCCAGGAGCCCACATTAGCTGACGCCATGTTTGCGCCAGTGGTCACAAGATTCTTGACGTATCACGTAGAGCTGGACAAGGCGAGCAGGGATTACTGCACGCACATCATGGCGATGCCTGAGATGAAGGAATGGGTGATGGGCGCCCTCGAAGAACCCGATGACATTGAAGAACTTGAAGTGGAGTTTTAAAAATGAACGCACCCGTAAACTTTAAAAGTGATACCAAGTTTTCTCATGTAAAACCCGCTGATACTCAGTTTTTACCAGGCGGCCTAAGAGATTTTTTTCTCTATAAAGATTTGGGTGTCGCTAAGGCCACTAAGGGCAAGGTTATTGCTCATCTCGTGAAGGCCAATAAGCCACCAGAGAATGGTACTGGTTGGCACTATCACGTAGCAGAGTTCCAAATTGTCATTATGACTAAAGGTTGGGCCAAGTTTATGTATGAAGATAAGGTCACCTTAGTTGAGGCGGGCGATGTTGTTCATCAAATGCCGGGCATCACCCATTTCCTCTTTGACTATTCGCCCGATATGGAATATCTCGAGATAGTGGGCCCTGCGGACTTTGGAACCATCCCAGTTTCTGTTGCTCCAGCCGAGGTGCCAGGGGTAACCCCATGGAAGTAGTCAAAAACAATGTGCTGGCATCAGACTTTGCGGTCTTGTTTCAGCGGATTATGACGATTGCTGAGGAGCTCGATGGTATGAAGAGTTACTACCGCGAGCTTTATCAAAAGATAGAGGCTGGCGAAGTTGCTTCAGGCGATGAAGAGATGCCAGATCTTCTCAAAACTTTTAATGTTGCTGGTTTTGTGAATTTATCCATCGTTGCAGCACGTGCAGCACAAACCGCAGCCATTATTGCCAATGATGTTTCTTTGAGTAGGGTGTTTGACCCAGCACTCAAAACTACAGAACGAGCATTGCGTCATATAGAAAGCGGTGCCCATAGATGATGTACAAAGCTTATCAAACCTTTGCTAATTTGCATAATCCGGTTCGGATGTTTGCAAAAGCGTCAGAGCGCGTCTCTACTAATTGGTTTGGAAACTTTTCCCTAAACCCCATGCAGCGATTGGCTGCGCACTATGAGCAAATTTCTTTGCTTGGATTTACGCATACAAGACCTGATTTTAAAATTCAATCCATCATTGATTCGTTTGGGGTGGAGCAGCCTGTTACAGAGGAATTAATTTACTCAACGCATTTTTGTAACTTGATTCGATTTTCAAAGCCCAATATTTCTGGTCAACCTAAGATTCTCTTGGTTGCTCCAATGTCAGGACACTTTGCTACTTTGTTAGCGGGAACCATTAAGACGCTTCTAACTGATCATGAAGTTTATGTAACTGATTGGTTGAACATTCGTGACATTCCATTGAGTTGTGGTGACTTTGATTTTGATGCCTATGTCGAGCACATCATTAACTTCTTGCAGGTGATCGGACCTCAAACCCACCTGATGGCGGTATGTCAGCCAACAGTAGCCTGCTTAGCAGCCACAGCCATCATGTCTGAAGACAAGAGCCCCTATGTCCCGGCAAGCTTGACCTTGATGGCTGGGCCGATTGATGTCAGTCAAAGCCCAACAAAGGTCAATGAATTAGCTACCAGCAAACCCATGTCTTGGTTTGAAGAAAAGCTCATCGGGGTTATTCCAAATCAATTCAATGGTACTGGGCGCAAAGTCTATCCTGGCTTCTTACAGCTCATGGCATTTATGAGTATGAATCCCGATCGCCACGCAGAGTCCTTCAGAAAGCTATATGAGTATCGCGTTAATGGTGACGATGAGAAGGCGGATGTGATTCATGATTTTTACGAAGAGTATTTTGCAATCATGGATTTATCGGCCCCTTTCTATTTAGAAACTATTAAAAAAGTATTTATGGATCGCGATCTAGCTAATGGAACTTTGACATACCAAGGTAGGCTAGTGAATCCAAAGTTGATTAAGAAAACATTTCTGCTCACCGTTGAGGGAGAGCGAGACGATATCTGCGGCATTGGACAAACTTTAGCAGCGCAAGATCTCTGTTCTGGCCTACCTGGATACAGGAAGTCACATCACTTACAAGCGGGCGTCGGCCATTACGGGGTATTTAATGGCAAGCGCTGGGAAAGCCAGATTTATCCAGTAGTTCGCAACCACATTCAGTCAGCACTTTAATCAGGAGGAAATATGGTCGTCTATATCACTCGAAATATCATTGCCAGAATGCGTCGCAATGATGGTACGGATAATGGCTGCAGACCTCTAAATCCTGGAAAATATGAGGCTAACAAGACCAATGATGGTGCGCTGGAAATTCTTCAGGATGCTGGGGAGCCGGTCTATCTTTTACCCTTTATCTGGTGGGAAAAGATGGAGTTGGGTGATATTTTGATTGCAGCCTAAAAAGACGTAAACATAAACTTAGAGGCAGCGCATTGAACTATCAATACATTAAAACAGAGCAGGCTGATTTAATCGCCACAATTCGGTTTAATCACTACGACAAGCGTAATGCATTAAGTGAGTGTTTGATAGAAGAGATGCATCATGCTTTAGAAGAGTTTGGTAAGCAAGATGTGCGGGTCTTGGTGCTGAGATCAGATCAAAAGAATAAAGTTTGGTCTGCAGGTCATGATGTGATGGAATTGCCTAGGTCAGAGCGGGATCCCTTGCCCGCTGATGACCCAGTTATGGTCTTGCTGCAATCTATCAGAGCCTTTAGGGCGCCGGTGATAGCCATGGTTGATGGTTCGGTATGGGGCGCTTCGACTGATTTAATCATGAGTTGCGATATTGCCATTGGTGATCATGACTCCACCTTTGCGATTACGCCGGCCAAGTTGGGCTTACCTTATACCGCGAGTGGCATTTTGCACTTCATGTCACGCATGCCCTTGAACGTCGTCAAAGAGATGTTTCTGACTGCTGACCCTATTGGTGCTGATCGCGCCTTGCAGATTGGCATCCTGAATCATCTCTACGTCTCCGGTGAATTAGAGCTAAAAACTTACCAAATGGCTCGAACCATTGCTTCGCGTTCACCCCAGGCTAACTCTGTCCTCAAAGCCCAAGCGCAAATGCTCTCTGATGCAGCAGTCATGAATCCTGCCGTATTTGAACACCTACAATCCTTGCGCAAGAATGTGTATATGGGAAGTGACTACCGAGAGGGTATTACCGCCTTCCTAGAAAAGCGCGACCCAGTATTTGGTCAGGCTAAATAAAGCGACGCCAATAACGCTCAGGGAAAAGCATAAAATAGGGCTCCTATCTATGGGGCGCTATGAGCACACAAGTTAATTCAGAGGGAGTCTCAGCATCGCGGGTGTATTTGCCTGCAGATCAAACTCATCTGAATTTGCTGGCATTTTTTGTTGATCAGTTTCCGCACATTAGCGAAGTAGAGTGGATCGATCGCTTTCATGAAGGGCTTGTTCTCGACCAAGAAGGCCATGCCCTTAATGCAAGTGACGCCTATATGCCCAATACTCACTTGCTGTACTTCAGGAGACTAGCTCGCGAGCCAGAGATCCCATTTGAAGAGCAGATCCTCTATCAAGATGAACATATTCTGGTTGCAGATAAACCCCATTTCTTGCCTGTAACGCCAAGCGGACTTTACTTACATCAAACTTTATTAAATCGACTTAAGAAAAAAACAGGCATCCAAACACTCAGCCCGATACATCGAATTGATCGTGATACTGCAGGGCTAGTTATCTTTTCAGTTAACCCAAGTGAAAGAGCTCAATACCAAAATTTATTCAGGGATAGGGCAGTCAAAAAGGTGTATGAAGCAATAGCACCGTATTCTGAAGAATTAGAAAAAAAACTTCCACTGACTTATCAAAGCCGCATTCAAGAATCGGAACATTTTCTGCAAATGCAAGAAGTTGAGGGTGAGCCAAACACAGATACCTTGATTGAGATCATAGAGGCAAATAAGCCATGGGCTAAATATCGACTCACCCCTGGTAGTGGAAAAAAGCATCAACTACGTTGCCATCTCAATGCCCTCAATATACCCATGAAGCATGATCAGATCTATCCCATTCTTACGCCTTATCAAGAATATGATTTGGACTTTTCAAAGCCATTACAACTGCTTGCCAAAGAGATAGGGTTTATTGATCCTATGGATGGGTCAAAAAGAGCTTTTAATAGTCTTCAAGACCTAGTACTTTAGTCCTAAATCCCTTGATTTGGGTGTTGGGGGTGCTTTAGGCACTAAAAATAGGTATAAAATCTAGCACGATATTAGCTCTCAAGCTAACATGTCACCCATGATGTCTAAACCTCGTTACCGCTGGCTATTAAATCGATTGAGGCACAAGCCAGCCGGTCTGGAAGAGTGCAGCCCCGACCTCATTGTGGAATATGTAAAAGCAACCGGTGCAAAAGTCTTTTATCGTTCCAATGAATATCCACGCTGCCCGCAATTAAGTCGTGACTTTAGTAAGCTCGTCAAACATAAATTGGTAGCGCGTAAAAGATCGTTTCTATATGACCTCAATGGATTTATGGTGTCTCCAAGATCGACCTATGTGTATCGATTAACGCCTGCGGCTGCAAAATCGCTCACTTGGGTTGATCGAGAATGATGCAATGACCCGTCTGGTTTTATCGGACCAATTTCATCTAGAAACTCTGGCTCCCGTTATTAATTTCTTTTGCCATCCAGCGACAAACTCTGCTGGGGTTTGATAATCCAAGCTTGAGTGTGGCCTGATCAA
>NZ_JAYGQR010000010.1:0-75349 GCF_035012665.1 Polynucleobacter sp. AP-Nickl1-40-C4
ATAAGGAGCTTAGAATGATCCAAGACCGTTTAAACAACCGACCTAGAAAACGATTAGGATTTAAAACCCCCAATGAAGTATTTATGCAGTCCTTAAACCGTGTTGCACTTCGTGTTTGAATCTACGTCTTAATAATGCTTGTTATTTTGAAAAAACAAACTTCTCATGTCATTAAATTTCCCCTCTTTGCGGCCCTACTCCTCTCCGCTCTACCAGTAAAAGCGCAAGTAGACGCAGGTGCCTTGCAACGAAATTACCAACGCCAGCTGACAGAGCCTAATTCACAACTTCCGAAAGTTTCGGTACCCGATGCCAAGCCATCTGAAACAGTCAAAGATAAAGGGCCTCGCTTTACTGTTCGTCAATTTATCTTAGAGGGGGTTAAGGCGATTCCAGAGGAAAAAGTTCAAGAAGTTCTCAAGCCATGGTTAGATCAATCCGTTGATTTTGATGAGCTACAGAATGCTTGTGATGCCATCATGGAGCTCTATCAGAAAAACGGACTGAATGCTCAGGCTTTATTACCCCCCCAGAAAATCAGTCAAGGCAAAGTACGCATTCTGATTACAGAAGCAAAACTGGGAAGTGTCGTTGTTAACCAACCCGATGGTTCTGCCCGCTTTTCGCCTGAAGAGGCAAAAAAATACATCACTTACAACAACCCAATTGGCGAGTTACTCGATAACGATAAATTACAGCGCTCCTTAATTTTGCTAAAGGAGACCCCTGGCATAGTAGTGCGTAGCAGTCTAGAACCCGGTGATAACGATGGGGAAGTTAGCGTTAAAATGGAACTAGCCGATGACAACCTGCATTCTGAGCGCCTAGAAATCAATAACTATGGCAGCCGCTTGACTGGGGCAAATCAAGCTGTAGCAGGATTACAGATCTCTGACCCGCTTGGCATTGGCGATCAAGCAGGCCTTAGCGTTATTAGCTCTGTAGGCTCTCAGTTTGGTCAGGTCACTTATTTGGCGCCAATCGGTTATGACGGATTTAAGGCTGGGGTCAATGCCACCTACCTGAATTACACCAATGTGAGCAACTATAAATACCCCAACGGAAGTTATGGCACTGCTTGGACGGCAAGCCCGAACGTGACATACCCCCTAATACGCTCAGAGCAAACCAATGTCAGCCTGAATGCAGGCTACTTTCTGAGCTACTACACCAACTACAATATCACCGGTAACACAGTCAGCAGTGCCTACAGTACTAACTCGGCGACTTTTGGCTTATCTGCCAATCATGCCGATAGCTTTGCGGGTGGCGGATCTTCATCGGCATACTTGGTTGCAGAGAGTGGTAACGTAGCTATTTCCCCGACGAGCCCCTCAAATTATGGGGTCTACATCCCAAACAGTTACAACAAGTTGAACTTCACGCTAAGTCGTAGTCAACAATTAACTGAAGATGGGTTGAATGCGGCGACTCTGGTTGTGAATGGTCAATTTGCATCTTCCAACCTAGTGTCCTCTGAGTTGTTCTATCTAGGTGGCCCGCAGGCTGTCCGAGCGTATCCAGTTGCGCAAAGTGGCGGCGCACAGGGTGGTGTAGCTAGCCTCGATATCAATCATAAATTGTGGGACAACTACACGATTTCAGCCTTTTACGACTATGGTCTTGTGCAGCAATATCGCACTAGCGCTGCCTATACAGCTCTAAAAGGTTTAACAAACGCTAATAACACCTACTCACTCAGTGGTACTGGCTTAAGTCTGAAATGGAACTCTGGGGGCTGGGCCTTACTTGGTATGGTTGCTTGGGCTATAGGTAAAAACCCACTGTATAACTCTAGCGGACAAGCAGTCAATGTGGATAGCACTACTACTAAGCCCTTGGGATGGTTTAGTGCAGCTTATAACTTCTAGGCTTAAGTTCAGTTTATTTAAGCTGTAGCTTGCTTAAAGCTTATTCGCAATAGCAATCTGTACTAAGTCTGCAATGCTATCAACTTCCATTTTTTTCATGACATTGGCCTTGAAGATCTTGACCGTGGCAGGAGTAATAGCCAGCTCCTCGGCAACTTCTTTACTCATTTTTCCCTGGACTAGCAGCGCAAAAACCTCTTTCTCTCTGTAGGTCAAGCGGGCATAGGCCTCTAATGAAGCCCGTTGAGAACCGCGGGTTTTTTCTTTTTCAAGTTCTAAATTTAGGGCAGCCTCTACAGCTACAAGCAATTGATTGAGTGGAAAAGGCTTGAGAAGGAAGTCACTTGCGCCATTTTTCAAACCCTGAATGATGTCGACCTTTTCACTATCCCCGCTAATAAAGATAATGGGGATACTTTCACGCTTAATCATTAATTCTTGCTGCAGCTGTAAGCCAGTCATTCCTGGCATGCTCATATCCAGCACTAAAACAGCGGGAGAAGTCAGCGGAGAATGGTTCAAAAAAAGCTGCGCTGACTCAAAAGCATGAATTTCATGGCCGGTCCTTGCAAAGGCCCTCTCGAGGGAGACCCTCATAGAGTCATCGTCATCAACAATGTAAATATGGCAATTTGTTTGCATACGCTCATTCTACTATTTCATTTAATGAAAATAGGGCTTGCGTACTTCAGATTACTGCTGGGTATTAAAGAGTTCTAAATTTGTTGGGACGGGTAACAATGGTAAATGGAGCGTAGTTTTAGCGCCCCCCTCTTTTTGATTGCGAATTTCCAATTTCCCGCCATGGTTCTCTAAAATGGTCTTGCTCAACCAGAGCCCTACACCCATGCCATCCTTCTTAGTCGTTTGATATAAGCTAGGGCCTTTTTTCAGGAACTCCTCTGGAAAGCCCGGTCCATTGTCCTTAAACTCAATCACGACCTCTTGATCCTTGTGAATCAAGTTAATCATCATTTTGCGATTTTCGCTAAGCTGCTGTAAAGCCTCTATCGCATTATTAATAGCGTTTAGCACCACCATCTGAATTTGTCCATTATCTCCTTTGATTTTGCATCCTGGCGGAATGATTGCCTCAAGAGCAACCTCATGCTCAATGAGCTCTTTATTGAGTAATTTACAAACATCATTAATGGTTACAGAAAGATCAAATTCCTCAAAGGCCTCCTCACCATAAACAAAGAGTTTGCGTAGCCGCGCAACTACCCCACCCGCCCTTTGACTATCCGCCAAGATGGACTGAGTTAACTCATTACAGCGCTCCAATTGATCTTCTAGGTTAAGGGCTTTCATACTGGCAAGTTCTATTTGTAAGAGCTCAGCAGTCAGACTGATTGCCCCAAGTGGATTATTGATTTCATGGGCAATAGAGCGCATCATATTTCCCATGCTGTTGGCTTTAAAAGCGGTCGTCATCGATTTCAAAAGTCTATTTTTCTCCCTGATCGTTTTCTTCAAGGAGGCATTGAGGTCTTCAACCTCTTTTAGTCTCTCTAGCTCTTGCTGGGCCGCATGAATCTCAATGGCCTGTTCAATATTCTGCTTTTCAATCTCTTTTTTGCTAGTCAGGTCAGCAACTACCCCTTCCCAAAGAGTCAAGCCACTCGATAGCATTCTCGGTATTGCTTCAAATTCAAACCAATAAGTCCGTCCTTGAATGAGCATGCGGCCTTGCCAATTAAATGGGCGCTTTTCCCGGATACATTCCAAATAAAGACTAATGAAATGTTCATACTCCTCAGGATGAAGGCGGCTAAAGGTGATATTGGGGTCGGCTAATGCAGCCTCCTTCACCATATCAAACATCTTTAAGAAACGCTTACTTAAGAAAGTAAACCGCATGCTATTACTAGCAGTTACCTCCATTGCATAGGTGCCCATCGGGATATTTTCTGTAAGGCTTAATGCAAGGCCTTCAGTCAATTTTCTCTGTGTCAAATCTAGAAAAGATAGACATAAAGAACCCTGCACAACAGTAGCGCTAATCATCACATCTAAAATCTGGCCAGATTTTGCCTTGATCATGGATTCTCTGGGGGGAAGATCCTGATTATTCCCTACCGTCTTGGGCAAAACCTCATTCCACCAAGCCAGCACTTGGTCACGATAAGCAGTATTTGGGTAAACCAATCTAAACCAATCAGAAATAGTCGGTAGATCGCCAATCTGATATCCAAAAATCTCCGTGAATTTAGCATTCACGAATAAAGTTTTACCGTCTCGGTCCAGACTGATCCACATATGGGGAATCGGCAGCTCTCGTAAAATTTTTACGGTTTCTTGTTCAAGCACGAGGTTGTCGGCTAGTGCATTTTTTAAGGGACTTAAATCCGTGAGAACTCCCTGATAAAAAAGAGAGCCTATTGCGGGTGGCTTAATCGTGGCCTCAAAAGAAATATGTCTTAATTCACCACGACAATACGCCATACCCTCCCAGTAGATATCTTTACGCGCTTTGACGCAGGCTTGTAGTTGAGCTAAAAAGCGAGTTTGGTCTGGTTGAGGGATTAAATCCAAGAAGGCTTTTGAATGGGAGAGAATTGCGTCTCTATCTAGATCCATGAAGTACAAAAATCGTTCGGAGACAAAGCAAAATCGGGGGGCTACAGTGGCACCTAAAATCCCCTGACGAACTAGATTAGTAGGGATTTTGATCTCGAAAGCAGCGCTCGGAATATCTTGATTAAACGGCGCCTTTTCGACAATCCACTTGCGCAATAGGTAGCTGAAATAGCTTAAAGCAGCAATCGCAAGTAGGATGAGCAAAATTTCCATAGTCAAAATACTAAATACCCATTCTCCGCGAGGCGATTAGATCACAATATCTTTTAATCCCTTGCTACCAGGTGGGCTGATTGGGGGCTCGCTGGGTGCTGGAGCAGCAGGTTGATGTGCCTTAGCTGCCTCTATTAGAGTGCGTTTCATTGCCTCAGCACTACCAGCCAAACTAAACCGCGCTACTGTAAAGGCGCCATTGGATAAAGGAAATGCAAACCCAATTACTTCTGCATTTTTACTGGCTTCCAATACTAGGTTAAAGGGTACGAGTATCTGAAAAACAGTACCGTTGATTTTTGCGCACTCCACAGAGATAGGTCCACTAACAGCACCACTATTGACTAAAGCAGAATATTTTTCCCCAGGCTTACAATCAAAATTTTGGTGCACATAAAATAAGCAAGAATCTCTACTACAAAAAAGGCCAAAAGAAGAGCCCGAGTCATTAGCAGTATGAGCCTCAGTAGTATTGTTAGTAATATCAACTATCCAATTTTTATAAGCTACAGATTCTGCGGCTATTGCGCAAGACTGGCCAACAAATAAGAGACAAAGTATCAAAATTATGCTCGTCAGTGACGCTTTTATGACCCCACAAAAAAAGAGTGCTAGCTTTTTGAAAACATCGTTTTGCATAAAACCTCGTTATTTATTGGTAATTTACTCAGTATTCTCACTATTCTCAGTATAAGTGCACTATATACCGCCTTTTATTTTGAGTTCAAATATGGGGTGACTAGCTACTTTGCGGGAAAATAAGCTCTGTATGCTTTAGCCAATCCTCCAGCATCATCACCGGAATTTGAGCTTCATAAACAAGCTCTTTTAATATTCCTCGAATCTTGAATAAACCGTTTAGCCTATGAAACAGAGGCACGTCGATTTTGATCTGATTTCTTAATAAAGGTTAAAATTTAGTATGAATTTAACCGTCAGCGCCCCAATTGCCTTTGATTACCCTCAGCAAGATGCTGCTGGGGTTACTTGTACTGCCAAGGCTTGGGCCAAGACTCCACCGCAGCTTCATGGCTCTGAAAAGGCTGCTGTGATTGCACGCATCAAGCAACTCTTGATTGAAAAAGATGCAGCCTTAATCGCTCACTACTATGTCGATGGCGATATTCAAGATTTAGCATTTGAGACTGGTGGTTTTGTAGCCGACTCTTTAGAGATGGCCCGCTTTGGCAAAAATCACGCTGCCAAGAATTTAATCATCGCTGGTGTGCGTTTCATGGGTGAGACTGCAAAAATTCTGAGTCCTGAGAAACGTGTTTTCATGCCTGATCTTGATGCAACCTGCTCGCTTGATCTTGGTTGCGATGCTGCGGACTTTGCTGCATTTAGAGCCGCACATCCTGATCGTGTTGTCGTGGTCTATGCAAATACCTCAGCGGCAGTAAAAGCCCAAGCCGATTGGATGGTGACCAGCTCTTGTGCATTAGCGATCGTGCATCAACTCAAAGTTGAAGGTAAAAAAATCTTGTGGGCACCCGATCGTCATTTGGGTCGCTACATTCAAGAGCAAACTGGCGCAGATATGTTGTTATGGAATGGTGCTTGCATTGTTCATGATGAATTTAAAGCTGTGGAGCTTGAACTTTTGAAGGCCGCTCACCCTAACGCCATGATCTTGGTTCATCCAGAATCTCCGCAATCAGTCGTTGACCTTGCAGACGTTGTGGGCTCTACCTCAGCCATGATTAAGGCGGTAGTGGAAGGCACGGCTACTGAGTACATTGTTGCTACTGATAACGGCATCTTGCATCGCATGCGCCAGCTAGCCCCCAATAAGAAACTGATTGAAGCGCCAACTGCTGGTAATAGTGCAACCTGCAAGAGTTGTGCACACTGCCCATGGATGGCCATGAATGGCTTACAAGGAATTTTGAATTGCCTAGAAAATGCTTCTGGTGAAATCTTCATTGAAGAGCCTATTCGCGTTCAAGCATTGGGCTGTATAGAGCGCATGCTTGATTTCACCAAAAACCATCCCGACCTCTTAGCAAAAGCGCAGCATGGCTTTGTAAAAAATATTGGTGCCGCTTAATTATGTTTGAATATAACGAAACTTTAGAGCAAGCTCGCCAACGCAATATTCATGATGCCCTCATGGAAGATATTGGCACTGGTGATTGGACAGCCAAACTCGTTCCTAGTAAACCTGTTCATGCGCAGTTAATCGTTCGTCAAGAGGCCGTTCTATGTGGGGTTGACTGGTTTGAGGGAGCACTCAAGAGGCTCGATCCCAATGCAAAAGTTACCTGGCATTACCTAGAGGGCGACATGATGAAGCCTGATACCAAGGTTTGCGCTATTGAGGCTGACTCACAAGCCCTACTCTCTGCTGAACGTACTTGTATTAATTTCTTACAAACACTTTCTTGGACAGCAAGCATTACACGACAACACGTGGATGCAATTGCAGGCGCTAGCCCTAACCCTAAAGGTTGTGCTGTACTAGATACACGCAAGACTATTCCTGGATTACGTCAGGCTCAGAAGTATGCAGTGCTCGTTGGTGGCGGGAAAAATCAACGTTTAGCACTGTGGCACGGCATTTTGATTAAAGAGAATCATATTACTGCTGCTGGCAGTGTTACGGCAGCCTTAATGAATGCTCAAGCACTTAATGCTGGAGTGGATATTCAGATTGAAGTAGAAAACTTTGCCGAACTTGAAGAGGCTTTAGCTACGGGTGCGAAAAGTATTTTGATTGATAACTTCAACACCGATCAAATGAAGCAAGCTGTTGCCATTACCGCTGGACGTGCTTTGCTGGAAGCCTCTGGCGGCATCAATCTAGACCAAATGCGCGCCATTGCAAGCACTGGTGTTGACCGCATCTCTCTTGGAAAGTTAACCAAGGATGTGAATGCGGTTGATTTCTCGATGCGCATTTTGTAGCAATTTGGTTATACCAATAGCACTTGAATGCCCTTAGTTTCAATTAGCTGAAGTAGCTTGGCAGCGGCACCACTAGGGTGCTTTCCAGAACCTGTCGACTCCCATTTTTGAACTGTAGAGACACTTACATTTAGTAGTGAGGCAAAAATGGATTGACTCATTCTTGCTTGATGAATGCGTATATCCGTCACTTTTTTAGGCGTAAATAAAGGTGGCTTTTCTAAGCAAAGGGTCTTCATTTTTGCATAATCATGCTTAGTTAAAAGACCGTGCTCCTCCAATGCCTGCGCCATTTCCAATAACTCGTCAAGCACCCTTCTATCTTCAGATTTTAATTTTTTACTCATTGCAATTTAGCTCCTTCAATATCCCAGCCCTAACTAGTACCCGCAATCTATTTCTATCTGCCTTTTCGAATGACTTAGCAATAATCGTTGCCGCCTCTTGCTCCACATTGCTAAAGTCAGAGCCGGGATAACTCTTTTCCCTGCCAACGATAAAAATAATTGCTTCCTTATTTTTCTTGGCAACAATAGTGCGAATGCCCCCACTTTTGCCCTGACCTGGAAGTGGGATTCTCTTTTTACATACCCCACCACCTAAGTCAGCCTCATAAACTCCTCGCTCAATCTCTCTAGCAGCATTACAAAGTTCTATAGCTCCAATAATTTTTCTTGCCCAACGATCGAATGTTTTTGTTTTTAAGACTATTTTCATAGTCGATATTTTAATGTATAGCACTCAGTGCTATAACATTGTATCCGACAATGAATTAGGGTTGCAAGTAGCCGGCTTTTATAGAAGAATTCCGTGCAAATCTATAGAGTTAAATCACACAAGCTATGAGCGTCATGTGAGAAGCCTGGTATCTACAACGCAAGAGGGAAGATGAAAAACAAAACTACAAGCCCCTATGATGTGGCAGAACATTTGCGCACACCCCAGGAGATGGCCCTCTATCTTCAAGCATGCATTGAGGAATCAAATGGAGATGTTGAATTTATAGCAAGAGCATTGGACGATATAGCTAGAGCCCAAGACGCAACCCTGGAACCCAATGGGTCAGGGCGTCCTGGGATTTAATACATTAACTACGCTTACGAGCAAGCGCACTAAATTACCCTTCCCTACCCTTGTAAATGATCTGCTTCTCCAGGGCATTACGAATAAATTCAATATTGCTTCGCAGGCTATAGCATTCAGCAGTGGCTAGCTTTGCTGCTTTTGATCTGAGTATTCTGCGCTCCATCTCATTAAGTACCTCAATATATTCACCACGACGATCTGGGTCAAAGCTTTCAATCGTAGTTTTCTCGAATTTATCGAGCTCTTTATAGATTGAGTTAATTTGCTTCTTAGCAAGATTGGTTCTGTAAGTAGGAATTGATTTAATAACGGGATAAGCAAACGCAGCAAACGGGAGCAAGAGGAAGAACATGCGCTCTAAGAACTCCGCAAGCCAGAATGGCAAATACTTCATTAAGGTAGGGGTACCCTTTTCATAGAAAAATTTAGCCTCCTCACTTAAAGGGGCCTCAGTGTTCATGTAAGCAGGGAATTCCCCGGTTTTAGCAAAATAGGATTTGTTACCGTTGATTTCTCGCGCAGCCTCTAGAAATAAAACTTGGATCGCCGGGTGTAGGCGGTTATCAATTAAGAGATTGGTCGTAGTCGAAATCAGCTCAATTGGATGATCCGGGATATTTTTCCCGAGATCAAAGCCGCCCATAGGCACTGATACCTCCTCGAAATACGGCAATAAACGGGTATAGGCGTCTGCACGCGTAAATGAAGCTAACTTAATGCCTGGATTTTTAATGAGTCTTTGCACGTTTGGTGAATCAAAACCATCTACCAAAATCACGGCATCAATTTCACCGCGCTCCAAAGCACTAACGCCTTCGGCATTCCCAAGACTCAGTAAATTAGGGGCATCACCATTTAAGCCATTGAGTTTAAATATTCCGAGAGCCTGCGTACGTGTTCCACTCCCCACCGGGCCAATATTGATTTTGAGTTTGGCAATATCCCTATCGGATACGTGAATGCTTTCGTTGAAAGCATTCTTACGATAAAACATCCAAAATGGTTCATAGTCAACACTACCGAGGGATTCCACACCAGAGAGATTGTCTACAGCAATCATTCCACCCTGAACCAGGGCTGCTTGGATTGGATCTTTGCGATCAATGAGATGTTGAAGGTTTTCTTTGGACCCATGGGTCTCTACCAATTCAAGTTCAATGCCTTTTTTCTCAAAATAGGTCTTGTATTTTTCGCCCAATACTTTGTAGGAGCCACCGGTACCGGTTGCCATTAATACTTTATTGGGTGGCGCAGGCTTTGCAAACCAAATCAGAATAGCTAGAGCAAGAATTAATAAGAAAACAAGTGGCCAGACCTCTCTTAAAGCACTAACCCAATTTTTGATCTCATCAACTGCCGTTTGATAAACCGCAGAGATATGTTCGCTGACTTCTTCTTTAAAACTGGCCATGTCATTCCTCGTGATATGGGGCTAGCTTATCACCAAAAAACGGGGCTTTATAGCTTTGAAGGCCTAGGAGGCAGAATCCGTCTCAGCACCCTCTGCTTGAGGAGTCAGGATGGTTGGGTAAGAGACAGCCCAAGTACCGGGGTAGTCACGGCTGTAATGGAGACCACGACTTTCCCTACGCATTAATGCCGAGCGTACGATCAGCTCTGCGCATTCCAATAGATTTCTGAGCTCAATGAGATCGCGCGTAACCTTAAAGTTAGCGTAATACTCCTGCACCTCATAACGGAGAAGCTTAATTCGATGTAGGGCTCGCTCCAAGCGTCGATTGGTTCTGACAATACCTACGTAATTCCACATCAAAGAACGTAGCTCATCCCAGTTGTGGGCAATGACCACTTGCTCATCCGCATCCTCAACTTGGCTCTCGTCCCACAATGGGAGAGCCGGCATCACTGGGGTCTTCAGATTGGAGATATCTTCTGCAGCAGCCTTGCCAATGACGACGCACTCCAACAATGAGTTGCTTGCCAAGCGATTCGCCCCGTGTAAGCCGGTGTAAGTTGCCTCACCTACTGCATAGAGTCCTGGCAAATCAGTACGCCCCTTGAGATCAGTCACTACACCACCACAGGTGTAGTGCGCAGCAGGGACAACTGGAATCGGTTCTTTGGTGATATCTAGACCAAGACTTAAGCAGCGCGCATAAATCATCGGAAAATGCTCTTTTATAAATGCTTCGCCTAAATGTGTGGCATCGAGATGGACATAGTCTAAGCCGTGCTTTTTCATTTCAAAGTCAATAGCACGGGCAACGATATCGCGCGGCGCTAATTCGTGGCGATCATCGTGGTCAGGCATGAAGCGTGTGCCATCAGGCAGTTTGAGCAGACCACCCTCACCGCGCATGGCTTCGGTAATCAGGAATGTACGGTCACTTGGGTGATACAGACATGTCGGATGAAATTGAATAAATTCCATATTGCCTACTCGGCAACCTGCGCGCCAAGCCATAGCAATGCCATCGCCTGTAGCGGTATCGGGGTTGCTGGTGTAGCGATAAACCTTGCCTACGCCGCCAGTAGCTAAAACCACTGACTTGGCTTCGATTGTTTCTACGCGATTATTTTTAATATCAAGTGCATATACACCGTAACAACGATTAGGCTTAGTGCGCTGGGTCTTGGCATCGAGCTGACGATTGGTGATGAGATCAAGTGCGATCCAATGCTCCAAGATCTGAATATTTTTATGGGATTTAGCTTTATCTAACAGCACTTCATGAATTGCCTTACCCGTGGCATCAGCAGCATGAGCAATACGACGATGACTATGACCACCTTCGCGGGTTAAATGCAAACCCATTGGGCCAGCTTCATCAGTTGTGAATGGGACACCTTGCTCTACCAACCAACGTATCGCATCAGCGCTTTCTTCGGCGATATAGCGTGCTGTGGATTCAACCACAAGCCCTGCACCGGCATCTAAGGTGTCAGCTACGTGCGAATCGATACTGTCATGCTCTTTGTCGACTACCCCAACAATACCGCCTTGGGCCCAAGCTGTAGCAGCCTCACCTAAACCTCGTTTGGCCATCAAAATCACCGGCTGGGATTCGGCCATGTGCAAGGCGACAGTCAGCCCCGCTAATCCAGCCCCAATAATCAGGACAGGAAGCTCGGCGTTTACGGTGGTGTTTTGGGAGGGTTTAGAACTTGCCATAGAGAGATCATTCTAAAGGGCAAAGGGGAAACTTGTTCTGATGTGCCCTTAAATCAACCTTTATCAATCCAATAGCCAGGGGGGATCTATGAAAATCAAGCAGGTAACTATGTAAGGCCCTACCAAATCTCCTTGCCAACAGGTTTTGCCTCCAGCCATTCATTATCTTCATTTGAGCGCTTCATTTCCGGATTCCAATTCGCAAGCAATTCATCTAGCCGAAATTGTGCTTGCTTTACTGGCTTAGGCTCTGACAGGGAGGCTAATGAGTCAGCAATGAAGGATGCAGGTAAATCGGGATTATCAATTGCTGCTCGACCTACTTTTACCCAAAATTCAATTTGAGCTTGAATAGTATGGCGCTCAAGCCTTGCCTCTCTCTTTGCTGCCTCATATAAATCATGATTAATTTTGATTAATCTACTCATCAGATACCCCCATAAAGACTTTTTACTACAAAATTAGGCATCCTGAAAACAAGGTCTTTAAACAAAAAAGCTCCCATTTGGGAGCCATTTTGTGAATTGCCAAATCCTAATTTAAACGTTGGACATTTCCTTAGATCCACCTGGGGCATTTGTACCGTACCCCATGATCTTGGCTGCTTCTCCGCCTTTAGCCAGCTTCACAGCGCAATACTTAAACTCTGGAATCTTGCCAAATGGATCTAGCGCAGAATTGGTGATCAAGTTAGCGGCAGCCTCATAGTAGGCAAAAGGAATAAAGATCACCCCTCTTGGTGTGCCGTCGTCTCTTCTCACGTGAATACCTACATCACCACGACGAGATTGAACGGTAATCACATCACCCGCCGTAACGCCTAACTGGGTCATATCCTCGCCATTCATCGACACGGTAGCCATAGGCTCAATCGCATCGAGCACAGTGGCACGACGCGTCATACTGCCGGTATGCCAATGCTCTAACTGACGACCAGTAATCAATACAAATGGATATTCAGTATCAGGACGCTCATTCGCAGGAATGATATCGGCTGGCACTAACTTCACTCGCCCATCTTTGGTATCAAACTTGTCATTAAAGACAATTGGGCGACCTGGATCTTCGGCAGACAAGCATGGATAAGTAACGCTAGATTCTTTTTCTAAGCGCTCCCAGGTTATGCCGTTGATCGCGCCGTGCATTGCCTGACGCATTTCGTCATAAACCTCAGCAACACCGGCATCAGGACCTTGGTAATTCCAGTTCAAACCCATGCCTTTAGCGATTTGCTGAATAATCCACAAGTCAGGTTTTGCATCACCCGGAGGATTAATGGCTTTCTTACCCATCTGAACCATACGGTCAGTATTGCTAGCGGTGCCAACCTTCTCAGGCCAAGCACTTGCAGGCAAGACAACATCGGCAAGCAATGCTGTCTCTGTCATGAAGATGTCTTGTACAACTAAGTGTTCAAGAGCCGCTAATGCATGACGCGCATGATTTAAATCCGGATCACTCATCGCAGGGTTTTCACCTTCGACAAACATGCCGCGAATCTTGTCTGGATCAGAATCAGGTGCAGTGATCTTATGCATGATCTCCACCACGGTATAGCCAGGTTTTTTATCTAATGGCGTACCCCAGAACTTCTCAAACCAAGCATGCGCTTCTGGATTATCAACACGCTGATAGTTCGGGAACATCATCGGAATCAAACCAGCATCACTAGCGCCCTGCACGTTATTTTGACCACGCAATGGATGCAAGCCCGATCCAGGCTTACCGATTTGGCCAGTAATACTTACAAGAGCAATTAAGCAACGTGCATTGTCTGTACCGTGCACGTGTTGACTTACGCCCATGCCCCATAAAATCATGGCTGATTTGGTGGTAGCAAACTCTCTCGCCACTTCACGCAAGGTTTCTGCTGGGATACCACAGATTGGCGCCATTGCTTCAGGGCTATAACCTTTGATGTTTTCTTTTAAGGCTTCAAAGTTATTCGAGCGATTTTGAATAAAGTCCTTATCAACCAAGCCTTCTTCAATAATCGTATAGATCATGGCATTGAGCATCGCTACATCAGTGTCTGGCTTAAATTGCATCGTGCGCCATGCATGCTTACTGATTTCAGTCGCACGTGGATCACACAAGACAATTTTGGCGCCACGTTTAGCGGCATTCTTAAACCAGGTAGCAGCAACTGGGTGGTTTGCAGTTGGATTGGAACCAATCAAGAAAATTAAGCTGGAATGCTCAACATCATTAACCTGATTACTTACCGCACCAGAGCCAACACCTTCGAGAAGCGCTGCCACAGAGGATGCATGGCAAAGACGTGTGCAATGGTCTACGTTATTGCTACCAAAGCCGGTACGAACCAACTTTTGGAAGAGATAAGCCTCTTCATTACTGCCTTTGGCAGAACCAAAGCCCGCCAATACTTTTAAGCCATGTTGATCTTTTAATTTCTTAAGGCCTCCAGCAGCAAACTCCAAAGCCTCTTCCCAGCTAGCTTCACGGAAGATGTCTGACCAGTCTTGCTTGCCTTCAAGGATGGACTCATCCTTTGGAACGCCCGCTTTACGAATTAATGGTTTGGTGAGGCGTTGTGGGTTATGGATGTAATCCATACCAAAACGGCCTTTAACGCATAAACGATTGTGGTTTGCTGGGCCATCACGACCTTCAACACTAACAATTTTTTCGTCTTTGACGTTGTAAGTAATTTGGCAACCAACACCACAGAATGGGCAAACGGAGTCTACCTTGCGATCCACCGTTTGGGAACCAATCAAACCCTTAGGCATCAATGCGCCAGTTGGGCAAGCCTGCACACATTCGCCACAGGCAACGCAAGTACTGTCGCCCATCGGATCATTTAGGTCGAATACGATCTCACTATGACTGCCACGCATAGCGTAGCCGATCACATCATTTACTTGCTCTTCACGACAAGCGCGTACACAGCGATTACATTGAATACATGCATCCAAATTGACAGCCATCGCTGGATGAGAAATATCACTGCTAACTTTCTCACGACGCAGCGCTTTGAGTTCTGGGCGAACAGTGACGTCCATACGTGCAGCCCAAGTACTTAACTCACCATGCTGGTTTTGTTGCTCTTCTTCTTTGCTATCGCCAACCCACTTAAAACCTTCATCAGGCATATCTGACAACAACATCTCCAGCACCAATTTCTGGCTCTTTACAGCACGCTCGCTATTGGCCTTAACTTCCATTCCTGGAGTCGCGGTTCTGCAGCAACTTGGCGCTAATGTACGCTCGCCATTGATCTCCACTACGCATGCACGGCAGTTACCGTCGGGACGATAGCCATCTTTAAAGCACAGATGTGGAATATCAATACCGTGGCGCTTGGCAGCCTTGAGAATCGTTTCGCCTTCGTATGAAACGATCGTTTTGCCATCGAGCTTGAACTCAACGGTTTGTAATTCGAGTTCTTTTGGATTTGTTGGTGCGTTCATGTTTGTCTCGTTATTCCCTGAATTTTTATTAAGGTACTTCCTTATTGAACTTCTTCAGGGAAATATTTATGAATACAACGAATAGGGTTTGGTGCCGCTTGGCCAAGACCACAAATAGAAGCATCCACCATCACGGTGGCTAAGTCCTCTAAGGTTTCTTGATCCCATGACTTGGCTTGCATCAACTTGGCTGCTTTACCTGTGCCAACACGGCAAGGTGTACATTGACCGCAGCTCTCATGTTCAAAGAAATGCATCACGTTCAATGCCATATCGCGCGCTTTGTCTTTGTCGCTAAACACCATGACTGCAGCAGAACCAATAAAGCATCCATAAGGTTGCAAAGTATCAAAGTCGAGCGGGATGTCATTCATGGTCGCCGGCAAAATACCGCCCGATGCGCCACCAGGCAAATAGCCGTAGAACTTGTGGCCATCTTGCATGCCACCACAGTACTCATCAATCAATTCTTGAATCGTGATGCCTGCTGGGGCTAACTTCACACCAGGTTTGTTCACGCGCCCGCTCACGCTAAAGCTTCGCAAGCCCTTGCGATCATGACGACCGAATGAACTAAACCATTCTGGTCCGCGCTGAACAATGTCACGCACCCAGTACAGAGTTTCAAAGTTGTGCTCGAGCGTTGGGCGTCCAAACAAACCGACTTGTGCAATATATGGAGGGCGCATCCGTGGCTCACCACGTTTACCTTCGATACTTTCAATCATGGCGGATTCTTCTCCGCAGATGTAGGCGCCAGCGCCACGACGTAATTCAATATTCGGTAATTTAAATGGCGGATTAGCTTTGAGCTTTACCAATTCAGCCTCAAGCAACTCACGGCAGCCGTGATACTCATCACGCAAATAGATATAGCAAGCATCAATACCAACCACGCTGGCTGCAATGAGCAGGCCCTCTAAGAAACGATGTGGATCACGCTCTAAGTAAGTGCGGTCCTTAAATGTTCCTGGCTCACCTTCGTCGATGTTCACTGCCATCAATTTAGGGGCTACTTGATCTTTCACAATGCGCCACTTACGACCCGCCGGGAATCCTGCACCGCCTAAGCCACGTAAGCCAGAACTTTCCATCGCTTTGATGATGCTTTCGGCATCTTTCTTGCCTTCGAAAATTTCTTTAGCTAAAGCGTAACCACCTTTTGCGCGGTATGACTCATAGCCAACATAGTCAGGAGAAACGGCTTGCATTTCACCCTGAGGAGAAACTCCCTGCTCTGCTAAGGCTGCAGGATCAAAGACGGCATCGTCTTTAGCTATGGGCTGGGTGGTTAACTTATTTTTTACAGCAGTCGCTACCTTGTCCACTGTGGCAAACAAGACTGGATACTGATGAACTACAGCTACAGGAGCTTGCTCGCAACGTCCCACGCATGGAGCTGCAGCAACTTTGATATTCGGATTACCTAAGATACTTGGCAACTTGGCCAATAGGTTTTGCGCCCCCGCCAATTCACAGGCAATGCCGTCACAAACGCGAATAAGGATATCCGCGACTGGATCGTTACCACGCACTACTTCAAAGTGGTGGTAGAAAGTTGCTACTTCATACACCTCTGCCATTGGCAGATTCATTTCCTTGGCTAATGCCACTAAATGTCGGTCATGCAAAGCGCGGTATTCATCATTAAGCTTGTGAAGATTTTCAATTAATAGGTCACGACGATGTGGCGCATTACCAATGAGCTGACGAACTTCAGCAACTGAAACATCATCCGCTTGACGCCCCTTCAATTTGCTCTTACGGCGAATGGTTTCCCTCAAATCATCTGCGGTTGCAACAGCAACTGCTTTGACTTCTCCAGAAGGCTTTGGATGATTCATAGTTCGTAGTCTCTAATTTTCTATTTATTGCTATTTTGTACTCAGCACCAATGCAGAGCCTTATCCCACTTTGCGCATCAAAAAACCCTGCTAAGCCAAATACTTAGCCGGTCATCAATACGCAAAATAACGCTTAATTTTGGGTTATTTAAGGTCCTATGTCCTTGACGGCGCTCAAGGACTTTAACTAAGGGTTTACCCTACTATAGGAGGGATGGTGAAGGCTGGTCGCCAGGAGGAAGTGAGTAGTCCAACTTGCGCTCATACAGTCTGGCTTTGTAGCAATCCTGGTAACCCTTGCTGCCAATTTGCCAACCAATTGATGTGCAATCGTCTTGGGCAGCCGATTCAATAGAGCCACAGCCTACAAGGCCTAAAGCGACTAAGAATGTAATTACAGGGAGAATGGGCAATTTTGTTGAATTCATGACCTCAAGTCTACTTGATTCTGATCTCAACATCGAGAGGTATGCCCTCTTTTCCAACCTCTACAGTCTTCACATCACCTAGCTGAATACGGTCCTTAAGACTGGGATCAGCCTTAACCATGAAGCCATAGGCCGTCATCGCCCTATTTTTCGCCAATTCTTGAAGCTCGGCATCAGTGATACCTATTCCAGCGATTAATTCCTCATGCAGTTGCTCATTGCGCTTCTCGCCATCTGGAAGCGTCAATAGACGTTGCCCAAGCTTGATGCGCCCTATGTATTGGGCATATGCCGCCTTCAGGCCTGACTGTACTTTCGGGTCTGTAAATGATGGGGTGGGTACTGGCTCTCCAGGAGTCAACTTAAAACCAGCATCTAGCAAAATGGCACCATCTGCCTTAGCTCTTGCAAGCTCCTTCTTGTCCTGCACAGGATCATAAGTACCGATGATCTCTAAGTTCGAGTTCGGGCGCCTCACCAAATACTCGCCAAATTTTTCTAGGCGATCTTGATCAGCAACCAGGAATACTGCTTCTCCAGGTACGGCATTAACACCCTCTTCACCAGCCATTCCTAAAATAGATGCAAGAGCTCTAAATGGTGCTGTTGCTACGTTTGTTAGAACATTACTTATGGCCTGCCAAACCAAGCCACTGGCACTAAATTCTGGAGAGTCGACATTGCCTGCGATGCGAACCGTTACGTCAATCGTGTCATCAGAGTCTTCTAATAAAGCAATTGCTAAGCCTAGCGGTAATTTTTTGCCAGTAAAGTCCGGCACCTCATCACCCAGCACCACCTTCTTAATAATGATCTGATTACTTCCATTGAGTTCGCCATCATTGGCTTTGTAATTGAGATTGAGGTTTAGTCGTCCACTGGTAATTTGATAGCCTGCGAATGTCATGACTGCAGGATTGAAGGCAGTCAGCGGAAGGTTTCTAAAGCTCATCAAGATGTCATGATTACGTCGTGGATCATCAAATGATGCTTGACCTTTTACTCGCATACTTCCCGAGCCAGCAACAACGCCATCCATCGCCACAGTGGCAAATCGACCAGGAGTATTGCTAACCCCCAAAAGAGTGGCATTGAACCTCTTCACATCCACCTTGAAGTTAGGATGCATCGCCATATCCGAAAAGTACACTTCCCCATTCTTCAGAAGGGTGGATCGAATATCCAAACTGAATGTAGAAGGATCTGCATTCTTAGAGGCAGCCACAGGCTCAGACTTTGTTTCTACTGCTGACTTAGCAAATAGCCTTCTAAAGTTTGAGAACCCTTCTTCATTAATTTCAAATTGCAGGGTTGGCGCATCAATGGCCAACTCATCTATTGAGAGGCTATTGTTGGAACCCTGTTTTGACTTAACGGATTGATATTCAAACTGACGAATATCCGCCATCTTCCAAACAATCAGTGGATTTTTTTGCCCTTTCTCTAGTATTGCTAAGTCTGCAATATGAATATCGCCCGCAACTGAATCAGTCTCGCCGCCTATTTTCACAGTTAGATCGGCGTTCATCAAGCCACTGGTACCGATGAGCTCTTTATTAGCCGGCAATAGAGCGACGATTGGCGAGGTTGCAAGATTGTGAATTTCTAGCTTGCCATTAACTGACTTCGAGCTGGTATTGAAATCCCAGTGTGAGCGTATCTCACCATCGTCCAACTTCAAGTTGAGCTGCGCGCCTAAGTTACCTGGCTGAGGATTATCCAATCCACCTGTAATAGCAACATGGCGATACGCAATAGTTTTATTGATTCCAGGTATTAATAACTGCAAGGCACCAAGATTAAAGTCGTATTGACCACGGACCCCAGTCACTAAACCATCCTTATCGTAATTGGCTATATTAAGCAACTTCATCGTAAACGGGTTGAGTGATTCTTTTAATTTGCTCGAATCATCCACCAAACTTAAAGAAGCTGAACTGACGATAAATTCATCGATCGATATTTTGAGAGGCTTCTTGAGCTCTTTGGGGTCTGTAGGAGGCATCGCCTTTTCAACGGCAGCAATCAATTCCTGCCAATTCCAGGACCCTGCGTGCATGCCCTTAGGCGGACTCTTCTCGACCAACACTTTAGGCTCTTCCAGCAAAATCTCATCAAAGCCCAGCACCCCTATAGCCAGCTTTGTCCACTTGAGGGTAATTGCTAGCTTTTTAAATTCCAGCAATTTAGAGCCACCTTCTTTTGCCAAGTGAAGACCATCAAGCTCCACCCTCAGCCGCAACGGAGAAAGACTGAGGTCTTGATAGGAGATCTCATAACCAATCTTGTTGCCATATTCAGTTAGGGACTTTTTAATCAAGCCAGGCAGCAACAAATGGCTTCCCAACCAGAATAAGGCGGCTATCAGAATAAAAAGTCCCGCCAAACGCAGAGACCATCGCTTTATTCGGGGGTTTGTGAGGGAAAGCATCTACTTGTCTTTATAGGGCGATATCAGCAACAATGAAAATGAACGCAGAATAATAAATATACCCCCTCAGGAGACCCATGAAAATATTCATCAAAAAACTGGCCTTATCTATTGCATGCCTTGCCGCCCTATCGATCGGTAGTGTTGCTAACGCCCAAAGTTCAGACGGGTTTACTGATCTGATTGACGGCGTGAGCTTGAGTGGATGGAACATTATTGGAAGCGCCAACTGGGTCATTGGTAACGGTATTGTCGAAGGCAATAAACCCAATGGTTTTTTAGTTAGCGCTAAGACTTACAAAAACTTTATCATCAAAGCAGAGTTTTATGCTGAGTCCAATACGAATAGCGGCATTTTCATTCGCTGCCAAGACCCTAACAAGGTGAGTCAATCCACTTGTTATGAAATTAATATTTGGGATACCCGTCCTGAACAAGCGTATGCGACCGGCGCTATTGTGGATGTTGCCAAAGTTGACCCAGTACCTAAGGCTGGTGGACGCTGGAACACCATGGAGATTATTGCAAATGGCTCCAACTTTAAGGTCATGATGAATGGTGTGGTCACAGTAGGGAATGGCCAAGATAGCAAATATTCTGAAGGCCCTATTGCCCTGCAATCTGCTGGTGGCGTTATTAAATTTAAGAAGTTGCAAATAAAGCCTCTATAAGCTTTGACGCCCAAATAAATCAAAAGCCGCTGACAAGCGGCTTTTTTAATTCTCTCGAGATCAAGCGTCTTACGCTGGCGGAAAGCCTGCTTTTTGCTCCCACATATTATTAAATACATTAATGATGGGCTTTTCATAAACACCTGCCTTGGTATAGGGCTCATCCTTTAACCAAGCTTCCACATCTGCCCTGCTAGGAAAGTCGATTGCGAGCAAGCTACCAACTGTAGTCTTACCGTCATCAGAAGTCATCGGTCCAGCAAAAGCCATGCGGTCAGAAAGTTGCGCCAAGTATGCGCGGTGTTCTGGACGGATTTGTACACGCAAGTCAGCAGTACCAGGCTTATCCATCAACAAAATTGCAAAGATCATATTTTCTCCATCTTTTAATTGGTTTTATTTTTAAATCTTAATTAGCAAGATATTACGGTAAGTTCCAAAGAAAAAACCACCCGAAGGTGGTTTTCTTGATACATGGCGGAAGAGGCGGGATTCGAACCCGCGGTAGGCTATTAACCTACGCACGCTTTCCAGGCGTGTGACTTAAACCGCTCATCCACCCTTCCGGAACCGATGATTATACGATTCCCGAAGGGGTTTGGTCTAAATCTTGATTTAGCTTATTACAGAGACTCTTTGAGCTGGTCCAAGATATGTGGATTTTCCAGGGTTGAGGTGTCTTGAGTTACTTCCTCGCCTTTAGCAATCACACGTAAGAGACGACGCATGATCTTGCCAGAACGGGTCTTAGGCAAGTTATCACCAAAACGAACATCCTTAGGCTTAGCGATCGGGCCGATCTCCTTACCTACCCAGTTACGTAGCTCAGTAGCAAGCTTCTTGGCTTCATCACCAGTTGGGCGTCCGCCCTTCAGAACAACAAATACGCAAATGGCTTCACCAGTCAGCTCGTCAGGACGACCTACAACTGCTGCCTCAGCAACTAAAGGATTAGCCACTAAGCAAGATTCAATTTCCATGGTTCCCATGCGGTGACCAGAAACATTCAATACATCATCGATACGACCAGTAATCGTGAAGTAGCCAGTCTCTTTGTTACGGATTGCACCGTCACCTGCCAGATACAAGGTACCGCCCAATTCTTCTGGGAAATAGGATTTCACGAAACGATCTGCATCATTCCAAATCGTACGAATCATAGAAGGCCATGGACGCTTCACAACCAAGATACCGCCTTGACCGTTAGGAACATCTACACCAGCCTCATCCACAATCGCCGCCTGAATACCTGGCAATGGCAATGTGCATGAACCAGGAATCATTGGGGTTGCGCCTGGTAATGGTGAAATCATGTGACCACCAGTTTCTGTTTGCCAGAACGTATCTGCGATTGGGCACTTTGAATTACCAACATGCTCATAGTACCACATCCATGCCTCTGGATTGATTGGCTCCCCTACAGAACCTAGAAGGCGCAGTGATGACAAATCGTAGCTCTTTGGATGCACTGCTTCATCATTGCTGGATGCTTTGATCAATGAACGAATTGCAGTTGGTGCTGTGTAGAAAATAGAGGCTTTATGTTTTTGGATCATGTCCCAGAAACGGCCAGCATTTGGATAGGTTGGCACGCCTTCAAATACGATCTCAGTAGCGCCAACTGCGAGTGGGCCATAAGTAATATAAGAGTGACCCGTTACCCAACCAATGTCGGCAGTACACCAGAACACGTCATTAGGCTTAATGTCGAAAGTCCACTTCATTGTGAGAATGGCCCACAAAAGGTAGCCACCTGTTGAGTGCTGTACACCCTTTGGCTTACCGGTTGAACCAGATGTGTACAGAATGAATAATGGATGTTCAGCGCTCACCCACTCTGGCTCGCAAGTAGTCGCTTCGTTCGCTACGATCTCTTGCATCCACACGTCACGCCCTGCTTGCATGGTGACATCAGTGCCGGTGCGTTTACTAACTATTACATGCCTAACCTTAGGGCACTCGCCCGTAGAAAGCGCTTCATCACAAATTGCTTTGAGTGGCAATGCTTTGCCACCGCGGAACTGGCCATCAGCAGTAATCACTGCAACTGCACCCACGTCCATAATGCGATCACGTAAGGCTTGGGCAGAGAAACCGCCAAACACTACAGAGTGAATTGCGCCAATACGCGCACATGCCTGCATAGCAACAATGCCTTCAATCGTCATTGCCATGTAAATGATGACGCTGTCGCCAGACTTAACACCCATCTTGCGCAATGCGTTTGCCATTTTGCAAACACGCTCGAGCATCTCTTTGTAAGTTACTTTAGTAACTGTGCCGTCATCTGCTTCAAAAATGATGGCAGTCTTGTCACCTAAGCCGGCCTCGACTTGGCGATCTAAACAGTTGTATGAAGCATTAGTGGTGCCATCTTCAAACCATTTGTAGAAAGGCGCCTTGGATTCATCTAAAACCTTGGTAAAGGACTTTTTCCAATAGAGGTTCTCTTTTGCAAGACGACCCCAAAAACCGTCGTAATCTGAATTGGCTTCAGCACAGAGCTTGTTATAAGCCTCCATACCTGGAATTGCCGCACCCTTTACAAAGTCTGCAGGTGGGTTAAAAACGCGGTTTTCTTGCTTTAATGGTTCCATGCTTCACAGCCCTCTATCTAATAATCAATAATCTAAAATCAACAACAAATGCGAGAAAATGTCGCAAAATGGCATATTTAGAGTCTCAAGACCTTAGAAGATAAGTGAAAACACTGGGGATTTGCTCTATGGCAAACCCTTAAAATAGGGCAAACCTTACTAATAATGTGGAAATAAGCAGATAACCATGACCAATATCAAACAAAACGACCTGATTCAAAGCGTTGCGGACGCATTTCAATTCATCTCCTACTACCATCCCAAGGACTTTATTACCGCCATGGGCAAGGCTTATGAATTGGAACAAGGTCATGGTGCCAAAGATGCGATTGCTCAAATTTTGACCAACAGCCGTATGTGCGCCGAAGGTCATAGACCGATGTGCCAAGATACCGGCATTGCTGTGGTCTTTCTCAAAATCGGCATGAATGTTCAATGGCCTGATGCAACCATGAGCGTCACAGATATGGTGAATGAAGGCGTGCGTCGCGCATACCTTAACCCTGACAATATGTTGCGCGCTTCAGTGTTGGCAGATCCAGCAGGCAAACGAAAAAATACCGGTGATAACACCCCAGCCGTGATCCACTATGAAATCGTCCCGGGCGATGATGTTGAAGTGATTTGTGCGGCTAAAGGTGGTGGCTCAGAAAACAAAGCCAAGATGGTCATGCTCAACCCTTCTGATTCCATTGTGGATTGGGTTCTCAAGACCCTTCCTACAATGGGCGCAGGTTGGTGCCCTCCAGGCATCCTCGGCATTGGTATTGGCGGCACACCAGAAAAAGCCATGCTCATGGCTAAAGAAGCACTGATGGGTCCCGTAGATATTCAAGAACTCATTGAGCGTGGACCTAAAAATCGCGTTGATGAACTACGACTCGAACTCTATGAAAAAGTAAACAAACTCGGCATCGGCGCTCAAGGCCTAGGTGGTTTAGCCACTGTGCTCGATATCAAGATCTTGGATTACCCAACGCATGCTGCTTCATTGCCAGTAGCCATGATTCCGAATTGCGCGGCGACTCGTCACATTCATTTCCACTTACATGGCGATGGTCCTGCGAAACTCGAAGCCCCTTCACTCTCAGATTGGCCAGATGTAACTTGGACACCAGACGTTCAAAAATCCAAGCGTGTGAATTTAGACACCCTCACTGCTGAAGAAGTAGCTAGTTGGAAACTTGGTGAAACACTATTACTGAACGGCAAGATTTTGACTGGTCGTGATGCCGCTCATAAGCGCATTCAAGACATGCTCGCTAAAGGCGAAGAGTTGCCAGTGAGCTTTAAAAACCGCGTGATCTATTACGTTGGACCAGTTGATCCAGTACGTGATGAGGCAGTTGGTCCAGCAGGCCCTACTACTGCAACTCGTATGGATAAATTTACTGAGATGATGCTTGCCAAAACTGGCTTGATCTCGATGATTGGTAAAGCTGAGCGAGGACCAGAGGCGATTGAAGCCATCAAGAAACATAAGTCAGCTTACTTAATGGCTGTTGGCGGCGCTGCGTACTTGGTATCTAAAGCCATTCAAACTTCTAAAGTAGTTGGCTTTGCCGATTTAGGCATGGAAGCCATTTACGAGTTTGATGTCAAAGACATGCCAGTAACTGTTGCAGTGAACTCAGAAGGCATCTCGATGCACAATGAAGGTCCCCGTGAATGGCAAGCGAAGATTGCCGGCATTCCAGTGAAGATTGCTTAACACCCTAACAACTTCATTACAGAGCAAGCATAGTCCACATTGGCACTCATCGGGGTTTTCGATTCTGGCGTTGGAGGCTTATCCATATTGGATGAGGCTCTGCGTCAGCTGCCCCAGAATGACTATATTTATCTTGCTGATTCAGCCAACGCGCCTTACGGCGAAAAATCAAGCGAGTGGATTGCAAAGCGCAGCCTCGCTCTATGCAACTATCTAGCTAGCAAAGGATGTGACGCCATCGTAGTTGCTTGCAACACTGCAACCGCTGAAGCGATTAAACAAATTCGGGAGTCAACCTCTGTTCTGATCATTGGGGTTGAGCCAGGCATTAAGCCAGCAGCCATGCAATCGCAAAACAATATAGTCGGCATCCTTGCTACTGAGGCGACTCTCAAGAGCGATAAGTTCAATGCGTTAATAAATACCCTGCCAAATGATTGTCAGTTCATCAAACAAGCTGGCCCAGGATTGGTGCCGTTGATAGAGTCTGGTAAAGCGGATAGCGAAGAAACCTTAGAGTTGCTAGCAAAACATCTTGAGCCCATTCAAGTTGCAGGCGCTGATACCTTGGTCTTAGGCTGCACGCACTACCCTTTTTTAAGAAAAGCCATTCGCAAGCTCCTCGGTGAATCAATTATAATAATTGATACTAGTGATGCCGTAGTAAGACAACTGAAGAGACAGCTAGAGTCTCTCAATATAAAGAGCGATGGCAAAGAACATGGATCGATGTTGTTTATCAGCAGCAAAGATGAGGCTATTCTGATGTCGATGGCGCAAGATCTCATGTCTGCCGATTTAACTTTGCATTCCATAGAAGCAAATATCCTAGGTGAAGTGCGATGAGCGCTTTCCTGAAAAAATTAGATGGTTATATTCCGTTCAACAAAACTGAACGAATCATTATTGGCATCGTGGTGCTCTTGCATGCACTCCCTGCTCTCGAGTTTTTGCACTTTAGTCAGCGCCCGCCGCAAATGGATGATGAGCGCGTCATGGCAAATTTAGTTAGTCCTGAAGCCTCTAAAACTCAACAACCACCTGCTGCCACTCCGCCTAAACCAAAAGAAGAGAAGAAAGCGGTTAAAGAAACGCCAAAGGATAAGCCCTCAGAAAAGCCTAGTCCCACACAGGCACAGCCGCCAACGCCTGCGAACCAGGTTCAAAGCAAATCCGATGCACCACAACAAAATGCTGCTGTAGCCCCTGCTACTAGTGGGGGTGCTAGCGGTACACCTATTCAGACTGACATTGGTAAACTGATTGTGGTTTATCAGCCTGATGCAGATGCTTACTATCCATCATTCTCTAAACGCTCTGGGGAACAAGGTACAGTAGTAGTGCGTTTAATTATTGATGAGGGCGGCAACGTAGAGGATGTGGCATTACTGCAATCTAGCAACCTCCCCAGACTAGATCGCGCTGCAACTGACATCGGTAGACGTTATCGCTTTAAACCTTTTTTAGTAAATGGCTCACCCCAAAGAATTTCCACCAATCTTTTAATCAAATTTAATCTCAAGAATTAATCAATATGAATACACCATTTGGCATAGCAAATCTCTGGCTTGAAGGCGATGCGATTACTCGATTTGTGGCAATTGCCCTACTGACCTGCTCTATAGTGACTTGGGTCATTTTCCTAACTCGACTTTGGGATTTACGCAATCTACGTAAACTCAAAACTGAGCTTGAGCAATTCTGGCGCGCTACTTCGTTTGATCAAGGCCTACAAGCATTTAGCAACCATGCTATCAACCCTTACTACCAAATTGCGAAGTCAGCAACCAAAGCATCTGCGCACCACCAAAGTCAATCCACCAATCACCGTGAATTACTGCAAACACTGAACTATTCAGAGTGGATGGCAAGAAGCCTTAAGAACAGCGTTGACAGCATTGCAGCGGGATTACAGAAGGGCTTAACCTTTTTAGGATCTACTGGCGCTATTGCTCCATTTATTGGTTTGTTTGGCACCGTGTGGGGCATCTACCATGCCCTGATTGCCATCAGCAGCTCAGGAAGCGCACAACTTGATCAAGTGGCTGGCCCCATTGGCGAAGCGCTCATCATGACTGCCCTTGGTCTTGCAGTTGCTATCCCTGCCGTATTGAGTTTTAACGCAATTAATCGCGCCAATAAATTGTTTGTAGCTGACCTCAATCGCTTTGGCAATGATCTATTAGCCTACTTCGTTACTGGTGCCCGCGTTAACTCCGGAGAATAGTCATGTCTTTTCATATGCAAGACGACCAAAACGACGACAACATCATGTCGGAAATCAACATGACGCCGATGGTGGACGTCATGTTGGTACTGTTGATTATTTTCATCATCACCCTGCCTGTGATTCAGCAAGCAGTAAAGGTTGAGCTTCCAAAGGCTAATAGCGTTCGCAATGAAGTAAAGCCTGAGTCAGTTCAGCTATCAATTGATGCCAATGGTCAAATCTTTTGGAACAGTACCCCCATTGATTTAAAGACCTTTGATGGCTATGCAGAAAAAGCGGCTCAGAAAGATCCTCAACCAGAGATCAATCTGCGAGCTGATAAATCCGTGAAGTATGAATATGTTGCGCAGGTTTTGGCTGCATCGCGCCGTGCTGGCTTAACCAAGCTCGGGTTTGTAACCGAGCCAAACTAAGTTTTATTTAGTTCTGTAGGGCGCTTTCGAGGGAAAACAAGTCTCTTCACTAGTGTGGGTGCCGTTTCCAATAGTTGCACCCAAGATACCACCCTGTATTTTCTCGACCTTCTTGAACTTACCGGTTACTGGGTCAAGCGTAATGTTGGTGATGACATTACCTGCAGGATAAGAAACCCCCATAATTTCTTCAGGCTGAAAATTCGCCTCGATCAATATCAAGATATTGGGGCGGGCCAAGGTGATACTCTTGACGTCTTGTGTTCCATACATATCTGACTGATCTAGGTCACGACCATCTAAAAAGATCTTGGCCTTTTGAGCGCCCGAGGAGAGCATCAATTTCATCTCATACTCTTCGGTGTAGCCCTTTTCCGAGCGCTTGCAATTAAATTCGAGAACATCAACGCCCCATGCAAGAGATGAAAAGATCAAGCTAGAGCAAATGAGAAGTTTAGGTAAATTCATAGATGAGGGATGAGTGTCTTTGGTGCCCGAGGCCGGAATAACCAAAGAATTTGTTGACGCTCAGAGCCAAGTATTAACAGGACTATTGTACTTCCACCCAAATGAAATGTATCTAATATCGAGGATTTGTATCTAAATTGTATCTAGGTCCATGGGTACCCGGGGGCTTCTTTTATAACCAATCCCGACTTTTCAGGTACCCCACCCAGTCGACCGAGAGGCTCCAAGGTCAAGCAAGCTCCCAACCTTTCCAAATCATACTTTCTCATATTGAAAGCCTCATCTTATGGCTATATCTTAGGAGAATGAAGTCCAAAAATTTTTTTATATATCCGACCGAAACGCGAATTACAAAACCATATTAATTAAGGTCTCTAAGGGCTGCAGCTTTAGATTGGTAGCCCCAACAATCAAAGGAGATTAGGCGCAGACTCTACAAATTATTTTATAGCAACCTCTAAGCCTAATCTAAGTTTTTTTCGCTGTTTCGCCATGTTATTGCGACGCACCTCATCAGCAGTGGATGGGTTAAATTGAAGCACTTCAATAGGCTTGAAGTTGTCATCAACTGCAACCATTGTGAAAAAGCAGCTATTCACATGCCTAACAACCTGACTTCGTATATCTTCGGCAATCACCTTGATGCCAATTTCCATTGAAGTCTTGCCTGTGTAATTAACAGAGGCAAGGAGGGTAACCATTTCGCCAACGTGAATTGGCTGGCGAAAGGTTACTTGATCAACACTTAACGTTACAACATAACTTTTAGTGTAACGACTAGCGCAGGCGTAAGCTACCTGATCAAGTAGCTTTAGGATGGAGCCACCATGGACATTGCCAGAAAAATTAGCCGTGTCAGGCGTCATTAACACCGTCATACTTAGCTGATGATTCAACATGCCCATGTAAGGCGCTCTTATTCCAGCTTAACGCCGCTAGACTTAACCACATCTCCCCAATACTTATATTCGCTACGCAGGTAAGCTGCAGCATCATCTGGGCTCTTGCTGACACGGGGTATGCAACCGATAGTTAATAAACTTTGCTCTACCTCTGGACTACTCATAACCTTGGATAGTGCAGCGTATGTTGAATTAACGATTGACTTAGGCGTTCCTGCGGGATAGATGATCATCAACCAAGTAACGGCATTAATGTCCTTAAAACCACTCTGAGCCAAAGTTGGAACACCAGCAAATACACCGCCAAGTTGCTTGGAGCTTCCAATTGCCAGAGCTCTCAACTTACCTGAATCAACATAATTTTTTACGGAAGAAGCTGTTTCCAATGCTACTGAGACGTTTCCAGAGATAACATCCGTTAAGCCAGCAACACTTCCCTTGTATGGAACATGGGTCATCTTGATTCCAGCATCGCGCTTAAGTTTCTCCATTGCCAGATGTGAAACCGTGCCATTTCCAGAGGAAGCGTTAGTCAATGTCTCTGGGTTGGCTTTCGCATAAGCAATGAACTCTTTAATATTCTTAAATGGCAGAGATGGATTGCAAACCAATACAAAAGGTAAGTCGCCAATTAGGCTAACGGGTTCAAAGTCTTTGAGAGACTCATAAGGCACCGCTGGATACAGATGTGGATTGGCGGCAATTGCGGACATATGAACCACCGACATCACACTTCCATCAGCCGGAGATTTAGCCACTGAGCCCAAAGCAATACTTCCACCCTGCCCCGGACGATTATCAACAATGTAGTTATCGCCCGTAACTTGACGTAACTTATCGGCTAACAGTCTAGTTACCGAATCGGTTGCTTGACCCGGAGGAAAGCCAATAACGATTTTGACTGTCTTGCCTGAATTTTCAACCTTGGCCTGCCCAAAAGATAGGGTGCTTATTAATCCTAATGCACCGCCTATCAAAACTTTTCTTCTGCTAATTACTTTTGTATTCAATCTGTCTCTCCACTTTCACATTTAGTTCATTAATCGCCCTGACGCTATGGCTATAGTCGCGCCCGAAAATAAAGCAACAACCAACCACCATGCAGGAACCATGCCTCCTGTACCCTGCGTCTTTTGGGGAATAGATTCAACAGACTTACCTTCACGCTTTGAGTCCAATGGCTTGAGCGAAGTCTTTTTAGGCGGCTCAGCATTAGTGGCTGGCTCATCTGCACCACTTAATTGCTTACGGAAGGCGATAAAGAAATCATCGGCAATCTTCTTAGCGACACCCTCGATCAATCGGGCACCAACTTGAGCTAACTTTCCACCAACTTCAGCACTTGCTTTGTATGTCAACTGAGTGTCGCTGCCAACTGTTTGCAAAGTTATATCTGCTGTCCCCTTACCAAAACCAGCGACACCACCCTGACCTTCAAATGCCATGTGACATGAATTTGGCGCCTTAACATCACTCATCAAGAGCTTACCTTTGAATTTAATTTTCAAAGGGCCAACAACAGCCATTAAAACGATCTTGAATTCTTCAGGGCTTACCACTTCGACCGATTCACAACCGGGTAAACACTTCTTCAAAACTTCTGGGTTAAACAATGCGTCCCAAACATTGTGTTGGGGCACATTGATTAGCTGATTACCGTTAATTTCCATAGATGCCTTATTTCTTTAAAAGGTGAATTAGTGAGGCCTCTTCATTGCTGCTGAGGTGTTAACCATCGAGTGCAATGCTCTTGCGTAATCAATTGCAGCTTGGTCATCCATACGTGGCGCAACACGCATGTACTCCTTGAGTCCAAGAATTGCTGGACGCGGACGGCTTAGCAATAAATTACAGAAGCGATCTACTTCAGCATTCAATTTGTCAGCCGTTACGACTTGGCTTACAAGGCCATAAGTCAATGCCTGCTGAGCGCTGATAAAGTCAGCTGAGTAGGCCATCCATAAAATTGCGTTACGGTTCAAACGATCGTAAACAGCAGACATGACCATAGTTGGCATGACGTTATGTTCAATTTCAGGGATGTTAAAAGTTGCTTTATCGCTAGCAAACGAAATATCACTCAGTGCAGTAATCGCCGTACCAAAGCCCATTACCCTGCCTTCTAAAACGG
The DNA here is from genome assembly GCF_035012665.1 of Polynucleobacter sp. AP-Nickl1-40-C4. Classification (NCBI taxonomy): domain Bacteria; kingdom Pseudomonadati; phylum Pseudomonadota; class Betaproteobacteria; order Burkholderiales; family Burkholderiaceae; genus Polynucleobacter; species Polynucleobacter sp. AP-Nickl1-40-C4. The sequence continues at coordinate 31,051 of NZ_JAYGQR010000010.1, forward strand.
TAATTACAGGGACCTTGCAACCACGAATAGCTCCGTATGCCCCAAAGATTGAGTCATATTCATCTCTGCGTGTATATGCCTCTGGAGACGCAGGTGGAAAATCAGGTCCACGCACGCGGCCGGTACAGAAATCAGGGCCAACTGAACGAATTACAACCATGTCAGATGTTTCATGCGCTGTATTTAAGGCTTGAATCAATGCGCCTGCCATACGATCTGATACGCCATTGTCATCTGGGCGATTAAAGGTAACGCGTAGGACTCTTCCGTCTTGGTTAATTTGAATTTGTTCGCTCATGTTATTTCTCCTGACTAAAAGTGGTGTGTTAAAAATTAAATGCTCTTTAATGCGCTTATCAATAAATCATTGAAACGAGTGCTGTTATCTATATTTGGTAGATGTCCAGAGCCCTCTATTACTTCGAGTTTTGAATTTGGGATTAGCTTTTGAATGTCTGCCATTGCTTGTGGCAAGGGACCATCGTTAATGCCCACCAACAGGGTTGTTGGAGCGCTAATTTGATTTAAGTTTGGAAGGTAATTAAGTCCTTGAATTGCCCTTGCGCAACCTACAAACCCATTAACGGATGTGTCTGATGCAATTGCCAATAGCTTATTAGCCGCTTCTGGGTTCGCCTCCACAAAAGCCTTACCAAACCATCTCTCAATAGTCGATTGAGCCAATGCACCGCATCCGCTTTCTTTTGCAATATCAATTCGCTCATCCCAAGGCGCAGAAAATGCAGGAGGTGCATCAGCACGAGCATCGCAAATAATGAATTGATGAAAGCGATTGGGATAATCAAGCGCCAAACCAAAACCAGTCATACCGCCTAAAGATAGGCCGACATAGTGCGCTTTCTCTATATTTAAGGCGTTCATAGCCTCGATCGTGTCGACCACTAAATCCTGCATTGAGTAAGGCGGCTTTGTTGCATCAGATCCACCATGACCTCTGGTGTCCATGCGAACCACTCGATAACCATTTGCGACTAATAGTTCAGTCTGTTCATCCCACATCCCGCTAGAGGACAGAATGGAATGGGACATAAAAACTACCGGCTCACCCTCTTCACCTGAGACGTGTAGGGCTATTTCAGCCTGCATCGTTGGTAAATACTTTTTTAGTTGCTCTGTTTTTACTGACATGATTAAGCCTTCACTGCACCAGTGCCCACATTGATTGCGCTCCAAAGCGCACTTGGGGTCATTGGTAACGTATTGATTGAGATGTCTTTGGAAGCAAGTGCATCATTGACGGCGGAGGCAATAGCAGCTGGGCTACCTAAATATCCAGCCTCACCCGATCCCTTTTGGCCAAACTCTGTCAATGGAGATGGCGTGCAATGGTCAACAATCGTGATTGATGGCACTTCATGTGCGCTTGGTAACAAGTAATCCATGAAGGTGCCGGAGAGCAGTTGACCCTCATCAGAGAAGCTAAACTTCTCAAGCAATGCAGCCCCAAGCCCGTGAGCGATACCGCCATAAGTCATGCCGTGTACAACTCCGGGGCTAATCATCACTCCACAGTCATGTCCGCAAACATACTTGTGAATAGTTACCTTACCGGTACCCGGGTCAATACTGGCCAAGATCACGTGTGCCTCGAATGAGTGGCACGGATACATTTGCACTCTTCCGTCTTCGGTTGGAAGTTTTCCACCCGTAGGTACTTCCCAGACAAATTTCTCCTGCAGTCCCGGCTCCATGCCTTCTGGTAGCTGGTGGTACTTTCGGTGAGCAATATCAACTAGCTCATCCCAATTCATTGATTTAGCCGAGTTGCTGATGGAGGTAAAGGTACCACTGTCATATTGCAGGTCTTCAACAGGCACCCCTAAGTTATGGGCTGCTATCTTGGACAGCTTCACTCGCAATTTTTTTGCCGCACCTGCTGCTGCACCACCCAACATAATTGCCATACGACTACCTACTGGACTATTGGATGGAAGAGCATTTAATGAATCGGCATGCAGAACTCGGATGTCATCTGGCTGGTGGTCAAGCACCTCTCCTACAACCGTAGAAACCAGTGTTTCATGGGCTTGGCCTGATGAAGATGTACCCATTAATGCTGTAATGCTTCCAGACAAATCAATACGAACCAAGCAGGAGTCCATCCATGTGGTGGTTTGATTTTTCGGATTAAAGAGCGGCTCGAAGGAAGAATTTCCACCAGATGGCTCTAAACACGTTGACATGCCGATACCAGCCAACAATCCGCTTGCACGCAACCGATCGCGCTCTGCAATCAAATCTGAGAGCGGAGCCGCATTTAGCGCCTTCATAAACACAGTTTCGTAATCACCAGAGTCGTAACTAGTACCACTTGGAATCAGGTATGGGAATTCATCTTTGCCAATAAGATTCTTTTTCCTAAATTCAATACGATCCATATTCAAGAAGCGGGCAATACGGTCGACACCCGTTTCAATGGCATAGTTTGTAGGCGACTGCCCGAACCCACGCACAGCCTCTTGTGGTGTCTTGTTGGTCATTACAGCAATTGCTTCGTACTCAACGCTTTGAATACGGTATGGGCCAATGATTGCGCCAACTGGCTTACCAAGCTGCAATGGGGAACGGCCTGAATATGCGCCGATGTCATCAATCGCCCGCATTTTCATGGAGCGAATAATCCCGTCCTTAGTAAAGCCCATCGTGACGTCAAAAATTCGGTCTGGACCCTGCATATCCCCGCCACGCATATTTTCTAAACGGTCCTCTACAAAACGCACTGGACGATTGAGTCTACGCGCCAAGTAAGCAACCAAAATTGAATGCTTGAGTCCGCGCTTTACTCCGTAACTACCACCCACATCAATATCAAAATGAACCCGGACGGCATTTCCTTCTAAACGAAGCGCCTTAGCCAATTGATCTGGAAATTTAGGCATCTGAATTGAGGCCCATACATCCATAATTTGTGTTGAGTCATTCCACTCACATGCAACGGCAAATGTTTCAATTGGAACCGTAGAGTTTCTTGACCAACGGGCGCGATAAGAAATCTCATGGTCGCACTTAGCAAAGTCCTCCTCAACCGGACCCCAAAGAAATTTACGCTGGAAAATGATGTTTGATCCTTGCGCCTCATGAACCAAGGGAGAAGACTTATCCATTGCAGCTTCAGGATCAACGATGTGATCAAGTGGCTCATAATCAACATCAATTAATTCAATTGCGTCTTCAGCAATAGCGCGCGTTTCCGCCACCACAGCAGCGACCCACTCTCCCGCATATCTTGCTACATCAATGGCCATTGGATAACGCTTAACCAACGGAGCATCAACACCCGGCAACGTTGGATCAGTATCGGCGAATAAGTCAGCGCCGGTAATCACGGCATGAACGCCCGTTAGGCTTAGGGCCGCACTAGCGTCAATGGACTTAATCTTGGCATGCGCATACGGACTCGCAACGATAGCCACGTGCAACATATTGCGCAAGTGAACGTCTGCAGCATAACGGCCTTGGCCCACAACAAATCTACGGTGCTCTACAGCACGTCTTTGTTTGCCAATGTATTTAAATTTCTTTTCAGTCATGGCTATGCTCCTTACCGGTAGCATGCAAAACGGCATCAACAATCTGTTGATAGCCAGTACATCTGCAGATGTTTCCGCTAATAGCTTCGCGCACCTCTTCCTCTGTTGGGTGCGGATTATTTTTCACCAGATCATGGCAGGCAACCAGCATTCCGGGGGTGCAATAGCCGCATTGCATTGCATGACATTCGCAAAACGCATCTTGAATCTTTGACAATTCGCCGCGTGCAGGTGCTAGTCCCTCTACGGTTGTAACTTGCATGCCATCTGCTTGAACAGCAAACATGCAACAAGATCTGATTGGCTCGTCATTTAAGAGAACAGAACAGGCACCACACACACCATGCTCACAACCTACATGGGTACCGGTTAAATGGGCTTCATCACGAATGAAGTCGACCAAAGTCATTCTTGGCTCAACTTCTTTTGCAAAAAGCGTTCCATTAATTGTTAGCTGGACCATAACTTTATCTGCCATCATTTATTCCCCATTGCGTTTTCAAGTGCCTCAATCAGTACTCGAGCCAGCAGAGTTGCCCCTAGGCTTTTTCTAAATTGAGCTGTGTTGTGCGTATCGCTACCCGGATCACACTGTTCAATTGCTTCATTGGCTATTTCTTGCGCCAATTGCGTGGTTAGCGCTTTCCCAACAATTTTTTCTGCAAGTTGCGGGAACGCTTTGGGCGCGCCATTAACACCACCAGCCCCAAAAGCAATACGCTTAACTATCCCTTGTGAATCAACCTGTAGCTGGCATGCTGCCGATGCAATTGCAAAGTCACCCTTACGCATCGCGACTTCAGTAAAGGCTGTGCCGATACCGGAACCACCCCAGACTGGGAAATCAATTGCAACTAAACACTCTGTTTCAGCAAGTGCTGTGTACATTGGTCCAAGAAAAAAATCATTGGCCTCTACAGAGCGAACACCACTAGATGCACTTTCCAGATGCATGGTTGCCCCTAACACTTGGGCGGCTAACGGAAGCTCAGCAGATGGATCTGCAAATGAAAGACTGCCTCCAATGGTCCCTCTATTACGAGTTTGGCTATGCCCAACCCAGTTGAGCGCCTTTTTAACTAACGGGACGGTTTTATCAAGCGATGAATTGAATTCAATATCGCGTTGTCTTATGCAAGCTCCAAAGCGAATCGTTTCCCCATCTTGGGTTAACTGCTTTAATTCATCGAGTCTATTGATGTCGATTAATAACGATGGCCTCGCAAATCGCATTGCCATCATCGGCACAAGACTTTGGCCTCCGGCTATTAACTTGGATTCGGATCCAACCTCTTCTAAAACACTCAGAGCGTGCTCTAAGTTTTCAGCGCGAACATAATCAAAAGTAGCGGCTTTCATTGGATATGCACCAACCTCTATAGAAACCAAAATTTGTGGAGACAACTTAATGACTGCAGATTTTGTTCGTAGTTAGTGCGCAAAGCAATGTAATATTACTCATATCTCATGAGCTATTCTCATGATTCAATTGTTTAAGTAATTGATTTTTAAGGAATAATGATGAGGAAAATTCCTCCATTGAATGCCATAAAGGCATTTGAATCTGCCGGTCGCCACAATAGCTTTACTAAAGCAGCTGATGAATTGTGTGTTTCACAGGGGGCTATAAGCAAGCAAATTGCCGTACTAGAAGAATGGCTCAATACGCAGCTATTTCTACGCACCCAATCCCAGCTAAAACTCACCGAAGCAGGACAGGAGCTATTGGCAACTGTTACACCCGCTTTTGACCGCATTGCCTTAACTACGATGCGACTAACTGAGCGCTCTACAGAGGCAGGTATTTTGAATGTGAATGCACCGCCAACTTTTACCATGCGGTGGCTTATACCCCGCATCTCATCATTTCAAAGATTGCATCCAGAGATTGAAATTAAGCTCACAACCTCTACTGCACCAATTAATTTTAGGGAGTTCTCATACGACATTGCAATACGAGGTTTTCAAGTTGAGCCTGAAATAGATAATGCAACTGCATTTATGTCAGAAACGATCTTACCTATTTGTCACCCTAATCTATTGAAGGGAAAACTAATTGAGTCTCCTAATGACATTAATAAGTTTCCACTGATAACTTATGACACAGCGCCAATGAAATGGTCTGATTGGGCAACATCAGCAGGGGTTAGTGGCTATGGACCTGCCGTTACTCCACTCCAATTTGAGCAGATGTACTTTGCCTTGCAGGCAGCAAATGAAGGATTAGGAATAGTTCTTGCTCCCCTATTTCTTGCAGCTGATGACATTTCAACAGGCAAGTTATGCGCACCATTTGGGGTGGCTGGCGCGCGACAAAGAAAATACTACGCAGTGTCCAGAATTAAAACCAATGACAAGCCCATATTCAAAGTCTTTCACCAATGGCTCAAGGAAGAAAGTATTAAGACAGAAATCAAGATGGAGCAGTTACTGGAACAAAAAGCAAATCCCTAGATTTCTTATTATTTACAAAAAGTTCTACCCCGCTACTAACCGTTGAAGTACGCGCCCTAATCTGAAAAAGGTTCTCTTGTATAAGGTGTCGGTATGTCACCAGCTTGCTTAGGCTGTTGATGGCGCTGCATCCTATCTTGCTCCTTAACTCAGGCCTCAAAGGCTGCTTTAGCTTCCTGCTCTGCCTGCTGTCGTGCAGCCAATTCGGCCGCGGTAAATACCTCAACGCGGTCCATTAGCGCAGCTAAGTCCTCTTTAGAACGAACCACATAGCTGTTACCGTAGCTTAGGTAACGCTGCGTCTCTTCTTTCTCAGACAACTTGACTGGCTTGATCATGCCAAACGGTTTAACACTGCCATCCATAGAAGTTAGAACTTAGATTTAGTCTCGTAACCTTTTGACTTCAAGCAGACAACGTAAGAATCTGATTGAGTTAGGTCGTTGTTAGATATGCCGCAGTACTTACCAGCAACCTGTAAACATTCCGCTTTATCGCGATTAAATTGAGCCTCGGATTGCCCTTTGGTTGGCACATACTCGGTCGTCATTGCGCAGGCTGTAAGAGCGAAGCCTATTGTTAGGGCATAGGCTTTGTGAGTAGAGTCTTTGCCAGTTCATCGACATCAGTCAATACATCCCTATCAGCCCTATAGTAAAAGTACTCCTGTATATCAATCAGGTGGGGCTGGTCATCGTATTTATTGGGGATGCTAGTTTTTAGATTCCCATCCCCGGGGCGCAGACCATAGAACGCAAGTAGCGCCTCAGCATCAGCCTGCGTCCAGTCAGCTCCGGAGTCAGCTTAAGGCGAATGTGTTGCTTATTCTGAAAGTATTTGCGAAGACCCAATGGAATGCGACGCTGAAACATAAGCGTGCCATTGTTGTTAACTAAGTATTTGGTCTTCACGGTAATGTGTTGTGTCTGCAGTATGAGCATAGTCTACCCTCAAAGATATCTAAAAAGTATCTAAGACAAAACTCTGAGGTAACCGCCCATCCTGATGCAATGGGGGTGATGCTAACTTCTTTGGTGCCCGAGGCCGGAATCGAACCGGCACGACTTTTTTGAGTCGGCAGATTTTAAATCTGCTGTGTCTACCGATTTCACCACTCGGGCTCGCATCAACAATAAAGCCGTGCTAAATAAATCAAGACAAGCGAAATTTTAGCACGCAAGCCACTAATAAGACCCTGGAGCCCCTTTTGCCCCGCAATCCAAGGGCGTGACGAATAAAGCATCTAAAATATCTCCATGAATTTACCGGCTAAATCATCGGGGCTCGCCAAGCTTTTACGGGCTGGACTGTGGCTTATAGGGCTATGTCTCATTACTGGCCTAGCAGTCACTCTTGCCTATTTATATTCTGCCCAATCCAATATCTCCGGGAAACGCACAATTAAAAGTCTGGGTGATTCTGTTGCCATCACCTTTGATGAGTCTGATGTTCCGCATATTAATGCAAAAAGCCAGGCAGACGGCTACTTTGCCTTAGGCTACCTACATGCCAGTGAACGCTCCTGGCAAATGGAAATGAATCGACGCATTGCAAGTGGTCGACTTTCCGAAATCCTGGGTCATGACACTGTAAAAATTGATCGCTTTGTGCGCACCCTCGGTATCAAACGTGCAGCTGAGCGTCAATTTGATCGCTACCCTGTTTCTGCCAAACGTCTATTGCAAGCCTATGCCGATGGTGTCAATGCTGGCAATGCACAATTGGGTTGGGCTCTCCCGGTTGAATATTTCTTAACGGGTTCAAAACCAGGCCATTGGTCTCCGACGGATAGCGTTGCTTGGATGCTGATGATGGCTTATGACCTAGGTGGAAATTGGCAGAAAGAATTACAAAGGCTTGAGTTATCCCAATACCTCACAACAAAACAAGTTTGGGAGGTGATTGAGCCATATGAAAATGATGAGCCTGTCAGCAATATGGATTTTTCCAAGCTCTATAGAGATCTGCAGGTCTTTCATCCCGCTCCAGGTCCCATTGAGAGTAAGTCCAAGAACTTACCCGCAACCGAGTTGAGCCAGTTAGATCAAATGGGAGCAAGAGATGGTATTGGCTCCAATAATTGGGCTGTGGGCGGCAAGTTAAGCGCTTCTGGTAAGCCCTTATTGGCTAACGACCCTCATCTGGGACTTTCCGCACCGGCTATTTGGTACTTTGCCCATCTAGAGGCCCCTGGATTAAATGTGATCGGCGGCACTCTCCCCGGAATACCTGCAGTGGTTTTGGGTAGAACGGATAAATTTGCATGGAGCTTTACCAATACCGGAGCCGATGTTCAAGATTTATATATTGAGCAAATTGACCCAAAGAATCCAGGCATGTATCGAGGTCCTGATGGACCACTCCCATTTAAAGTGCATCAAGAGATTATTGATATCAAAGGATCCCCATCACTGACTTTCTTGGTAAAAGAAACACGACATGGGCCTGTTATCTCTGATTCCTATGCAAAGGCCAAACGTACGATTGACACGGATCGCTTTGCTCTTGCCTTACGCTGGACAGCACTTGATCTTGAAAACCAATCAGTCATCGGATTATTGGATATGAATCATGCGGCTGATCTTGATCAATTTAAACAAGCCCTACGGAAAAATTACGCCCCGATGCAAAACGTCGTGATGGCGGATGCCGAAGGCAATATTGCTTATCAGGCAGCTGGGGTCGCCCCCAAAAGGATCTTGCACCAAGGTCTCTATGGCGTAGCCCCAGCACCAGGCTGGGAGCGTCAGTATGACTGGAACGACTATGTGCCTTTTGAGCAGCTCCCCTCTATCAATAATCCCGAACAGGGCTGGATAGCAACCGCTAATCAAAAAATTATTGCAGTCAATGATCCCAATCCTTTAACGGGCGACTGGGAATTGCCAACACGTTATGACCGAATTGTTGATCTCATCAAATCCAAAAGCATTCATTCGACTGACGATATGAAGGCTATGCAAGGCGATACCCTATCGCTTGGGGCGACACCATTATTAGAACTATTTAAGGCCAGCCAAAGCTCTCATCCCTTAAGTGCGCAAGCAATGGAAATTGGTAAAAGCTTTGATGGCAATATGAAAGTAGATAGCGTAGGCGCACTTATCTTTAACGCTTGGGCAGACCAATTGACCCGCAATCTCTTCTCTAGATTAAGTTATCTGTTTACTGAAAATTATGGAGCACGCAACTACCGCGCCCCACTAATACGCCAAGTAAAAAATCCCAATAGCCCCTGGTGTGATGATCCTAAAACCGAGAAGATTGAATCTTGTCAGGAGTCATCCAATAAGGCGCTTGATAAAGCCTTAGATTACTTAAGTAAAAAGTATGGTGACGATCCCAAGACTTGGGTCTGGGGTAAGGCCCATATCGCCATCTCTGAACATCGTCCACTGAGTAAGGTGCCGCTACTAGGAAGCTTGTTTAATATCCAAACCCCCTTCCCTGGGGATAGCTTTTCTGTCAATGTGGGACGACTTGAGCTGATGCAATCCAATAATCCCTATGAAACACTTCAGGCTCCAAGCTTACGGACAGTCTATGATTTATCCGATTTGGAGAAATCACTCTTTGTATATCAGACAGGCCAATCTGGATGGGTGCAAAGCAAGCTCTATCGCAATATGAACTCTTTGTGGGCCAATAATGAATATCTCCCGCTGCAGATGAAGCCAGAAAAGACTGGTCGACAGCTTGAATTGATGAATAAATAAGCATTTCAATAAATGCTAAAAATCCCACGGCTGCCATTCATGGCAGGTAAAATGTGATTATTGTGACCAGAAATTTTAAAGGGCCTTTCATGAAAAAATTATCTTCTCTGCTTGTTCTAGCCACCACCATAATTTGCTCTCCCAACGCATTTGCAGAATGGCAAGAGATCGGCAAACCTGATGCTTTCACTCTTTACGTAGACGCAGCTACGATTCAAAAGCAAGGCGATAAAGTACAAATTATGTCTTTATTGGATTTCAAAAAACCGGGACAAAATCCAAAAACTAAAGAGACTGCAAACTCCCTTATTGGCCTTAACGAATTTGATTGCAGCGCCACGAAGTATCGCCCTATCGAATTTAAAGTCTTTTCCGGGAATATGGGCAAAGGCAAAGTAGTAGAAGAACAAAAAACTCCAGATAGCTCTTTTGAGCCTATTGAGAATGGATCTTGGCCAGCCGGAGTCTTTAACGTTGCTTGCCGGACAAAGTAAAACAGGTTTATTAACGCTGAAAGCGATTGTCCTAGCCGTCTTAGGGATATCGGTTTTTTTTATTAGCGGATGCGCTGCGCCTTTAGCCGCTTTAAGTAGTTCCAGTACGGCAGCTGCCAGCGCTGTTGGAACTGCTGCTGTAGCCAATCCTGGAACAGCAGTTAGCCTTGCATCAACTGCAGCCACAGGCAAGTCCCCTTTGGAACACGCTGCATCTGCTGCTACCAAGAAGGAATGCAGCTTCTTTAATGTGATTGACTCAAAACCTATCTGCATTGAAGTTGTCCTGCCAACCATTACTGACAATAGCGAGCCCTTATTGGGTCCTGCGGATACGATTCAAAAATCCGCCCAGCAATAACTCTGCCACCCACCCCCAACCAGGGGATAACAGACTAAAATTACACCTTATAAGCATTCCACTAACAATTTCATATGATCACTGAAAACTATTACCTCACCCTCACCTGCCCCAATAAGCCTGGCATTGTTGCCGCGGTCTCTACTTACATATTTGAACTGGGGGGTGATATTGAAGAGGCTCAACAGTTTGATGACAAAGCGTCAAAGCGCTTCTTTATGCGCGTCACCTTTAGCTGTCCTGCGAATGTAGAGTCGCTCAGAGCGGGCTTTGTGGAAATTGCAAAGCGTTTTGAGCTCACTTGGGAGCTACGTGCCGTAAAGGATCTTAAGCGCGTATTAATCATGGCTTCCAAGTTAGACCATTGCCTGGTTGACCTTCTCTATCGCTGGCGCATTGGTGAATTGCCAATGATCATCTGCGGTATCGTCTCTAATCATCCTCGTGACGTCTATGCCAGCATCGATTTTGCAGATATTCCCTTCTACCACTTACCAGTCACACCTGAAACCAAGCCGGCACAAGAAGCCAGGCTTCTAGAAATCGTTGCCGAGTCTAAGGTTGATATGGTGATTTTGGCGCGCTACATGCAAATCTTGTCCGATGATTTATCGACCAAGCTATCTGGCCGCTGTATTAACGTACATCATTCATTCCTACCTAGTTTTAAGGGTGCCAAGCCTTATCACCAAGCACATGCGCGCGGTATCAAACTGATTGGAGCTACCGCCCATTTTGTGACCAGCGATCTGGATGAAGGTCCGATCATCGAACAAGACGTAACTCGCGTTACCCATGGCGACACACCAGATGATTTGGTACGAAAGGGTCGAGATTTAGAGCGCACCGTTCTCTCAAGAGCTTTGCGTTACTACCTACACGATCGCGTCCTTATTAATGGAGCGACTTCAGTAGTCTTTTCTGATTAACTGAGGAAGGACCTTTGCTACGGCCTCACCCCTGGAGATTCTAGGGGTAGACCTCTAGCTCGCCACATTAGAAACAACTCTAACTGCGCCATCTCTGGCGAACCATATTCAAATTGTTGTGCCCGTACACCGCTCATGCAGTTCCGTAGGCGCCTTTGTAATGACCCTAGGGTTTGCCACTCTAAGCGATATATCGGATAGGCATTGGGATGCCCTTGCGGTATCAGGCTGCCGCCAAGCTTTAGACCTGCTCTATCCTCATGACATTGCGCACAAGATAAATTCAGCTGCCCCATACGCTCATTAAAAGTTTGCCTTCCCTTTTTTAAGAAAGATGCGTTAGTAGAGTTTTCATTAACTGCAATTGGCATGCCCTTGGACTGAAACGCAATAAAGGCAGTTAAGGCTAAGAGATCTTTGCTCTCGTAGACTAGGGCGGGAGCTGATTGAGCGCTGACGCGACACTGATTGATCTGACCTTCCAGTGTTTGGAGTTTGCCTTTGATGACTTTAGGATATAGCGTAGCTACACCACGCATGGATTTTTTTGCATCTCCATGACAGGTGCTACAAGAATTATTTTTTGGGCCAAGCTTTTGTTGCCACAGGCTTTCTCCATCACCAACCCAAAACATTGCTGGATTAAGTGAGGGGTCATCCTGCATCGCCTTGTTCTCGCCAGACATTAATTCATAACTAGATTGCTGTGATGGTGGCAGCGCTTTGGCTACCCCCATGCATATGAAGTTAGCAAGCACGAGATAAATACTGCTAAGAAAAAGAGATGTCTGCTTATTCACGAAACAGTAATGTGAGACTGGTTTATCGCCTCGTACCCATCATCCCCAACCCATCTGAACTCCAGGGTTCCAGACTCAACAGCGATAGTAGTAAAGATGATCAAGGGATTAGCCCCAATCCCTGAATAGAAATCCGCTTTAAAGACTTCCACGGTGTTGTAGGTGCAGGTAAAGGTACGAATGATGTCGCGCGGAATGGGCTTACCGCCCTCGCTATATCGAAAACCAGACTCCATATCATGCTGCGCAATTGCGCGAATCTCAATAATGGAATCTTTTTTTGCCGTCGCCGGCATCGTAATGGATGTACGGGAAGTTTTACTCATACCATCTCCGTACATGCTGAAAGGGTTACCAAAGTTTCAGCAGAACCTTGCCAAAAACTACCATTACTCATTTGCGCAATAGCCCATACCTTCTGACTATCAGCTAAACGGACGCGAGTCGTAATATTGGCAGTTCCTGAGCGAGGGGTAAGGTACGCAGTAAAGATATTGGGTAAAGGATTACCCTCGGCAATCACATATATGGTCTTAACGTAATCATTGGCAGTCATCGGACTATCTACGCTGACCTTCAAAACCACTAGATTGCCGTTCTCCACCAGCGGAGGAATAGTTAGAGTAACCTTACCCTCCCGAAGGGTGGCGCCACCAACAATTTTTTTAATGGCTTCATTTGCATCCTCTTTTTTAGCAAAGGCTGTTAAAGGACTTGCTAGCAAGCCAAGGGTCATGAGCCCAAGACCCTGAACCTGCTTAAGCCATTTTCGGCGATGCTGGTAAATAATATTTTTCATCTTGGTTACAGTTAGTTTTGATTATTCAAAGTCATTAAGAAAGCAATCACGTCTTCGATCTCTTGGCCACTCAATATGGTTTGATCAACAAATTTAGAGGCTACACGATTGAGATGGCTTGTTTGATAGTAGGCTGGCATGATCGTTTGTGGATTGAAATGCGCTGCATTTACGATACGGGCTCTTAATTGAGGTGCATTTAACCTCGCTACGCTTGACTTTAATTCGGGAGCTAAGCTCCCTTGAAAGCGTTCTTCCGGAAAGGGGCCGCTATGACACAACAAACACAAGCCCTTTTGACGACTTGCCACGATTACCCTGCCACGGGCTGGATTGCCTACCTCAGAAGAAAGGGATTCGAAAATCGAATCCCCCGTAATTACTTGAGCGTGCACAGCATTGAGATTGAGAATGACTAGCAATGAAAATGCTAGTGCAATCCTCTTTCTCATCGACACAATTTCACTATGAACTAACTCTTAGACCAACTTAATGCCGCTGTTTTTCAAGGGCACTGTGCGCAAGCGTTTGCCTGTTGCCCGGTAGAATGCATTAAGTACTGCTGGTGCAGCTACCGCAATAGTTGGTTCACCAACACCGCCCCACTCTTTGCCGCCACCTTGAATGATGATGGTTTCCACTTTTGGCATTTGAGATAGGCGAATCGAGTTAAAGGTGTCAAAGTTCTTCTGTACAACTGCGCCATTCTCAATGGTAATTTCTTCTTCAAATAAAGCAGACAAGCCATAAACAAATGAGCCAGCAACCTGACGCTCGATTTGAGCTGGATTCACTGCATAACCTGGATCAGTTGCCGCTACGATACGATGAATTTTCACATCAGTACCATTGATCACTGAGAGTTCGCAAGCGGCAGCGACATAGCTTCCATAAGAATGCATCTGTGCGACGCCACGAAATACTCCAGGCGCAGCTGGCTTAGTCCAGCCAATGCCATCAGCCACCGCATTGAGAACTGCAATCGCACGCGGATAATCCTGCATGTGCTGACGACGGAACTCAATGGCATCTACACCGGTAGCTTCTGCTAACTCATCCATAAACGTTTCTAAGAAAATGGCATTTTGATTCACATTCACGCCACGCCAAAAACCTGGCGGGACATGAGTGTTACGCATAGCATGATCAATATTTAAATTTGGGAATTTATAAGTAATGCCATGCTCACCGGTCTCATCTACACCCTGAAAGGCTGCAGGATCCTTACCTTTATTCGAGGCTACCACTGCTGGGCGAACTGCGGCTAAGATAGATTGGCCTGATAAACGCATATTTAAACCGGTAACGTTTTTCTTATCATCGATGGACGCAGACATCTTACACATCATCACTGGGTGATAGTGATCATGTGTCATATCTTCTTCTCGAGTCCAAATCAACTTGATAGGTGTTCCCGGCATTTGCTTTGCAATATTTACCGCTTGAGTTGTGAAGTCCTGAAAGGCACCACGACGGCCAAAGCCTCCACCAAGGTTGACTTTATAGACATTACATTTTTCAGCGGGCAACCCAGCAGCCGCTATCAATGCTGCTAATGATGCCTCACCATCTTGAGTTGGAACCCATGCCTCACACATCTCTGGAGTCCACTTCGCTGTAGCAGTTTGTGGCTCTAAGGTTGCGTGACTCAAAAATGGATAGAAATAAGTCGCCTCCATTGTTTTAGACGCACTAGCAAAGGCAGCTTTCACATCACCGTTAGCGCTTCCGACAAAAGCATCATTTGCTGTCAAACCTTCTTCTAGGTTTTTCTTAATAGATGCGCTCGAAACGGCAGCATTTGCCCCCTCATCCCAAGTAATATTTACCTGCTCAAGACCAGTTTTAGCATGCCAAAACGTATCAGCAATAACGGCAACAGCATTATCGCCGACTTGAACCACCTTCTTAACGCCCTTCACATTCATGGCTTTTGCAGAATCGTAGGCCTTAACCTTGCCACCAAATACTGGGCACTGTTTGATAGTTGCGACCAACATACCAGGCATCTTCAAATCAATTGCGTAAACCTGACGGCCCGTAACCTTATCAGCAACACCATCAATACGATTGACTGGCTTACCAATGAGCTTCCACTCTTTTGGATCCTTTAATGGAATCTCTTTAGGAACTTCCAACTGGGATGCAGCAACAGAAACTTTTCCAAAAGTCGTTTTCTTACCGGATGGTGTGTGTGTAATAACGCTGTTCATGGCAACACACTCAGAAGCTGGTACATTCCATTGAGTAGCGGCAGCCTGAATAAGCATCATGCGGGCGGCGGCACCCCCTTTACGAACATACTGCTCAGAGGTACGAATACCACGACTTCCGCCAGTAGAATAACTGCCCCAAGCCGCCTTACGCACCAAGCTTTCAGCAGGAGATGGATATTCATAGCTTACTTTTTTCCAGTCGCATTGAAGTTCTTCAGCAACCATCTGCGCCAAACCGGTAATGGTTCCTTGACCCATTTCTGAGCGAACGATCCGGACAACAACATCATCGTTTGGCTTAACTACAACCCAGATACCGATTTCTGGGGTTGATAAGGGAGCCATAGCGGTTGTACCAGTGCCCATTGCAGCATTTGCAGTAGATATAAAAGAAAAATCAAAGCCAATAGCCAAGCCAGCCGCAATAGCACTAGAACCAATAACAAAGTGGCGACGAGAAATATTTGTGTTTGTAGTCATGTCTTTCCCCTTAAGCCTTGCTAGCCGCATGAATCGCTGCGCGTACTTGCTGGAATGTGCCACAGCGGCAGATATTAGTAATGGATTCATCGATCTGCGCATCGGTAGGCTTTGGATTGTTTCTTAACAAAGCGGTGGTTGCCATCACCATGCCAGACTGACAATAACCACACTGAGGCACTTGATTGTCGACCCACGCTTTTTGAACTTTAGAAAGCTGACCACTCTTCTCTAAACTTTCAATAGTCTCGATTTTTTTACCTTCAGCAGCACCTACTGGAATAGAGCAGCTACGAATGGCCTGGCCTTCAAATAACACGGTGCAAGCACCACATTGACCTACTCCACATCCATACTTAGTACCAGTTAATCCAACCTGTTCGCGGATCACCCAAAGCAATGGGGTTTCTGGATCTACGTCCACCTTGTATTTTTTGCCATTGACATTTAATTCAGCCATGAGTGCTCTCCTAAAAATTCTTTATATGGTGTCAGGGGCAACTTCATTACCCCCACTTATCTTGTGCTTATCTTAACTAAGAATCAATATATTGCAATGCAACATATATTGGGGACAAAGGTCTAGTGAGTCTGCCAATCAAGGATTAATTCAGAAAATAACTGAGTCGCGTCTGTAATTTTGTCGACGTAGCAAAATTCGTCAGTTTGATGGGCCATGTCTGGCTGGCCTGGCCCTAGGATTACCGTAGGTGGATTGCCGATAGCGGGCTTTAATGCTGAGGCATCGGTAAAGTAAGACACCGTCTTTTCAATTGGACGAACCCCATTAATCTTTTCACAAAAATCAAATACGCTTGCCATCCAGGGATCTGTAGAGGGCGTGAACACACCTTCGATATCGATGATGGTGTCCAGCCGTACCGAAGGGCCTAGCGCTTTGCATAGGCAGCCGTAAATATGTTGGTGGCTTTGCCCTGCAACCGTACGAATATCCAGCGTCATTTCTGCTGCATCAGGAACCGAGTTGATATTAATGCCTGATTTAGCAGTACCCACATTAAGGGTGCCCTGCCCCATCAACTCATGAACCGGAGTATCAAAAGAAAATTTTTCTAAAGTTAATGCCGCCTTAGCTAGCTTATAGAACGCATTGTCTCCACGCTCAGGCATCGAGCCATGTGCTGTGACACCATCGGTGGAGGCTTTTAACCAGTAAGCCCCTTTATGACCTAGCAAAGGTTCATTAGCGGTTGGCTCAGCCACAATAAAGCATCCAGCAGGGCCCAGAAAATCCAAGATCTCTTGGTTGGCTGCCAAATGAAATGCACCTTCACAACCCGTCTCTTCTCCTGCGGTAATGATCATGCTCACACCAGCGCCTTGCTTTGCTGAGTCAGCCATTTTCATAGCCGCAACAACAAATGCAGCTACGCCACTCTTCATATCACTAGAGCCACGCCCATACAGCTTGCCATCTTCAATAATGCCGGCAAAGGGCTCATATTTCCAAGTACGAGCACCCAAAGGGATAACGTCTACATGCCCAGTAAAACAAATGCTTGGTTTTTGATCGGAGCAGGCGCCAATTTTGGCAACTAAACTCATTCGATGCGGAGCAAATTCAATCTTGCGACATTCGTAGCCGACTGACTCTAAAAGCTTGGCTAAATAGTTGCAAACTTGATCTTCATTACCCGGGGGATTAATCGTATTGAAGCGAATTAGAGCTTGAGTTAATTTAATTGGATCGGGAATGCTATTAGTCATCTTGAGTTACCCAAAATAAGCCGCTTGAACTTCGGCGTTCTCAGCCAATTCAGCAGCACTTCCCTTAGCCACCACTTGACCCTTGGTAATGACATACCCACGATGGGCGATTGCCAAGGTTTGACGAACATTCTGCTCAACCAATAAAACTGTGGTCCCCATTTGATTGATTTCTTTAATGATCTTAAAGTTTTCTTTTACAAACAGCGGTGATAAGCCCAGCGAAGGCTCATCGAATATCAGCAACTCAGGCGAACTCATTAAGCTGCGACTAATAGCAAGCATGGCCTGCTCACCACCCGACATGGTGCCTGCTAGCTGATTGGAACGCTCTGCAAGACGCGGAAACAAATGCTTAACATGCTCACGACGCTCTTCAATGACCTTTTTGTCGGTCACCAAATAAGCTCCGGCGGATAGATTTTCATCCACCGTCATACGTGGAAACACACGACGCCCCTCAGGAACGCATGCAATCCCCGCCTCAATAATGCGATGTGTTGGTAAATGGGCAATATCCACGCCATTAAAAATAATTTTTCCACGATTGGCTGGAGTCAAGCCCAGGATGGAGCGAATTAAAGTGGATTTACCAGCACCATTAGCGCCGAGTATGCAGGTGATTTCACCCTTCTCGACTTTGATGGATACATCTTCAAGTACATCAATCCGATCGTACGCGGTATAGATGTGTTCAATTTCTAATAAGGCCATGATTATTCTTGCCCCAAATAAGCGACTTGCACTTCGCGGTTATTCACAATCTCATCGTAAGTGCCCTCAGCAATCTTCTTGCCATAGTTCAAAACAATGCAACGCTCAGTCATCCGCTGAATTAAACCCATTTCATGCTCAATCAAAATAATGGTGAATGGCTTAATCTTGCTGCGTACCTGCAAAATATCATCCATTACTTCAGCGGTCTCATCGTGAGTCATGCCAGCTGAAGGCTCATCTAAAAGCAGTAAATCAGGTTGACTGATCAAGGCTCTGCAGATTTCAATACGGCGGCGATCAATCATGGGGAGGCTAGCAACTGGCTCAAATATTTTGTCTGCTAACTTAGGGTTAAATGTGAGAAGCAACTGTCTCACCTGCTCAACCAAGCCTTCGTATTCTTGTTTGAACTTCTCTCGTTGAAACAAATTGAAGAAAAGCCCGGTATTTAATCGACGGTTATCACCAATGGCGATGTTGTCAAAGACAGTCAGCGGTAAAGATAAGCGTGAGCGCTGAAACGTACGAGTAATCGCATGCAAATACACTTGCTGAGCAGTGGCATCAGTCAAATTCTCACCGCGGAATGCGACACTTCCTGAACTTGCCCGGTACAGACCGGTAATCACGTTAAAAAAGGTGGTCTTGCCAGAACCATTGGGGCCCAACAATCCCAATACCTCACCCTCGTTCACATGAAGATCTAATGAATCTAATGCTGTCACACCACCAAAACGCATGGTGAGTTTTTCTGCGACCAGAATCTGCTTCTTGGATGATGGTAATGAGCTCATTTTTGACCTCCCGCTTTGTTACCCGGGAAATACTCACGAATCCGCCTTGGCAGTAAACCATCGGGACGGAATAGCAAGATCAAGATCACCACGATGGCATATAGCAAGAAGCGGTATTCCTGAATAAACTGAAGCTTCTCAGGAAGAATCACCACAATGGCTGCCGCAGGAATGATTCCCCATGGATTACCAATGCCGCCCAAAATCACAATCGATACCAAAATCAAAGAGTCGGCAAAGGTAAAGTTATTGGGGGCAACATAGGCAGTCATCATTCCATAGAGCGCTCCCGCCATACCAGCAATGAAGTTACCCAATGTAAATGCCACCACCTTCCAGTGCGCAATATTCACACCAAAAGTAGAAGCTGCAATTTCATCAGTACGGACCATATCCATACTTAAGCCTATCCATGAGCGCTCTAAGTTCCGGGTAATTCTGAAACTAGCGATTAATAAGATTAATGCGATCAGTAGATAAGGGATGTAAAAAGACAGCTCAAAACCAGCAATGTCCAAGCCATCAGATAAATTCCAGCCAAAAATAGTGAGCGGAGGGATCTTCAATCCCTGTGGGCCGCCCAGAGTGTCATTCACTTCCAAGAAATTACGGAACAGGATGCCAAATGCAATAGTCACTAATGCAGCATAGTGCCCGCGAGTTCTCAACACGGGATAGATCAAAATAGAACCAATTAAGGCGGAGATGCTAGCGGCGATAAATAGAACTAGCAAATGCGGGATTGCGGTGTGAGTCGCCAATATTGCAGCGGTATAACTGCCGATCCCAAAGAAAGCGGCGCCTGCAAAGTTCACGATGCCGATATAACCAAATTGAATGTTTAAGCCAAGGCAAACAATGGAATAGATCAGCACTGTAGCGAGCATCAACAGCGCAAAGTGAGAATTGTGGAACACCAGCATGGTTATAAGCACGCCTGCAATCGAGGCATAAGCAGGAAACTGCGGATGCTCTCTTACGGCAAGCGCAAGCTTATCCATCAACCCTAATTTTTTACCAACCAAACTAGTTGCAAATGCAAGGATTACGAGAGCACCAACTTCTAACTGGTTTTCAGAGCCCAACAATAAAATGCAATAGACCAGGCAGGCAATGAAGGCAGATATTAATAACTTCATACTTAAACTCGCTCGCTGGATTTTTCAGAAATCAAGCCTGTAGGCTTTAATCCCATGATGATGATAATTACTGCAAATGCAAAGACATCCTTATAGGCGCTAGGAACGCTCGGCATGATGGCGGGTAACAAAACAGCGCCAATCGTTTGGAGTCCTGCAAATAAAAACCCTCCCACAATTGCTCCATAGAAATTTCCCAAGCCGCCAACTACCGCAGCCGAGAAGCCAATCACACCTAGCAATAAACCCATGCTGAAATTGACTTCGTTGTAATACAGGCCGTTCATTAAGCCAGCTAATGCAGCCAAGGCTGAACCCAACATGAATGTGATCAAGACAATTCGATGGAAGTTAATGCCCATAATGCGTGCTGTTTCGCTATCTTGTGCAACCGCACGAATAGCCAAACCAATCTTGCTCTTGGTGATCAGGCGTTGAACGGCAATAATGATTAAGACGCCGGTGATAAGCAAGATAAGACTGTCGGAGCGCAACGTAAATTCACCGAGAGCAATGCCGTCTACAGGCAGTAACTTTGGAAAAGGTTTTGGATTCGATCCATTTGGATAAAACAAACGGACTAATTCACGCAGCGCTAGGCCCAACATCAAAGTTACCAATAAGGTGTTGATTGGGGGCGCTTTCTGCAAAGGCAGAATGAGGTAGCGCGCAATGACTGCGCCAAGAAAGGCTGCAACAGCCAGACTCACTACTATTAACACTAGAAGCTGTAGCCAAGGAGAAGTAAAGGTCTCGGCTATACCGATATAAGCGGTGAGGCCAGCAAAGGCCCCCACCATGAGGATGTCACCATGAGAAAACTTAATGACATCTAAAACACCGAAGTAGAGGGTAAATCCAACTGCCACGATTGCATAAATTACACCCAACATCAAACCATTGAGCAAGTACTGCAAAAAAATATCAAATGACATGCAAAATTACCCTCTTCTACTACGATTTCAATTACTGACCTAACTTACGCTGCTTCTTAGCATAGAGACTATCTTCCCAGAGAACCCATTTGCCATCTTGCGCAACATACTTAGAGATCAAAGGAACAATGTTTTGACGATGATCATCAAAACTGACTTTGCCAATAATCGTTTCTACGTTTTGGGTATTGTTTAAAACTTCCATTACCTTCTTACGATTAGGGCCTGCCTTTTCAATTGCAGCCATGATCAAATTAGTAGCGGTATAGGCAAAAGGACCGTAGGCTTCAGGCGCATCCGGATACTTTTGTTGTGAATACTTGGCAATGAACTCAAGTCCACCTGGGAGTTTTTCCCATGGCGCGCCTTCGATGAAAGACAAAGAGCCTTCAGATAATTTACCCAGGCCCTCGATGTAAGCATCAGACTTAATTCCAGAGGTTCCTTCAAATACGGCCTTGATACCCAAGCGATCCATTTGTGTGCGGATACGAATACCAATTGGTGTGAGACCGCCAAAGTAAACCACTTCAGGATTCAACTGCTTGATTTTGGTTAATTCAGCCGTGAAATCTTGTTGATCGGCAGTGACACCAAAGGTGCCCAAGATCTGACCGCCATTTTTAGTGAGGAACTGAGAGAAATACTTATTGTGACCTTTGCCGTAATCGGTAGTGTCATGAATGATGACCCACTTCTTGTAGCCTAAGCCAGTTAAGAATTTTGCTGCCACTTCATTTTGATTAATCATCGTACCGTTTACGCGATGAATCTCTTTATAGTCATTACCATAAGTGATTTCAGGTAGAACAGCACCCCACACCATCACTGGTAATCCAAACTTATGATAAACATCGACAGTGCTCATGGCGACTGCTGAACAGTAATGGGTTACACCTGCGATGATAGAGCTATCTGACGCAATTTTCGTAGCCACTTGAACACCTACGTTTGGCTTGCACTCATCATCTGCAATAACCAATTCATACTTATATTTAGCATTCGGGTCTTGGTTTTTGAGGCGAACTGCTAGATCAGCAGAATTACGACCGCCAATCCCATTTGCAGAAACACCTCCGGTCAACGGCCCAATGTAGGCAATCTTGACCGTATCTTTAGCCGATACAGAAAAAGAAAGGCTGGAACACAAAGCAAGAAGCAAGCCAGATACGAGTGACTTCATGTTGAATCTCCTGTTTATTAATATGAACTGCTATTTTCAGACCAGTGTAGCAAGGTTTTGTATACAAGATATTGGCTGGAATCCTCAGGACATCCCTGAATAGTACAAATCTAACTTAGATAGCCATGGGGCAGCTTCAGAAAACCCCTTCTTTGGTGCCTCAGGCACTGAGATGGTTATCCGGGCACTCTATTCACGCAGGCGGTAAGATAGATAGATGATTTTTGGTCTTGTACAAATCCTTCTCTTTCAAAGCTTGGGCGAACTCGTTTCCAAGTTCCTTTTGCCGACCCTCCCTGGACCGGTCATTGGATTGGTTCTCTTGGTGCTGTGGCTGGTTTTGCGCAAAGGGATTAATCCCGACTTAGCCATGGTGGGCGATGGCTTTAGTCAGTACCTTGGACTTCTCTTTGTTCCAGCCGCTGTTGGCGTGGTGCTTTTCTTGCCCCAGCTCAAAGCAAATGCATGGGCCATTATTAGCGCTCTCATCGGTAGCGTCATCCTCACTATTGCCTCTAGCGCCTTGGTCGCCCGTTTATTGAGCAAGAAAGAATCTCATGAGTGAAAAGCACTCCATCGTCGAGATTTGGGTTTACTTATCGGGTAGCCCGCTTTTTGCCTTGTTCATTACGCTAGCGGCTTATCAAATTGGACTCAGTATTTATAAGGCCAGTCATCAGAATCCATTGGCCAATCCAGTAGCAATTGCAATATTGATTGTGGCAAGCACAATTCAATTTATTGAAATGCCCTACTCAACCTATTTTGAGGGTGCGCAGTTTATTCACTTTCTATTAGGTTCCGCGACAGTTTCTTTGGCTATCCCCATCTACAGAGGATTGGGCAGCCTTAAGGGGAGATCACTCCCTTTGATTGCTTCGCTATGCACGGGCGGATTGGTGTCAATCATTAGTGCGGTAGGTATTGCTACTGTGCTCGGGGCAGACTCCAGCATCACTGGTGCCATGTACCCCAAATCTGTTACCGCACCAATTGCCATGGGTATTGCAGAGCGTATTGGTGTCTCGCCCACCCTGACAGCCATCTTTGCAGTGAGCACAGGGATACTAGGCGCTATTTTGGCGCCCTTTGTCCTGAATGCATTGGGTATGAAGGCTTGGTGGCAAAGAGGTTTTGCGATTGGTATTGGCGCTCATGGCATCGGCACCTCACGTGCATTTAGCATTCATCCTGAAGCAGGAACATACGCCAGCCTAGCAATGGGCATGAATGGCGTTGTCAGTGCAGTAGCAATACCCGTGATTTACCACTTATTCAATCGCTAATTGAGTCGCCAATAATTAGGCGACCAGTAAATCCGGTATTTGTATGTGCTTCACTTTAGGCCTAATAGTCTTTCTGGCTTTCCACAAATCATAAGCAGACTGTTGGGCCAACCAAATACTTGCACTGCCACCATTTTCAACGCCTAACCATGCCTCAATTCTCAATGCCATCTCAGGCGAAATTGCAGCTTTAGCATTTAATACTCGAGATAAAGCGACTCTAGTCACACCAAGCTGATCAGCTGCGGCAGTAACAGTAATCCCTAAGGCAGGAAGAATATCATCACGCAAGGTGAGTCCTGGATGCGGGGGGTTGTGTATTTTTCTCATTTTTATCATCAATGGTAGTCCTGATAATTTACCAACACTACGTCTTCACCTTCAAACCTAAAAGTAATTCTCCAGTTTCCACTAACAGAAATTGAAAAGTGGCCAACCAGTTTTCCACCTAAGGAATGCAATCGCCAGCCGGGAATATTCACATCCTCCCAATTACGGGCCTCATTCAATCTGGATAATTGTCTTGAAAGACGAGGAGCATGAGAACTTTGAATACCAGCACGGCTTCCAGTTTCAAAAAATAACTGCAATCCTTTATGCCTAAACGATTTAATCATACCATATTGTATAGCGTAGCTATACAATCATTCAAGCCAATTAAAACCTAATATTTACGCGGTTAATTAACCTTCATCGCCTCATCAATAGCATCACCTAAAACGCTACACAGAAATTCCACTTCTTCAGGCTTGGAGATAAATGGGGGGCCCACAGCGATGGCATCACCAGCCACCCTTACTAAAGCACCTCTTTCGATGCAGGCCTCCAGCACCTTCATGGAACGAAGGCCAGGTTTACCAGGAACAGGATCAAGCTCAACAGCACCAGATAAACCAAAGTTACGAATATCCAAAATACCAGACTTACCTTTTAGGGCATGAAGTCCATTTTCTAAAACAGGTTCAAGTGCTCGAGCCCGATTGACCAAATCATCAGACTCAAATATATCGAGTACTGCGTGGCCTGCAGCTGCCGGTATTGGATGACCTGAGTAGGTATAGCCATGGAAAAATTCAATCGCCTGCTCTTGTCCGCCATTAGCAATGATGTTGTCATATATATCACCGCGCACGATCACCCCGCCCATGGGAATAACACCATTGGTAATTCCTTTAGCAAACGTAATCATGTCGGGCGTTACACCAAAACGATCGGCGCCGAAGTTTGCGCCTAAGCGCCCAAAGCCAGTAATCACCTCATCAAAGATCAGCAAAATACCGTGCTTAGTACAGATCTCACGAATCTTTTGTAAATAGCCATCCGGTGGAACTATTACTCCGGTTGATCCCTGTACAGGCTCCATGATGACAGCGGCAATCGTATTGGCATCATGAAGAGCCACAATCTTTTCTAACTCTTCTGCCAAATGGGCGCCCCACTTAGGCTGCCCTTTTGAGAAAGCCATCTGCGAAAGATTTAACGTATGTGGCAAATGATCTACACCGGGCATCATCATGCTGGCGAACATTTTGCGATTGGCGACCATGCCGCCTACGGATATACCGGCAATACCAACACCGTGATAAGCGCGATCTCGACCAATCAGTCGAATACGGGATGCATTACCCATTACTCGGTGATAACCAATAGCGATCTTCAATGCAGTATCAACCGCCTCAGAACCAGAGTTGGTGAAAAATACTTTGTCCAATCCTTCTGGTGCCATCTTCGCAATTCGACCAGCCAAGCTAAAAGTGGTTTCGCTGGCCATCTGAAACGCAGGGCAATAATCCATCGTTTCAAACTGCTTTTGAATAGCTGCACCAATACGTGGATCAGCATGCCCCAATGGAGAGCACCACAGCCCAGATAAGCCATCAAATAGCTTACGACCCTGATCATCAAAGTAGTAAGCCCCCTTAGCTGACTGCATGATCTTCGGATGGTGCTGAAAGTAGCGGTTAGGTGTGAAGGGCAGCCAATATGCTGACATATCAATTCCGCTGCTTGTTTTATTCATTGTTGTCATGCGTTTCTCTATTTGATCTTTTTAAAACTAGATTCTGAATTTCCAATACTATATTACTCATCTCACTCTCTGATCATTAAATGCGCTATTTCAAATCCCTCATCCTTGGCTCCTTAGGACTGTTGACTTTAAGTAACTTGGCGCTTGCCGCCTCCGATACAGATTGGCCTAAAAAACCGATTGTTGCGATTGTGTCCTTTCCTGCAGGCGGATCTACTGATATTTTTGCGCGTAGTGTGACTGCGCCTTTAGCCGAAGCATTGGGTCAATCCATCGTTGTCGAAAATAAACCTGGTGCCGGTGGAATGATTGGCTTACAAGCCGCCGCTAAATCTGCTCCTGATGGTTACACCATCAACATTAGTGCGCTGACAAATCAATCGATTTCTTCAGCCCTATTTAAAAATCCGCCGGCTGATTTGCAGAAAGATTTTGTTCCGGTGGCATTAATTGGAACAATTCCTCATTTAATTGTGGTGAACCCAAGCGTTCCAGCAAAGAATCTCCCGGAGCTTATTGCATTTATCAAATCTAAAAAGGGTGACTTTAATTACGCATCTCAAGGTAATGGCAGTCTCTCCCACTTAGAGTCCACTTTGTTTATGCAACGTATCGGCGCAACAGGAACCCATATCCCCTATAAGGGCAGCAGTTTTGCTTTGCCAGATTTGATTGCGGGCAACACCCTGATGATGTTTGATAGTGTGACTGCCTCATTGCCCCATATCCAGAGTGGTAAGCTACGCCCGATTGCGATCGCCGCAGCAGAACGCTCCCCTTTATTGCCCAATGTTCCCACTCTCGGACAAGATGGTATGAAGCAGTTTGATGTGGAAAACTTCTATGCGGTATATGTTCCCAAAGGAACTTCTCCAGTAATCATTGCAAAATTAGAAAAAGAAATTCGTAAAATTCTCACGAATCCTGATTTCAAAGCGCGTATGGCAGCCCAAGGTATTCATCCTCAGTTTGCAAACTCCGAAAAATTGTCTGAAATCACCGCAAGTGAAGCCAGCAAATGGGATAAGGCTGTAAAGTCAGCGAATGTTAAAGTAGATTAAGTCGTTAAATAGATAAGCTCTTATGTTGATATCCCCTCCTTTTGGAAGTCGTGCCCCTGTTCTAGCTAAAAACACTGTTGCGAGCTCTCAACCACTTGCCACTCAAGCAGGCATCGAGGCTCTGCAGAGTGGTGGCAACGCAGTGGATGCAGCACTTGCAACTGCAATCACACTGACTGTAGTTGAGCCTACGATGAATGGCATAGGCGGAGATGGTTTTGCAATCCTCTGGGATGGTAAGAAGATACATGGCTTAAATGCCTCTGGCCGAGCCCCTGCTGCTTGGAAGCCAGAGTATTTTGCTGGTAAATCTGCGATGGATCTCATTGGCTGGAATACAGTCACCGTCCCCGGCATGGTTGCTGGCTGGATTGAACTCTCCAGAAAGTTTGGCAAGCTTCCGTTTGCACAATTGTTTAAACGTGCGATTGACTATGCGGAAAATGGTTTTCCGGTTTCACCTGTTATCGCTCGTCAATGGCGTGAGGCTATTCCGATTCTAAAAAACCAACCGGGATTTACAGAATCCTTCTTAGTTGATGGCAAAGCACCTCAAGCCGGACAAATCTGGAAATACCCCGCACAAGCCAAAACCTTAAAAGAAATTGCCGCTACAGAAGGCGATTCTTTTTATAAGGGTCCGCTTGCACAAAGTATGGTGGACTTTGCAGGGGCTACTGGCGGTTGCTTCACTATGCAAGACTTCGCCGATAACCAGCCAGAATGGGTTGAGACTTTAGCCTTCGATTATGGTGACTACACTCTCCATGAAATTCCGCCAAACGGATCTGGTATCGCCGCTCAAATTGCCTTAGGTATTCTGCAAGCAGCCAATGTGAAGCAATACCCTGCTAACTCAGCGCAACGCATTCATTTGCAAATTGAAGCCATGCGGATGGCGTTTGCTGATGTTTATGCCTACGTTTCTGATGCACGCTCCATGCAAATGCCAGTGAGTTCCCTATTAGATCGGAATTACTTAGCTAGTCGCGCAGCCATGATTGATCACAATAAGGCTGGTAGCTATGGGCCTGGAGATCCTCATTCTGGTGGCACTGTTTACCTATGCGCCGCCGATGAATCCGGCATGATGATTTCGTATATTCAATCTAACTTCAAAGGTTTTGGTTCTGGGGTGGTAGCCCCGGGCGGTATTGCTTTTCATAATCGTGGCATGAGCTTCAGATTAGAAGATGGACACCCTAACCAAGTTGCGCCAGGCAAGCGCCCTTTCCACACTATTCTTCCCGCCTTCCTCACCAAGAATGGCAAACCTACTATGGCATTTGGCGTAATGGGTGGCAATATGCAGCCGCAGGGTCATATTCAATTCGTGATGCGCTTTGTGGATGAATACCTCAATCCACAAGCCTGTTCTGATGCGCCTCGCTGGCGTATTGATGATGTAGGCAAGCTCACTGTGGAAGCGGCAATGCCCCAGAGCGTGGTTGATGGATTGAAAGCGCTAGGACATGAGGTTGCTGTACAACCAGCAAACAGCTTGGACTTTGGTAGCGCACAAGCAATTGCCAAGCTCTCAGAAGATGCCGACTCTGCTTTTATTGCTGGCAGTGATCACCGTAGAGATGGATTGGCAGCTGGCTTCTAATAAAGAACTAAATAGCAAAAGCCTCTTGTAGCACGCCAAGACTGGCAGATAGGGTTTTTGGATTGCTCTTGCCCACTTTCTTGACCAAGCGCGCTTTATCAACAGCTCTGATTTGATCTAAAAGAATCAGCCCCCTCTTACCATCATGCGTAATAGATACCCGAAAGCCCGCAGGTCTACCCTTGCTAGTCATGGGCGCAACAATGATGGTGCGCAAATGGTCATTTAACTCTTGAGGTGATACCACAATACAAGGGCGTGTTTTTTTAATTTCACTTCCGATCGTAGGATCTAAATTGATAAGCCAAATTTCTCCACGAGAAACATTGCTCTTTACCAAACCCAATCTCCATCTTCTTCGTTTGCAAAATCTCCAAGCACCAACTTATCCTCGCCAACCTTAGCAAGGCTTTGGGCATCTTGAGCCCAATGCTCTCTCACAGTATTTTTAGGTTTACTTAAAACAATTTTTTCTCCGTCGACTGACATTTCAACAATCTCCTTTATTCCAGATTGTTCAAGAATAATCTTCGGGATAACCACGCCTTTAGAGTTGCCAATAGCTCGAATAGCTACCTGCAGTGGTGCTGTAGTTTCAGCATTGGATTTATGGCTCTGTTTCATAGTAATAACAATGTTATTACATAAGCCAGCAGACGTCAAATAAGAAAAAATAGCCTTATTTGGAAGGCAAGCAATTCAGATAGAAACGCTTGATCTCCTGATCGCAGCTCACATCCCTGGGTTCAATCGGTCTCTGTAGAGAAATGCCTTCAATCGTTTTACAACGGCTTAGGGCAACATAAACTTGTCCTGAGGCAAATGCACCTGACGATAGGTCAACCTTAACTTTATCGAGGGTTTTGCCCTGGCTCTTATGAATCGTTACAGCCCAAGCCAGCATGAGCGGTATCTGAACATAAGTGCCGATGATGCTGGGAGATATCTTTCCTGACATCATGTCGTGATCGTAACGATAAGACTCCCACTGATGGCCTGTTACCTCTACCGTATTTGCGTAAGGCCCGTTTTGCACCATCACCTTCACCTTATCTGGCAGTAACTCACGCACTACACCGATCGTACCGTTGACCCAGCGCTTAGGAAATCCAGGATCCGTTGCAGTGAACATTACTTTGGCGCCAACCTTAAGTACTAAATTATTAGGTGACGGTAGGTTACGCTCATCAATATTAAATTTTCCAGTCGACGAACCTGAGTAGACTTTGCCCTCAACGGAAATTGCCCGCAAGCCTGCTCCATTTATTTGATCTGCTCGTGCATTCGTAGTGGTCAGAGTGATGGTCTGCTCATCTATCTCGACATCCTTCCGATAGCACTGGGCATTCAGAGTATCAAGAGCCTCATCAATGTCATGATTAATTCGAATGCGATTTAATAAGCCTGCGAAGTGCTCATCCTTCTGACGGAAGATCTTGGAGAGCTCTACCATCGTGACGTCTTTGCGATGCAAGGCCATAGCGCAAAAGAAATAAGGTCCTTCGTAACCACGCTCTGCTAGGACTTGCATATCAGAACTAGAGACTACTGGTGGCAGCTGGAATAAATCCCCCACAAACATTACCTGAATGCCGCCAAAGGGCTTGCCTTTTTGCGGACCGTTCTCGCGCAGAAACAAATCCATTGCGTCCACGACATCCGCACGCACCATCGAGATCTCATCAATGATGAGTAAGCGGATATCTTTATAAAGACGCTTGTCGCGCAGGGGCTTAATATCTTCTTCTGGAAAAATGAGTCGTGGAGGCAACCTAAAAAAGGAATGAATGGTCACTCCTTTAACCTGGAGCGCGGCAACCCCTGTTGGTGCAACTACTACAACGTTACCGGGAATGGTTTCTCGTAAGTAGCCGATGAGGGTCGTTTTTCCAGTGCCCGCTTTACCGCTAACGAAGATGTAAGGATCGTGACGCTCAATAGCCTCAATTACCGCTTGGTAATCGGGGGTAATTTCAATTTCGGAGGAATCTACAACAGGATTAGTCATTCCCTATTGTTTCACGGCATCGGCTACACACGGATGGCGGAAAGTAAAAAAAGGGTCACAATGAGGAGTTTTTTACTTTAATTCTGTGGGGCGAACGACGGGGCTCGAACCCGCGACAACCAGAATCACAATCTGGGACTCTACCAACTGAGCTACGTCCGCCACTGAAGACCTAGATTATAGCTTTTTGCTCAAAAACCTGTCAAAAACATCCCCTCAAGACCTGTTTCTAGGCACTGTCGAACTCAAAAGCTGCCCAATCCCCAAGACACAGGCTTGCATCTATAAAGAAATCCAAGATGGCGGCCTTGCTCTGAACTTTGGCCAAGGCGTGATGATCTGAGAGACGTTGGCGCCAATACCGTGATCCTGCCCTGCCATGAGCTAAGCCGAGAATGTGTCTGGTGAATGCGCCGATATAAAAAGGTTTGCCTTTGGCTTGGCACTCGTCAAACCAATCTTGTACTTGCTTGACTAAGGCAATTTGAATGCGATGCCACTCGGTTTCGCTAAATAGGTAACCAGCTGCGTCACCATCCGTATTAATCATGTCATCCCAGCCTAAAAGTAGCGCCGGGAAATGATATGCAGCCCTTCCCACCATGAAACCATCAAAGTCATCCCAGTGGCCAGCAATTTGTTCATTAGTTTCCAAACCACCATTAAGCAATACTTTGAGATTCGGAAATTGCTTCTGCGCATCTACTCTGAGCTTTGCAGCTACTTCATAACGCAACGGTGGTTTGCTGCGATTCTCTTTTGGCGATAAACCTTTAAGCACTGCATTACGTGCATGAATGGTTACCTGACTGGCACCAGCATCGGCAACAGCAAGAATAAAGTTCAGCGCAAATTGGTAATCAGCTTCAGAATTTGCGGCATCCATCGAGTCCAAGCCCAGACGATGCTTTACGGAGATCGGAATATCAACCGCTCCCCTCATAGAGCGCACACAGTCTGCAACTAAATTAGGCTCAGCCATTAAGCAGGCGCCAAAGGCACCACGTTGCACGCGCTCTGAGGGGCAACCGCAATTGAGATCGATTTCATCGTAACCCCACTGTTGAGCTAGTTCGGCAGACATTGCTAAGTCGCCGGGCTCTGAGCCGCCTAATTGCAAAACAACAGGATGTTGCTCTTGTGAATAATCTAAATGACGTGGCACATCCCCATGCATGAGCGCACCAGAAGTGACCATCTCTGTATAAAGAACAGCCTCTTTAGTGAGCGTGCGATGAAACGAACGGCAATGGCGGTCCGTCCACTCCATCATTGGTGCAGTGCACAATCTCTTCTTGTTTTTGTTTTCCACAGACACTTTTTATCAATAATTTGCTGCTGATTATTTTAGTTTGTTTTAAAAAGTTGAGTCTATCGACTTTATTAATTAACTAACAAGCAAGCCTTTTTGTTCAATGAATTTAATAATTTCATTTAATCCATCACCTAATTTAACGCTGCCCATGATGAAGGGTCTTTCTCCTCGCATCTTTTTAGCATCTGATTCCATGATTGGAAGTGAAGCCCCAACGTATGGCGCAAGGTCAGTTTTATTAATCACTAATAAATCAGAGCGTGTAATTCCAGGGCCACCTTTACGAGGAATCTTTTCCCCTCCAGCAACATCAATCACATAAATCGTCAGGTCAGAAAGCTCTGGGCTGAAAGTTGCCGCCAAGTTATCACCACCAGACTCAATAAAAATAATATCTACATCTGGGTACTGATTTTGCATACGATCAACGGCTTCTAAATTGATAGAGGCATCCTCTCTGATGGCGGTATGCGGGCAACCACCCGTCTCGACCCCCATGATGCGCTCTGGATCTAATGCACCTGCAACAGTAAGTAAACGCTGATCTTCTTTAGTGTATATGTCGTTGGTAATCACTACCAAGTCATACTGATCACGCATTGCTTTGCAAAGCATCTCCAACAAAGTTGTCTTGCCTGAACCTACAGGTCCTCCGATGCCAACTCTTAAAGGGGGATTTTTTTTAGTTCTCATCATTTCTTATTTCTATGAACGGAATAATCGGGAATACTGAGTCTCGTGCCTGGAAGAAAGGATAGCCAACATCGGTGAAAAATTGTCAACCATCGATAAACCAGATTTGGCTCTTTGCTCAGCTTGTTCAACCATTTCAGGAACAAGCAAGCGAATCTTTGTTAGAGCATGTTGCCCTGCTACTTGACCCAGCGGTATAGCTTTTAAGGAAGCTGCTACTTGGTTTTCTATCCATGAGAATGCATAAGCTGCAAGCCCATTCTTTGACTGTATGTTTAGATGAAAGCAGGCATAGCCATGGGCCGTCAATAATGACAAAGGTTTGATTGCGGATAATTGAGTAAGGTATTGGCTACCCCAACCCAATGATTGCGCGATTTGCAATAAAGACCAACCCATCTGCTCAGTTTCTGATCTGAGCTCTGAGGTTTCGCGACTGGCTAAGAAATAGTCGTTCAGACTTTGGACTGATTCAATATCATTTTTTGCCCAAGCCTCGTAACTGAGAAGCCAAAGTGGGGCTTCAGATCTGGCAAAGACGCCTAAAAATACATCTTTTATCCACGCTTCTGCAGTAAGGGGATCGTTTACCAAGCCAGAATCAATGGCAGCTTCTAAGCCCTGAGAATAGCTATACCCACCGATTGGCAATGCTGGTGATGCCAACTGCATCAATGCAGTGATTTCGTTTAGATCAATGCTCATTTGAATGATCATGATCGCCGTGATGATGGTGAGAGCATCCAGGCCCATGAACATGTGGCTTCTCATGTTCGGCATACACTTTTTGAGCTAAGGCATAGTCACTATCAAATGTCTCAGCATGACTATGGCGATGTCCACCTCCATACGCACCTGTTTCAGGCTCAAACGGGGCAAATTCATGCTTAGACTCCAACCCCAGTTGATGAATCATGCCCTCTAACACTGAGTCAGGCTCAATCCTCAAGAATCCTAAGCCTACCTGAACAGGAATATGTCGATTACCTAAGTGGTAAGCCGCCCTCATTAGCTGATGTGCGTCGGTAGAGGCAATTGTTATTACCTCTTGATCCGCCGCGGAGATTCGAATCATGGATCCATCATCTGCAATCAAAATATCATCACTTGCCAGCACATTACCTCTTGGCAGAAAAAAGTGTGCCTCACGACCATCGGAAAGTATTTCTGAAAAACGGCTTTTATTGCGTACCTCAAATGGCAACTTTAGTTCGAGCGCTCTAGCAATAACTGCTTTGGCTAAGCCCTGTCCTTTGGGGATGATTTTCTCAACGCGAATTGGTTCTGACATTATTTTTCCTAGAACAAAAAATATCGTTGAGCCATTGGCAATACTTTTGCTGGCTCACAAGTTAATAGTTCGCCATTTGCTATCACTTGGTAGGTTTCTGGATCTACGGAGATATTTGGCTGCCAATCGTTGTGGACCATATCTGCCTTGGTGATAGATCGACAATTCTTTACCACCTCAACTTGCTTCTCTAATCCATAAGCATCACGAATATTGGCATTCATAGCTGATTGAGAAATGAAAGTTAACGAGCTATGACGTATCCCCTGGCCAATGCCCGCAAACATATTTCGGTAATGAACGGGCTGCGGCGTTGGAATAGATGCGTTTGGATCGCCCATAGCAGCTGCCGCAATAGACCCACCCTTTAATATTAATGAAGGCTTGACGCCAAAGAAGGCAGGCTTCCAAAATACTAAATCCGCATACTTACCCACCTCTATAGACCCAACAACATGAGAAATGCCATGGGTAATGGCAGGATTAATGGTGTACTTAGAGATGTAACGCTTGACTCGGAAGTTATCGTGACGGTTTGTATCGCCAGGTAATAAACCGCGCTGCGCCTTCATCTTATCAGCAGTTTGCCATGTACGAATAATCACCTCACCCACACGACCCATCGCTTGAGAATCTGATGAAAGCATCGAGAAGGCGCCTAAGTCATGCAAGATATCCTCCGCAGCAATTGTTTCACGACGAATGCGCGATTCTGCAAAGGCAATATCTTCAGCGATAGATGCATCAAGATGATGGCACACCATCAGCATATCTAAATGCTCATCTAAAGTATTAACCGTAAATGGTCTGGTGGGGTTAGTTGAGGATGGCAATACATTTGACTCGCCACACGCACGAATAATGTCAGGGGCATGACCACCTCCTGCGCCCTCGGTGTGATAAGTGTGAATAGTGCGCCCCTTAAATGCAGCTAAGGTTGTCTCTACAAATCCAGACTCATTTAAAGTGTCGGTATGAATTGCCACCTGAGTATCAGTTTCATCAGCAACACCCAAACAACAATCAATCGCTGCTGGCGTAGTCCCCCAGTCTTCATGCAACTTCAATCCAATTGCGCCTGCATCAACTTGCTCTCGTAATCCAGCTGGCAAGCTAGCATTGCCTTTACCCAATAGGCCAATATTCATAGGATATGCATCGATGGATTGCAACATTCTTTGAATATGCCAAGGACCAGGCGTGCAAGTAGTTGCAAAAGTACCAGTTGCCGGGCCCGTACCGCCACCAATCATGGTGGTTACCCCAGACATTAAAGCCTCTTCAATTTGCTGCGGACAAATAAAGTGGATATGAGTATCAATACCACCCGCGGTCACTATCATTCCTTCGCCAGCAATAATTTCGGTACCAGGGCCAATGACAGAAGTAATCCCCGGTTGAATATCTGGGTTACCAGCCTTACCAATATTAGATATTCTGCCATTTTTAATAGAGATATCAGCTTTGATAATGCCCCAGTGATCAATGATTACCGCATTGGTAATAACGGTATCGGCACAGTCCTTTGACTCGCGTTGACTTTGACCCATACCATCACGAATGACTTTACCACCGCCAAATTTGACTTCTTCGCCATAGATAGTGAGGTCCCTTTCAACCTCAATCATGAGGCCGGTATCCGCCAGTCTTAAACGATCACCTACAGTAGGGCCAAACATTTCAGCATAGGCTTGACGACCAATCTTAGCCATTAGAGACCCCCCATAACGCGGCCAGCAAAGCCATAAATCCTCTTCTCACCAGCCACCTCTACAAGCTCAATAGTGCGCTTTTGGCCTGGCTCAAAACGCACAGCAGTGCCTGCAACAATATTTAATCGCATGCCCTTTGTTTTATCGCGATCAAATAACAGGGCATCATTTACTTCAAAGAAGTGAAAATGAGAACCTATTTGAATAGGACGATCGCCACTATTAGAGACTTCAATTGAAAGTGTTTTTCGGCCAACATTCAACTCAATATCTCCAGGCTCTACAAACATCTGCCCTGGAATAAAGCGTTGGCTATTTGCACTCGATGGCGAACTCATGTCGATGCTCCGCCAAGCAGTGCAAAGGAAAGCTGACTGATTAATACCCAGCCGTATATAACACTAGCAAATCCAGTCACTCTTGCAAAGATCGCCGTCTTTTCCTTAAGGAGATTGACTAATAGAGCGCCCGATAAATGCAAAATCCCAGTTGCCAAAATCAAGCCGGCCATATCTTGCGCCACTAAGGAAGCTCCATAGGATCCATTTGAAAATAATTCAGCGTGGGCAAACCCATGAAATATTCCAAAAAAACTAATTAAGGCAAGGATTGCATTATTGGAGTACTGGCGCTGTACAAGCAACAATAATCCCATTGCAATTACAGAAGCAGCGATTCCAAATTCAAAGATATGAAGAGATAAATTACTTAGGCCAGCAAATACCCCAAGACACATGCCTAATATAAAAACACAAGGCCCAAGCCAGATTTTTTTCAGCATGAAAGCACTCCAAAATCCTACGAGCATAATGACTAAAAAATGATCAAAGCCACTAAATGGATGCATCAGACCCGATAGGAAACTAACCGAAGTTTCATGTCCTGGGTGGGCATAAACCAAATTTGAAGATAGAACTCCGATCAATCCAGCAAAAGCTAACAATATTTTTTTTATATGAAGACTCATTTGTATTGCTCCTAAACAATCGGGTTATGAACTGTGACTAATTTTGTTCCATCAGGAAATGTTGCCTCAATCTGAATATCTGAAATCATTTCTGGAACCCCTTCCATGACATCTTCGCGACCTAGTATCGCTTGCCCTTCGTGCATCAGTTGTGCGACCGTTTTGCCATCACGCGCACCCTCCATAATCGCAGCGCTAATTAAAGCGACTGATTCCGGATAGTTCAACTTGAGGCCTCGAGCCTTTCTGCGCTCCGCTAAGAGTGCCGCTGTGAATATTAGTAATTTATCTTTTTCGCGTGGAGTTAATTCCATATCTCACCTATAACAATCCTAAGAAGCCCAAAGCCGTAATGGCTGAGCTGGCACACCATGAACTATCGGTCTTAATTTAGACCATACATCAATCATAAAATTTCTAGCTATCTCCATATCATTAGAGACTGCCCTCACCAAAAAGACGCCTTGTGGCATCAACGTCACCCCAGCCCGTAATGAATCAGTCCAAGGCATTATCTGAGCAAAGGTTTCAACTAAATTAGCTGAGCAACTTGGTCCTACGGCCCATAGAGTTGCACAAACAGGCCAAGACCCTAGTTGAGGTAAAGATCTGGAGTATTGATCTTCGGCATCGATATGCCCGTTCTCGATCCAAATTAACTTTCCATCACGCCTTATTTCATTGAGCATATGAATGTGGCCACTAGACCATTCCTCGCCAGAGGCATGGCGTCCTAACATCAGGGCGTCCCAACCAATAAATGAAGCATTCGATGAAAGGCTCAGCCTGGTAATAACGTTAGAGTTAGCGCCTTTAAAAAAAAGATTCTCTTGAGGTAGCCAATCTAATTTTGCATTCTCACCCAGCTCAAATTGAATATTTTGAGTAGCAGGATTTTTAAATGATTTGTACCATTTAGTGGCACTTGGAGTAGATAGAACCACATGACTACCCTTACCAACAGCAACCTGGATATCTAAGGTATCTCCGCCTGCGATACCTGCTGGCGGGTGAATGATGACCGTGTGGCAAATATCATCACCTTCGGGATATAAAGCTTTTTGAACTCGCAGTGGCCCCTCATGCAAACTTTTCTTTAATACAGTGCCAATTACAGTGCGCTCATAAGATAGGCTCAGTTTGGCTAGCCAACTAGGACTTAGAGACCTAAATAGCTGTTTTACTGCGTTATCTGGAGCCAAAAACATGTGGATAAACCATTTCAGTGAATTCAGCATCCACTTTAAACCGAAATCATCTCCTGAACACCATTGAGATCCATATCAGCACCTTTGCCTTGCGCGACGACTTCACCGCGGCGCATCACAATATAGTTATCTGATAGCTCTTTTGCAAAGTCGTAATACTGCTCTACTAATAAAACAGTGATGCCCATCTCATCGACTAATTTACGAAGACAGCGCCCAATATCCTGAATAATCGATGGCTGGATACCCTCGGTAGGCTCATCCAAAATGATCAACTCTGGCTGAGACATCAATGCACGCCCAATTGCTAACTGCTGTTGTTGGCCACCTGACAAATCACCGCCCCGACGCGCCTTCATATCCGACAGAATTGGAAATAGCTCGTAAATATATCCAGGGATATTTTTTGGGCTTGAGAATTTTGCCGCTCCAATGAGCAAGTTTTCTTCGACTGTGAGTCTTGGGAAAATTTCTCGCCCTTGAGGAACATAGGCAAATCCACCGTCCACCCGAGACCACGGGGGTAGATTGGCCAATTCTTTTCCATCCCAAGCAATCGAGCCAGTCTTTACTTTCACCACACCCATAAGCGATTTGAGCAAAGTGGTTTTGCCAACGCCATTTCGCCCAAGCAAACTGGTTAATTGACCCTTGGGGACTTCAAAATTCACATTACGCAAAATATGGCTTCCGCCATAATATTGATTGAGATCTTTGACGATAAGCATGATTAACGCCCTAAATACGATTCGATTACGCGTTCATCACGCTTCACTTCATCCAAAGTGCCTTCGGCTAGAACTGAACCTTCAGCCAATACAGTCACCTTACCTTTTGGGCCCGCTAAAGCAGCAACAAATTCCATATCATGCTCAACTACCATCATCGAGCATTGACCACGTAATGAATTTAGAAGCTCAGCTAAGCGCATTGTTTCTTCGTCCGTCATCCCTGCAACGGGCTCATCAAGCAATAACAGCTTGGGCTGCTGCATTAGAAGCATACCAATCTCTAAGCGTTGCTTTTGACCGTGAGAAAGAAGGCCAGCTTCACGATAAGCTTCTGACTCTAACTGTGTAAGGGCAAGCACTGATTCCATCAAACGACGGCCCTCTAGATCTACTTTAGCAATCAAGGAGTGATGCCATGATTTATCTCCAGCCATTGCCAATTCAAGATTTTCCCAAACAGGGTGATGCTCAAATACCGTGGGCTTTTGAAATTTACGGCCAACGCCAATTTGGGCAATTTGTGGCTCGTTCATGGTCATAAGATCAATGGTCGAACCTAAATAAACGGAGCCATCAATATCGGCAATGTTAGAGCGAGTTTTACCGGTAATGACATCCATTAAGGTAGTCTTACCGGCGCCATTGGGCCCAATCACACAGCGCAGTTCGCCGACATCAATCGTCAATGACAATTTATTAATGGCCTGAAAACCGTCAAAATTGACCGATAGATCA
Organism: Polynucleobacter sp. AP-Nickl1-40-C4; assembly: GCF_035012665.1. Classification (NCBI taxonomy): domain Bacteria; kingdom Pseudomonadati; phylum Pseudomonadota; class Betaproteobacteria; order Burkholderiales; family Burkholderiaceae; genus Polynucleobacter; species Polynucleobacter sp. AP-Nickl1-40-C4. The sequence continues at coordinate 69,992 of NZ_JAYGQR010000010.1, forward strand.
TCCACATAGAGGATTCCAGTATGAGAAGTATCGATTCCCTTCTCAAGAAAGTGAGCGCTCATTTTGACCCACCCTTCTTAACAACCAATTTGTGATAGATACCCAGCAATCCATTCGGTAGAAACAAGGTCACCAATACAAACATCATTCCTAAGAAAAACAGCCAATATTCTGCAAAGTTAGTGGTAAAAAAACTCTTAGCCCCGCTCACCGCAAATGCGCCAATAATTGGACCTAGCAAGGTGCCGCGGCCACCTACTGCTACCCAGATCGCCATCTCAATCGAGTTTGTTGGAGACATCTCTCCAGGATTAATGATGCCCACCTGCGGAACGAATAAAGCTCCAGCAATGGCGCATAGGATGGCAGATAGAACCCAAATAAAGAGTTTGTAACCTAAGGGGTTGTACCCACAAAACATCAAACGAGATTCTGCATCCCGTACCGCTGTAATCACCCTTCCCATTTTTGAGGTCACCAGGGCTCGGCAAAGAATAAAACTGCCCAACAGGACTAAGAAGGTAACAATGAAAAGTGTGACGCGAGTACTTGGCGCGCTGATGGAGTAACCCAATATCCGCTTAAAGTCCGTGAAACCATTGTTGCCACCAAAGCCCGTTTCATTCCTAAAGAAAAGAAGCATAGCGGCATATGTTAAGGCTTGGGTAATGATGGAGAAGTAAACCCCTTTAATTCTGGAGCGAAAAGCAAAGTATCCAAACACCCAAGAAATCGCTCCAGGAACCAGAATCAACATCAAAAGCATCCACCAGAAATGATCGCTCCCTTTCCAAAACCAAGGTAACTCTTTCCAGTCTAAGAAAACCATGAAGTCAGGTAATTCGCTTTTGTATACACCTTCAGTTCCTATCTGGCGCATGAGATACATGCCCATGATGTAACCGCCAATAGCAAAGAACAATCCATGCCCCAAACTCAATATTCCGCAATAACCCCAAACCAAATCAAGCGCTAAGGCCGCAATTGCAAAGCACATAATCTTGCCAATTAAACTAAGCGCATAAGCAGACATGTAGAACATACTAGTGTCGGGAACCAGCAAAGAAAATATTGGCACACCAATTAATACGCACAGCGTCAATGCTGCTAAGGCAATATAGGCACGCTTGCTGAGTATGGATTCACGCTCAGGAATTGCCAAACTAAAGCTAGATGAAGGAGCAAGCTTTCTAATATCCATATTAATCAACGCTCCTGCCTTTCAGTGCGAAGAGGCCTTGAGGACGTCTTTGGATAAAAATAATAATGAACACTAAGATAGCAATCTTGGCCAATACGGCGCCAATAAATGGCTCTAATAATTTGCTGGTGATACCAAGTCCAAATGCACCATAAATAGTGCCTGCAAGCTGACCTACTCCACCGAGTACCACCACCATGAAGGAATCAACAATATAGCTTTGACCAAGATCGGGACCTACGTTACCAATCTGTGAAAGGGCTACACCACCAAGACCGGCAATGCCTGCGCCAAATGCAAAGGCATACATATCTACGCGAACTGTTTTGACACCCACGCACGCAGCCATAGTCCGGTTTTGAGTAACCGCCCTGACGAAAAGCCCTAGACGAGTTTTGTTTAATACTAGCCAAGTCACGATTACTACTGCAATCGCAAAAGCAAAAATAATGATCCGGTTATAGGGCACAACCAAGTTAGGTAGTACCTGCATGGCACCAGACATCCACGTTGGATTAGCCACCTCGACATTTTGAGCGCCAAAAATAGTTCTGGTCATCTGAATCATCAGCAAACTGACGCCAAAGGTGGCTAATAAGGTTTCTAGCGGACGACCATATAAAAATTTAATGACCGTTCTTTCGATCAAAATACCCACTAAGGCGGCGGCAATAAAAGCAACCGGCAAAGCGAATAACAAATACCAATCTAAATAGCCAGGAGCATATTGCCTGAAAAATCCTTGTACAACATAAGTTGCATAAGCACCAACCATCAGGAATTCACCGTGCGCCATATTGATGACGCCAATCAAGCCATAAGTAATCGCCAAGCCCAAAGCGCAAAGTAACAAAATACTTCCATAACTAAACCCAGCGATCACATTACCCAGGATTTCGCCGCTAAACTCAGACTTCTTAATTTTGGCTAAAGCCTTTTCAGCCGCCTCTTGCACTGGGCCACCCTCTTTTGCCAAAGGCGCCAGCAATGCAGCAACTTGTGGATCACCACTATCGCCTAAGAGTTCAATTGCCTTTAGTTTTGATTCTTGATTGTCGGATTGCAAAGCAAGGAGCGCCCAGAGCTTCTGTACTTTTGGCTTGAGCGCAGGATCCTTTTCGGTAGCCAGTAAGTTTTCAACCAATGGGAAGGTGTCTGGCTCGGGATCCTTGATTAAAGAGTCGACTGCCTTAGCGCGAATCTGTGGATCTGCAGAAGCTAGCTGTAAACCTAGCAAGGCATTATCAACTTTACCGCGCAGTTGATTATTCAGAATAACGTCTTGCAGTTCATCCGGCTTCACTGAAACACTTAGTCCGGTTAAGGGATCTAAATATTGATCGCCCTTTTGAACTACAACACCTTGGGGCGACAAGAAAAGGCTTTCTGCACTGAGAGCCTGAAGAATTTCTAAGGCTTCGGGACTACCTTCTTTAGATAAATTTTGGACCACTTTAACTTTGGCATCAAAGTTATCATTAAACAGGGGCTTTAAATCTGCAACATTAATTTTTGCAAAAGTAATCCCACATGCCAATACACAAGCAGCAGAAAGGATTAGTTTTGAAAAGATTGGAAATTTCATGGCGGCTATGAAAACCCTCCCCCAAGCGAGGGAGGGTATTTCTATTGAAAATTACTGTACTGAATCAGGCTTGCCTGCATTACCGTCGATATACTGGCTCCATGGTTTAGCTGGAATAGCTGTTGGAGTTTTGTAGATTACGTTGAATTGTCCGTCTGCCTTGATTTCACCAATCATGACTGGCTTAGACAAATGGTGATTAGCGCCCATCACCTCAAGATAACCACTTGGAGTATTGAGTTTTTGACCAATCATTGCTTTACGCACAGCATCAACATCAGTGGTTCCTGCTTTTTCAACGGCCGCTTTCCACATCAAGATACCGGTACGGCTAGCTTCCATTGGGTCATCTGTCAAAGGCTTGCTAGCCCCTGGCAACTTTTTCTCTACAGAGTAAGCGGCCCACTGTTTTTTCCACTCGTCATTGACTGGATTCTTAACTGACATGAAGTAGTTCCATGCAGCCAATTGACCGACCAATGGCTTTGTATCAACGCCACGCAATTCCTCTTCACCAACAGAGAATGCTACTACTGGAACATCTTTCGCTTTCAAGCCTGCATTACCCAATTCTTTATAGAAAGGAACGTTTGAGTCGCCGTTAATAGTTGATACAACTGCTGTCTTACCGCCTTGAGAGAACTTTTTAATATTGGCAACAATAGTTTGATAGTCGGAATGACCAAATGGCGTATATGTTTCTTGAATATCATCGTCTTTAACACCTTTGGATTTCAAGAATGCACGCAAGATCTTATTGGTTGTGCGTGGATACACATAGTCAGTACCCAAAAGCACCCAACGCTTAGCGCCGCCACCTTCTTTGCTCATCAAGTACTCAACCGCCGGAATAGCCTGTTGATTTGGCGCTGCCCCAGTGTAGAAAACGTTACGAGACATCTCTTCACCTTCGTATTGCACTGGATAAAAGAGTAAGCCATTGAGCTCCTCAAACACTGGTAATACAGACTTGCGTGATACGGAAGTCCAGCAACCAAAAACTACAGAAACTTTATCTTTAGTTAAGAGCTGTCGTGCCTTCTCTGCAAATAATGGCCAATTAGAGGCTGGGTCGACTACCACTGGTTCAAGCTTGCGCCCTAAAACACCGCCACTCTTGTTAATCTGGTCAATCACCATTAAATCCATATCTTTTAGTGATGTTTCAGAAATAGCCATTGTTCCGGATAAGGAATGCAAAATACCGACCTTAATTGGTTCTTTGCTTTGGGCCATCGCTAAATGACTAAAACCTGCAAAACTTAAAGCTGCTGCTAATGCTGAAAGCTTCAAAATTGATCTACGTTTCATCTCTCACCTCTTAAGTAAATTAATCAGTTGGGCACACATACCTACCGCCTGCATCGATTAAAGGATGTTTCAAGATGGTGCAAATAAAAGAAATCCCCACCATGGGGCTCATGCACCAATCTAGTACCAGGAATGCCCAAGATATGCTCCAAACACTGACCATTGAATAAGTGCAGATTAAAAAACCATTCCGAAGAGCGATAAAAACATAAACTTTCACTACCTCAAAGTTCTTTCAAATGAGAATCATTCTCAATAGTTTGATAAGATAGGAATAATTCTCATTAAATATATTTAGTATTTGCGATGTTTTTCTCATTTAACCCTAGGCCTACAGGCATCATCACCCTATTAAGCAACCTATGCTTGGGTCTATCTTTAGGTGCACATGCAGAAGCTCCGGTGAGTGACACACCAATCCTACTTGCAGTGGCACCTGTTAGTGATCAGCCAGAGATAGATGCACCGATTGCAGTTGAAGGTGAAACTGAGCAATGGAGTATTCATGGGCAGTCAACGTATATTGTTCAGCAAAAAAATAACTTCAATTCACCCTACTACGGACAAAACAGTCTTTTAAATAAATCCGAAGGCGGTGGCGGGAAGAGCTACACCTTCAGCGCAACTGCTTTCTTGGGGGCAAGACTTTGGGAAGGCGCAGAAGTCTATTGGAATCCAGAGATGTTTGAGGGAACCCCTTTTAACGGACAACTTGTTGGCTTGGGCGGATTTCAAAATGGTGAACTCCAAAAGGGCTCCTATGCTCCACCGATCTACTACACCGCACGTGCATTTATTCGCCAAACCTTTGGGCTTGGCGGCGGCAAAGAACATGTAGAAGGTGGCCCCAACCAACTGGCAGGAAATCTTGATAAAAACAGAATCGTATTGAGTTACGGTAAATTCGCAACCTTGGATTTCTTTGATCAAAATAGCTATAGCCATGATCCTCGAACTCAATTTCAAAACTTTGCCATTTTTTCCATGGGTGCCTATAGCTATGCTGCAGACAGCAAGGGATATACCTATGGTGTTGTAGCTGAGTGGTATCAAGAGGACTGGATCTTAAAAATGGCTCGCTTGGCAATGCCAACCGTTCCAAACACCGCTCAACTTGATTACAGCATGACACAGGGTAATCCCCCCATTTTTAACTTAAGCTAAAAGTAGAAGCTGGTACTGCAAGTGCTAGTTTTTGCTTTGGTGTAATTCCACCCAAGCCCATGTTTGGTCTTTCATGATTGTATGTCCACATCCAATC
>NZ_JAYGQR010000011.1:0-27591 GCF_035012665.1 Polynucleobacter sp. AP-Nickl1-40-C4
GATGGCGCGTCGCTACATCAAGCACCGACTAACTACCGTCAAGACGACGACCGTTGAGCGTGAGCTAAAGACTATACGCGCTGTCATTAACAGCGTGATTAAGGAGAAGTCGTTAAATCTTAGTAATAAGTTTGAGCGCCTCACCATCCCGAAAAAGGGCAAGGACAGCGTAGCCCGTAAACCCTTTAGCCAAGACGAATATCGCAAGCTAATAGCCGGCTGCGTTAGCAAGGCTGATGAGATTAGGGTTTTGATCTTAATTTGCTGCCTAACTGGTGTTCGCCCTTCGGAGGCTGCAGGATTGCGTCGTGAAGATGTTTACCTAGATGACGAGTACCCTCACTTTGATGTGGTGGAGTATGGCGGCCGAACCCTCAAGACCAAGAACAGTGTGCGCAAGGTCCCACTCATTCCTGCTGCAGCCAAAGTTCTGGCGCAGTATTTAGAGACCCATACTGATAGCGTGGTCTTTCCCCGGTACTGTGACGGCAATGAGGTCTTAGGCGATAACGTGAGCGGGGCAACTAATCGTTACATTGCATCGTTGGGCATTAGCAAGACCCTCTACTCGGCACGCCACACCGTTAAGACATTGCTCGATCAGGCAGGTACACCAGAGTATCTGGCTGAATCGATTGGTGGCTGGGGTAAGCCATCCATCAGCCGCGGCTACGGTGACGGACACTCCTTGGCCAGAAAATACGCAGCATTACAAAAGGCGCTCACTACGGTGTTGGTTAATGAATCAGAGTGAGATGAGCGCGCTTAGCATCAAAGAGCGGGCAGACTACTTGCGAGAGCGTGGTAAGGCTAGCCCTGCATTGAGGATTGCCAAGACCGCCTTTGACCACGCCTCTAAGGTGCGCTTAAAAAATACCCCAAAGCATCAAATCTTGGAATGGATTGGTAATAATGTCCTAAAAATCGATGAGTGCGAAGATACGGAAGAAAACAAGGAAGAGGCGCGCCTGTTTTGCTTTACGGCCTACGAGTCGGTCCAAAAACGCATCCTCTCGAGCAAGGACGAGGCGGGTGGCAACGCCGCCGGAAACGCCAAGCAGTCGAAGGACGGCTACAAGCGCAAGCTGCCTGTCCACGTCCTGGGTAACGAAAATCGCCTTTACAGCGGCTCCGATGATGATCTGGACTACGACTAAAAATAAATATTCATATTTGGGGCGGATTGACGTCAGCAATATGTAGTGGAAAGTATGAAGAGGTAAAAAGCAGTTTTGTTGTGGCGGCTCAGTGCAGATGGGCCAGCAAGCAGGCAGTGCTTTGTGGTGAGATTCCACATAAAACGGCTCAAGGTCACCGAGATAAGCGCGGTGGCTAAGAGAGAGGGCAGGGGCGCCCACCAACTGCATTATTAAGTTGCGGCTTTGCAGTAAGCCTAGGTGTGACACCGTGAACGGTCCGTGGAATAAGGCCAATCAGAATGTAAGCATGCGGCCCATGAACTTGGGTGAGAGTGTGCAAAAAACGTATCCATAAGCTCGCGACACAACATCCCAGCCACTAAGGCTGGAATACGCTTTGGAGTTTTCATAATGCATTACACATTCACGCTGCTGAGCAGCGCAAAACCGTCTGTTGTATCTAAAGTCTTTTCCTTAGACGAGCAGGCAAATCTCAAAAAATCAACATCAGCAAATATTGTTCAGGCTAAGTGTGAGCTTAGGTCTGTGGAGAACCTTACGCAGTTTGGCGATCTACTTGACTCTTTGCTCCACAACCAGTGCTTGGTTTACGGTACTGCGCCACAGAAGGTTACTGAGATTGTCACTACCAAGGCCTGGGAGGAGGGTGGTAGGCCAGCCCATCAATCCCCCAGGGCAAAAGAACTATTTGGGTGGCCAGATGGCGGAGGCATCTTAATGCTCGACTATGACGCGCCCAAGGATGGAGCGCGTGCTCACAGTGCGAGTGAAATTATTGCTCAGCTTATTGGCGCAGTTCCAGAGTTAGCTGACGTACAAATTTTGATGATACCGAGCACCTCAAGCTGTCTTTACTACAAGGACCAAGAGCTTGTAGGGGTTAAGGGCATACGCTTTTATATTCTCGTAGACGATGCTCAAGATATTGAGCGTGTGGGTGAGATTATCAACGCACGTCTTTGGCTATCAGGTGTTGGAAGGTACGAGGTCAGCGAGTCGGGTTCGCTTTTGGAGCGTCCACTGTTTGATCAGTCTGTTTGGCAGACTAACCGGATTGATTTTTGTGCTGGCGCAAAGTGTCAGGACGGAATCGAACAGCGCAGGGGCACTCCAAAAATTATCTCAGGCCATAAGCATTCGCTAGACTCCTCAAGCCTTAAGGATTTATCGGCAGCCTTGATGTCACAGTTGCAGATAAATAAGTCTCGCGCTCGAAACGCCGTGCTGGACTTTGCCGACAGTAAGAAATCTGCCTGGGTGTCTAAGCGACTACACGACTACCGCACTAATAACCCACAGTTTGGGGATGCCCAGATACACAATATGGTCTATAGGGCAATTGACCAGAAAGAGCTGCAGGGCGACTGGCGCGTTGTGGTCAAGACTAAGAGCGGCGAGCAGGAGCTAACCGTGGCCCAGCTGCTGGAGAGTCCAGAGGATTTTAACGGCTGTGTGACCCTAGATCCGCTAGAGCCTAATTACGATGGCAGGCGTTTTGTTGGCAAGCTCTTCTTGGGCAGCGCCTTTCCAAATCTTCATTCATTTGCTCATGGCGGCGTTAACTTTAGATTGTTTAGCCGACCTATCCGTATTGAGATTTTGGACGGTAAAGAGGCGGAGGTGATTGATTCAACTTTAGAGGTGATGCGCAAGGCGCCAAACCTATTTGACTTTGGTGATGTCCTGGTTGAGGTGACCGATGACATGAAGATCAAGTCAATCAAGGAGGCGAACCTTCGCTACATTCTAGGCAAGCTGATTCAATTTGAGCATGATCACAAGCTTAAGAACCCGCCACCAACCTTATGTAAGAGCATCGTAGAAATTGGTCGGCACCTAAAGGCGTTGAAAGCAGTGGTGTCGGCGCCAACGTTACGTCCCGACGGCACGGTTCTGGCAACCAAGGGCTACGACGAGCGCACGGGGCTGCTACTGAGTACCCAGGATGCGTTAGTTCCAGTGCCAGAGTGTCCAACAGAAATGCAGGCCATCAAGGCCCTTAACCTGTTGATGGAGCCATTCAATCAATTCCCTTTTGTGGATGAATTAGCGAGGTCGGTGCACCTAGCTGCGCTTCTAACGGTCGTGGTTCGCCCGTGCCTGCCAACCTCGCCAGGGTTTGCATATGACGCTCCGGTGCAGGGTAGCGGCAAGAGCTTGCTGGCTGGGTGCGTTGAGGTTTTGGGCAGTGGGCGCGAGCCAACGATTTGGCCAGATGTAGACGTCAGGAATGTTGACGAGGTCAGAAAGCGTGGATTTACCGCTATACGCAGCGGCGACAGAACGGTCATCTGGGATAACGTAGTAGGTGAATTTGATTCTGCAGCTTTGGCTGGAATGATGACCTCACAGATGATCAAGGAGCGTTTGTTTAACACGCAAACCGTGCTTGAGGTCCCAAACAAGACGTTAATGATCTTTACTGGCAATAATTTCTCGCCGGTAAATGACATGAGTCGACGGGTCTTAATTTGCCGCATCGACCCGCAGACTGAAAGGCCTCAGGCTAGAAGTTTTGACCTCAATCCAAAGGACGTGTGCATCTTTGATCGGCAGCGTATGGTCTCCGCAGCGCTCACACTCATTCGCTTTTACCTTAACAGTGGCGCCAAGAAGGTAGGGGACACCGGTTCATTTTCAGAGTGGGACACGTTTGTGAGGCAAACGGTGATGCACATTGGAAAAACGATTGCCCCCAACCAGTACGTAGACATTGCCAAATCCATTGAACTAAATCAAGCCGAAGATCCGGAAATGGAAATGCTACTGCAACTCTATCAGGGATGGGTCAAAGCTTTTGGTTCAGATTGGGTAACAGCAAAGCAGGTAGTCGCCAAAGTAACAAACGACTGGTCCGATTCTGAGGCAAAGGATTTACGCGAGGCGTTACAGCAGTTAGTTGGCCCGAACTGGTCCTCACCTAAATCGCTGGGTAAGGCACTTAAAAAACGCAACGGAAGACTAGTGGCCGCTATGAAGCTTGAGTGCCATGGCTCAAATGGGGATAACGCCAAATCATGGCGAATTACTAAAAAGGAGATTGTATGAATCATAAAAATAATCCAATGATTGAATTAAGTCGAGCAGAAACGCAACAGCTTAAAGAGTTGTGGGCGCGTATACGCAATCGTGTTCAAGAGCAGCGCGATAACTTCGTGTGGGTCAGGCTCTGCGCACACCAGGCACGCTTATCTAGAAAGCAGTTGTGGATGGTGGTTTCGACGTTGGCAAACCTCTTGGAAGACCAGCCTATCCCGCTGTTTGTCTACGGATACCTAGACCAGCAGCAATGGGACGCCGGCCTAGAAAAAACAATCAATCCTAAAAATACGGTTTAAACGGTTTAAACGGTTTGTTTATTACTCAAACAATATTTTTAATGAATAAGTTATGAGTATCAAACAAACCCTAAATACCGGTCAAACCTTTACAAATATGAAAGTAAAGAACATGAACAAAAAGACAACAGTAGTAAGCAGTTATGAAGATGTAGACATCTACGGATCAGAAGAGAATTACTCGGTGATCATTGAAATGCTATTTGACTACGGCGACAGCCATGAGTCGATGCGAAGAAGATACTTGGATGCATTGGAGCTGGTTCGGCGACAAGTCTGGCGCAGCTATGGCGAACCCACCTTTCTTGCCTATGAAGATGACATTAAGCATGAATTATTTTTTGAGCTGGTTGAATGTGTAGAGATGAGTACGGATGATGTATTGCGACATCACTGGGATTACGACATGACTCATCGTGAGTTCTTGGAAATGGCCATGCAGCCCTATGGGGCACTCGATTGCTTATTTGAAAACGTAGTGGAGGTCGAGCAACACATACCTGATGATTTATTGAGCGATGACAGGATGCTTCACTAACGTTACGCGCGCGAGGGCCTAAGGTCTATCTTGACCCTAGTTTTTGGGGGCTTGGATCGATTGTTCGCAAGTAGGCACACCGCAGAGAAAGCAATGTTCTTGTTTTGATGCTGGCTCTGCGGTTGTCTTAATCAAACAAAGTTAAGGCACCAACAAAACTAACCCCAAAAAGAATGGAAAAAGGGTGTAAATCAACTAAATTAAGGATAAAAATGCCAAATAAACGTACTAAAAAACGCAATCTACTGACTACTAATCTTGAGTTAACCGAGCTTGCTTATGTGCTGCACATCAGTGCAATTCGACTTAGGGAAACCTTATCTGCCATCAATGTTCCCAATGCCTACCGCATCCAAATTAGTCGCAGAGTTCAGTGGATGATTCATCAGGCACAAAGCTTGGGCGGAGAGTTGCAACCAAAAAATCCTAGCGCCTTTTTAACCAAGAAGAGCACTGAATCTATTGGGGATCAGTTGGGTCTATTTGACAGTTAAGAGACTCAAGTTATTTACAATTAAGCCGCCAATCGTCTTCTCGCCAATTAGTTTTGCGTTTAAAGCGCACCTAAACCTTGCCGTCAGAGACCTCGACTGGAGACGCCCAAAGAATCTAGGCGTAAATTTGATGATCTAGAATGTTGATGATAATCATAAATAATCCAAACCGAAAATGAATAGAGAGTAACCATGGAATTAATGAATCAACTGCTGTTTGGAATATTCGGACTAATCCTATTTGGAATATTCTTGACCGTGCAAGTTGATAATCAACTCCATAACTCCTTAGAATCCTCTCTATTCTGGCGATATACAGTTTTGCTGAGAAGCATTGCTTATTTTTTTTGGTTTTTGGTTCCGTTTTTTGGTTCCGTTTGTTTACTTCCTGCAAACTATTTATACATGGCATCTGTTGTGTTGCTTGCTCTCTTCTTAAGCAGTTGGAATGCTCCTATTAAGAGGTCGGTGATGTATATCCTAGCTATTGGCTATGTAATATTTTGCTTTGTGTTCCTTCATTTTTTTCTAAAGGAGAATAGCTTTGTTGCTCGCGTAAATACGGTGGCAGGCACACAAATTCCATTGATGATTTGGGAGTTTTTTTCCATTGCATACTGCCTACGGAAAAAAAGAGATTACGTTGTTGGCATATTAATTTTCTTCTTGGCTTTACAAGTTACCGCCTACTCATTCGGAATAATTACGGTTAATCGGAGCCCTCACTTAAATATACAAAATATCGTAAACGCTGATCTATTGTCCAGCATGATGTCATGGACATCAAATGGGATTAACGTGATAGTTTATATATTGATCAACGCTTACCTTTACCGCAGACTGTGGAAAAAAGAGCGTGAATCAACCTATAAGTATGACATCGAATCAAAAGAGCGGACGAGAATACAAGAGCTTTTAGTTGAGCGCGAAAAATTAGTCTCTTATCTACTGAAGTCCAACAAGACTGCTAGCACCGGCGCTTTAGCTGCATCATTAGCGCACGAGTTAAGTCAACCACTTGGCGCATCTCTTTTAAATGCGCAGCATCTTAAATCCCTAATGGACAGAAATGTAGTTAAACTCGATCTAGAAAAGGATATCGTCAATTCTATTGAGGCTGATACAAGAAAAGCGGGACAAATCATTCGCTCACTGCGCGCACTGTTCTCCGGTGATGCGATTACGTTAGCGAGAATTGATTTGATTGGGCTCGTCTATTCAATAGCCCAATTGGTAGAGCCAGAGTGCAGAGGCTCGAATATTGAATTATTAATTGAGATGCCAGAGCGGTGCTACATCAATGCTAATTCGATTGAGATTCATCAGGCCATTCTCAATGTTTTAAATAACGCTATTGAGTCCCTGAAAAGTAAGAACAATATAGAGAAAAAACATATCCTTATTGCCATCAATCTTCAGGGCGAACAAGTCACAATCAATATTAGCGATAACGGTCCGGGTGTTCCTATTGAAAGAGAGCATTCATTATTTGAGTTACTAGACTCACAGAAAGAATCGGGCATGGGCTTGGGCCTTTGGTTGTGCAAACACATCATGACTAGACATGGCGGAGATATTTTTTATAAGCGCGGGTCAAATGCTGGCGCAACTTTTAGCCTCGTCTTCCCCCCCCCAATCCCAGTCGATGATTTGAGGATTTAGCGTATCCCGCGATCGAGGGATATTGATGGGCAGTATGTTTGTCATAATCCGAGAGAGTAATTTTTGGGCAACAAGTAACAATGACCGGTAAAGCTGCAATCCATGATGTTTTGAAACATGTCTTCTTAATAGAGGACGATGCTTCGATGCGAGCTACTTTAACGAGTCTTTTGGAGTTTCTTGGATACCGGGTTTACCCCTTTGCTTCTGCTATAGAGTTTTTAAAGATTCCACTTCACGTTTCGCCAGCAGTAGTTATTACTGATATGCGCATGCCGGATATGACTGGGGTAGAACTACAGGCGGAGTTGATAAAGCGTGGTCGTGAGGTGCCAATTATCTTTATTAGCGCCGAAAGCACTGTTGCACAATCGATTACAGCAATGAAGCAGGGCGCTATTGAATTTTTAGTCAAACCATTTGAGCGAGACGCCCTTTTGGATGCGGTAATCAAGGCTTTAGATATAGATGCTAACAATATGCGCAGCTATGTTGAGCAAAAAGCTTTTGAGGAGCACGTTAAGGCCTTGGCTCCACGGGAGCTTGAGGTGCTTGAATTGCTTGCTTTAGGGTTTAGTAATGCAGAAATTCAAGAAAAACTACAGATTTCACTGTACACAGCCAAGCAGTACAAGGCGCAGGTCAAGCGTAAACTGCACTTGCGCTCGCTAGCCCAGCTCATTGCTTTCAAAAAACGAGCTAAATAAGTCGGTCAGTTAGCCGTAAGGCTAACTCTCGTTCGAGGGATTTTCAGCTTCTAGATTTAGCGTTTTAATGTCTGCTCAATTATTAGAGATAACAAGATGCACCCTCACATTCGCCATTCCATTCAATCTGGCACTGCCGTAAAGCATTCACCATTTAGCGCCCCTGCTTCTGCACGTCGTGCAATTGCATTAGCGGCAGGTTTTTTGGTCTTGAGTGGTTCGGCATATTCACAAGTTGGCCCTGATGCTGGTGCATTACAGCAACAATTACAACGTGAAGTTGACCGCGATCGCCAAAATGTTGCGCCGGATAACCTCATTAAGAAGCCCACAAAACCAAGTAGGCCAAAATCAGGTGACAAAACAATTGAGGTGAGCTCCTTTAAGGTGGTTGGTATTACGCTGATTACGCAAGAGCAAGCACAGGAAGCTCTCAAGCCTTTTACTAATCGCCAGTTAACTTTGGATCAAATCAAAGAGGCTGGAGATGCATTAACTAATCTTTACGCTCAGATGGGAAGAATGGCCCAAGCCGTCATCCCACCTCAAGACGTTGTTAATGGCGTTATCACCATCAAGATTATTGAAGGCAAGGTAGGCAATGTCATTATTGAACTCAATAAAGAATCACCAAGTCGCCTCAAGTCTGAAGTTATTCAAAAGTTCATTACCAACAGCAACGAGCCTGGCAACCTTATTGACCTGAAGGGTTTGGAGCGAAGTTTAGCCATCCTCAATGAAACGCCAGGTAATGAAGTTAGCGGAGAGTTAGCGGAGGGTGACGAGGAAGAGACAACGAATATCTTGGTCAATGCCAAAGATACGGGTTTATTTGCAGGTAGGGTAGATCTATCAAACTATGGCGCAGCCAATACAGGGCCTGCACAAGCAACGGCTAGCTTAAGCTTGAACAACCCTAGTGGTAATGGCGACCAAGCCACTTTAGATGTGATTGGCTCACAAGGCTCTGTCTATGGGCAGCTTAGATACGGTTTGCCAGTGGGTTATGATGGCTGGAGAGTATCTGCAGGCGTTAGCGCCTTGGATTACAAAAGCTTATCAAGTTACTCAACAACGATTTCACAAGGTACAGCACAAACCTACGGAATTTACTCAATCTATGCGCTAGAGCGCACTGCAAGTTCCACTAAGAATGTGATCATCAACTTTGAAAATAAGAACTACAACAACCAAACTAACGGTATCGAGAGCAGTAACTATCAGCTCAATGATTTAAGTCTTGGCATCAACGGCACTAACTTTATTGGTCAAGCTTATGCAAGCTGGGGCGCTACAGCTACCTTGGGCTCTTTAAGTATTAATAACTCCAATCAAGCTAATAACGACGCACAGGGTGCCGCAACAAAAGGTACTTTTGCAAAGCTGGGCTTTAATGGCTCGATTACACAGCCACTGCCGATTGATAAAACCAATTTAGTGGCTTCTATCTACGGTCAATTGGCTAATAAGAACCTCAATAGTGCCGAGCAGATCTATATGGGTGGCCCTTATGGTGTACGTGCTTACCCTGTAGCCCAGGGAGGTGGTGCACAAGGAGCAATTGCTTCTGTAGAAATTAACCATAACTTGATTCAAGACTTGCAAGTTGGTGTTTTTTTTGATGCTGGACTAGTTCAGCAATATGTAAGCACTTATAACAACTGGCAAGGGCAGACCAACGCTAACAATACCTATTCTTTATACGCAACAGGTTTGTCAGCAAAGTATCAGTACGAAAAAGTTCAACTTTCTGGTTCATTGGCATGGCGCGTAGGCAACAATCCGCTCTATACACAAAGTGGCCAACAGTTAAATACAGACAACATGTACAGATCGGTACAAGGTTGGATCAAGGGCACAATCTTTTTTTAAGAATGTATAAGAAATTGCAAAAATATTTACAAACTCCCACGATCGAGGGATTTTTTTATTAGAGAAATTTCGTTAAATTCTCTAGCACTTAAGTGAAATACCAAGTTTGATACCTAAAATTACGCAACCATCGCATAGAAAGAGCTGTGAATCACAGTTCAAAGCCGCTAAGTTATTAGCGGCTTTAGCTATTGCTGGTCTGGCTGGACAGGCGCTAGCTGCCCCTCCCGCCGCTAATGCGTTGCCAACAGGCGGGAAAGTTGTTGCTGGTACAGCAGCCATCTCCCAGGCGGGTAACACTATGAATATCAATCAATCCAGTCAACGTGCTGTGATTAATTGGAATAGTTTTGATGTAGGTTCACAAGCAACGGTGAACTTCAATCAACCCAATTCCTCTGCATCAACCCTCAATTACGTCAATAGTGCTTCAAAATCGATGATCAATGGCGCAGTCAATGCCAACGGTCAGGTGATTTTTGTAAATAACAATGGCGTGGTGTTCGGTAAGGGTGCTGAGGTGAATGTGGGTGGCATGGTGGCAACCACCATGAACATCTCTGCAACAGAATTTATGTCAGGAAATAATACCCAGGTATATGAGGGTGGCACTACTGGCAAAATTATTAATAAAGGCCATATTACTGGCAATAATATTAATAGTTATATTGCATTAATGGCGCCACAAGTAGTTAATACCGGCGTTATTACTGCAACAATGAGTGGTAATAATGCGATTGCATTAGTTGCTGGTCAAAAAGTGACTTTGAAATTTTCTGGCAGTCAATTTGTCAGTGTTTCAGTTGATGCTTCAGTAGTAAATGCATTAATTTCAAATAAATTATTAATTAATGCAGGTAGTGGTCAAGTAATTATTGGCGCAAATGCTGCACAGAATTTAATGGGCTCACTCATTAAAAATACCGGCACTATTTCTGCATCCGATATTAATACTTCTGGTGGAAAAATCTCATTAACTGCCGACACAATCGAGCAAAGTGGTGTGATTGAAGCCAATTCTGCACAAGCAACGGGTGGCAATATTAGCCTTAAAGGTAATAACATTACTTTAGCAAGCGGTTCAAAAACCACTGCCACTGGTGCAGCAGCCGGCGGAACTATTAATGTTGGCGTAAACAACGCAAACAATCAATCAGTTCAAGACGCTATACAAAACAATTCCTTAGCAAACACAGTTTCCGTACAAACTAACGCAACTGTAGATGCATCTGCTACCCAAAACGGTAACGGTGGAACCATCAATATTTGGTCTCAAATCAAGACCTTAATTGCTGGAAACCTCTTCGCAAAGGGTGGGGCACAAGGCGGTAATGGTGGCTTCATCGAGACTAGCTCTAAGGGCAACGTCTCCATTGCAGCAAGCTCAATCATAGATACATCTGCCCCAAATGGCAAAACTGGCATGTGGACAATAGATCCGCAAGCCTTAATTATTGATAGCGCAGCAGCATCCGCTATCAGCAATGCCTTGAATAGCACCAGCGTGACATTGGATGCAACGGGTAACGCCTGCGCGTTTGGATCATGCACGGCCAGTCAATCCGCGTTGATTCGTATCATGGCTGGTGCCGATATCTATTCAAGCAATACAGCAACCTCATTGAACTTGATCGCAACTGGCGGCCAGATTGACATTAATAGCAACATTACTGCTGGACAAGTATATGCAGTAGCCCAGGCTATTAATGTAAATGGTTCTATTAATACTAACGGTGGAAATAATTCCAATATTTATTTAGCTGGTGCCATTATTAATATTCTCGGTAATATTAATTCCAATGGCAGTAATAGTAATAATTCGAATAATACAAATTCAAGCAATTTAAATTCTGCAAATACGACTACTGCGAATAATCGTCGCAATGGTCAAAATGGTTTAAATGCAGATAGCAATACTTATACAAGTAACGGCGGTTTAATTAATATTCTGGCAACTGGTGATATCAATATCGGCAGCAATAGTTATATCTCAGCAAATGGTATTAATGGGGGAGCAGTCACGATTGTTTCAACAGCCGGCACAACAACGATTAACGGTATTGTCGATTCAATCGGTAAAGTAACTAACGGCGGCAATATCGCCATTGTTGGTAAAACCCAAACAGATTTAATTGGTGCATTAATTAGTTCAGAAGGATTAAGCCAGGGTGGCGTCATCAATTTGGGCCAAGTAAATAATTTGGGTAATGGCACTATCCTTGCGCCACCAGCAACTGCACCTCCAGCACTCACAAATTTCGTGAACACAGCAGTAGCAGCGGCAGTAGATTCAAACAACAGTATCACTAGCAGCAACATCAATCTTGATAGCCAAACTGGCATCAATGCACCAAACGGCACTATCGTCGTCTTCGGTGACCAGATCCAAATCAACAATTCATCTCTAGCAGCCATCAATGGCGACATTGCTATTGGCCGTCCAAGCTATAGTCAAGGCGCAGTAGCTAGCTTAGTTGCAATTTCTAACTCCACATTGACCGCAAACCGCGTAGAGACCTCTGGTGATTTGTTGGGCACTCAAAATACAGCGGTTGTATCAAATGAGTGGCTGCTTGACCCAACCACCGTCACTATTACCGCTACTGCTTCAACGGGCGGCACACTGGCTAACGCACTTGCAGCCACTGGTACGTCAAATATCAGCACGGCGGATATTGTTGCGGCCATTAATGCCGGCAATACGGTCAACGTAGTAGCAACAGGCGCAATTACTCAGACTGGTGCTTTAGCATTTGCGCCAGCTACAGGCATCACAGGCACCTTGATTTTGGATAACCATTTAACTCAAGGGTCAAGCATTACCTCTTCAGGCGGAATTACTTCTTCAGGGGCAGGTACGGTTAATTTGCAATTCCTTGCTGGCGGTCAATCACTCGTTAGTGGTGCAATTACAGCAAGCAGCGGCCCAATAAATGTGGTCATGCAATCTTATTGGAAGACTAACACTAGCAATGTGGCCTCAGGAGCTACCGTTTTAAATACTGCCCCCATAACGACGAGGGGTGGATATGTCATCATGGACGGTACGGGCGGTACTATTAATTTAGTTAATCAAACCATCACAATGGGCACAGTCAATGTTGGCTATCTACAAGACATTTATCCCCAAGCAAGCATCAACACCACCACAAATGCTGGAGTAGTAAGCGCTACTTCAACAGGTGGCAACTTTATTGGTGCCGGTTACAGTGCCGTATCCGGAGGAGGCATTGGTGCCTATGAGAGTAATGCCGCCACCTTAAATATTGGCGGCTTCGTTAATATTCAAGCAAAATCTGCAGGTACCAATCAGTACAGTTATGTAATTTCCGCTTACGGGGCTGGACCAATTAATGCGGCTGGCAATATCAATATAACCAATACTAGTTCTTCTACAGGACTAGCCGTGGGTGGTATTTACCTTAGCGCTGGTACAACTTTAACTTCATATACCGGTAGCGTAAATATAAGCAACAACAGTACCGGCAGTGGAAGCGGACTTCAGATACTTGCTCCAATTGCTGCGGCGACTGGTATTACCATAAACAACAACAACCTTAATGGAACGGGTGTTTATTCCACTGCAGCAATTTCAACAACTAGTGGTGCTATTACCATTAATAGTACTGACAATGAGGCTGGATTCTTTGCGGTAAATCTTACTGGGTCCGTAACCGCTCCTCAGGTTGACATTACCGCAAGCAATACAAATGCAACAGGTAAGGGTGTTAGCGTTACTGGCGGTGTGACAATTACTGCGGGAACTTACGCTACGGTTGGTGATGCGTTAAATATCACCTCAACAGTTGCTACAACCGGTCTTGCGGGTGGCATTGTGGTGACTGGTGGTGCCATCACTAATAACTCTAATGGTGGTGATGTCACATTTAAGACCAATGGTGACATTACAGCAACATCTGCGGTCAGCTTTGCTACTGCCAATACAACGAACCATGCACAGACAATTACCTATGACACCACATCAGGCAATTTAAATAGTCAAATAACGATTGGAGCCATTACTTCTCAGGTCGCCTCAATCAGCGAGCCAGTTAACGTTACGGTACTAGCAACAGGCGCAATTACTCAGACTGGCGCTTGGGCGTTTGCGCCAGCTACAGGCATCACAGATACCTTGATTTTGGATAACCATTTAACTCAAGGGTCAAGCATTACCTCTTCAGGCGGAATTACTTCTTCAGGCGCAGGTACGGTTAATTTGCAATTCCTGGCTGGCGGTCAATCACTCGTTAGTGGTGCAATCACAGCAAGCAGCGGCCCAATAAATGTGGTCATGCAATCTTATTGGACGACTAACACTACCAATCTTCAATATCAAGGTACCGTTTTAAATACTGCCCCCATAACGACGATGGGTGGATATGTCATCATGGACGGTACGGGCGGTACTATTAATTTAGTTAATCAAACCATCACAATGGGCACAGTCAATGTTGGCTATCTACAAAACATTTATGTCCAAGCAAACATCAACACCACCACAAATGCTGGAGTAGTAAGCGCTACTTCAACAGGTGGCAACTTTATTGGTGCCGGTTACGCTGCCGTATCCGGAGGAATCAATGGTGCCTATGAGAGTAGTGGCGCCACCTTAAATATTGGCGGCTTCGTTAATATTCAAGCAAAATCTGCAGGTACCAATCAGTACAGTTATGTAATTTCCGCTTACGGGGCTGGACCAATTAATGCGGCTGGCAATATCAATATAACCAATACTAGTTCTTCTACAGGACTAGCCGTGGGTGGTATTTACCTTAGCGCTGGTACAACTTTAACTTCATATACCGGTAGCGTAAATATAAGCAACAACAGTACCGGCAGTGGAAGCGGACTTCAGATACTTGCTCCAATTGCTGCGGCGACTGGTATTACCATAAACAACAACAACCTTAATGGAACGGGTGTTTATTCCACTGCAGCAATTTCAACAACTAGTGGTGCTATTACCATTAATAGTACTGACAATGAGGCTGGATTCTTTGCGGTAAATCTTACTGGGTCCGTAACCGCTCCTCAGGTTGACATTACCGCAAGCAATACAAATGCAACAGGTAAGGGTGTTAGCGTTACTGGCGGTGTGACAATTACTGCGGGAACTTACGCTACGGTTGGTGATGCGTTAAATATCACCTCAACAGTTGCTACAACCGGTCTTGCGGGTGGCATTGTGGTGACTGGTGGTGCCATCACTAATAACTCTAATGGTGGTGATGTCACATTTAAGACCAATGGTGACATTACAGCAACATCTGCGGTCAGCTTTGCAACAGCAAACACTACAAATCACGTACAAACCTTAACTTATGACACTCGTACTGGTAATTTAAATAGTCAGATTACAGCTGGCATATTTACCTTTAACGCGACCGGCGCCATAAGTCCGGTCAACTATCAGATTCTGTCTAATGGTTCTGCATTAACTATCCCAGCTGTAACCGTGTCTGGAACAATCTTGCTGGACAATACTTGCGCATCAAATGCAAGTTATACCTGTTCAACACCACTAACCGCTTCATCTGCTACAACAGTTAATACCACTGCATCTATTGGTATTTCCTTAACAGGTGCGCAGACATCAGGGCGGGGCATTACTATCAACGGCATTAATGCCAGCGCCTCTAATGCTGCCGTTGCATTAGGCGCAAATGGTTTAACCGTTACTAGTGCTGCCTCATTTCCAACGGCTGGGGTCAATGCAATTTCAGTAATCGGAAATAAAAACACGGCCAATATCGGTAATCCTGGAATTACTTCAACAGGTGCGCTTGCAGTCCAATCAAGCGGCGGAGATATCTTATTTAAATCCAATGGAGATGTATCTCAGTCTGGGGCCGTTACTCTGGCCGCGAATAATACCGGCCATGCTCAGGCAGTAACATATGACGTAACATCAGGGAATCAGAATGCTTCTATCGTAGCTGGAGTTCTCACATACACAGCTAGCTCTTCTCCTGCAAGCAATCCAGTCAATTTCAGTGCTTTAGCAAGTGGTGGGTATATAACTGTTAGTGCTACAACTGTTTCGGGATCAATAACGGCTGACAATACCTATGGCTGCACAGGGGCTAGTTGTACTCCAGCGAGCGGATATTTAAACATGTCTACCATTAGTACATCAAATGCTTCAACTGGTGTCTATGTGACTGGTTCGTTGAGTGCGGGAAGTTCCATTACGATTAATGGAGCAAGCGCGAGTCAAATTTCAGGTATGAATAGTGGTGCGGTTACTCTGGCTGCTATCACTATTTCTGGCTCGCAGGTAAGCGCAGGCAACCAAATCAATATTAGTGGATTTAGTAATGGCGTAGGACATGGTTTAGCTTTTATGGGTAATGTCACCATTAATTCCGGTACTGGTCCTACTTTGGTAGGTGGCGACATTAATGTGTTAGCTGTTACTAGCGCGTCGTGCTGTAGCGGATTTTTTATGAATAATGCTGTATCTGCAGAAGTATCAGCCAATGCTTATGGTAGTAACATTAACTTCGGCACATCAGCCACCCCTATTAAAGGTGCTTTAGGTATCAATGGCTACACATCATCCTTCAATACATTGAGGGCAACTACTGTTGGTGGTGTTGGTGGCAATATTAATATTTACGCTCAAGGGTTTGCACTTGGTTATAGCGCTGCATATATTGCTGGCACTATTACTGCAGATGCCAACGTGGTAATTAGCACGTCTAAAACTGATGCAGGTCTTGCTGCAGCACTTAATTTATCTGCAGCCATTACTTCTAACAATGGAACCGTTTCAGTCACGGGAACTACCTCAAGCGCTGCTAACTATGGGGCATCAATTACTGGAGTTATCAACGGTTACGCAGGCGTCACTATTTTTGGCGGGCCTAATGGCGCTGCAACTGGTGGGGGTGTATCAGATACGGCAACCATTACCTCTGCAGCTGGACCTGTAAGTATCACCGGAATTTCAACTACTGCTATGGCTGTATCGGATACCGCACTCATTACTGGTAACTCTATTACTGTTACAGGTACCGGTACTACAGCAGCAACCGTGGTTTCCTTGGGTGCAATGACAATTAATGCCTGTTCGGCAGGGGTTGCGTGTAACTCCAATAATATTTCTGTGACTGGCAACGATACTGCTGCTGGTGGAAATACAGGCATTACTCAAACCGGTGCTATTACTGATAATGCTAGCGGTGGAAATATCACTTTCACCTCTAACAATGCGATTAGTCAAAGTGGTGCGGTAACGGTAGCTCCCAATACCAGCGGTACCGCTAGCTATATTACTTACAACACTACCAGCGGAAATCAACTATCTACGATTTCAACTGGTGCCTTAACCATTGGCGCTGGAACTAGCAGCTCTGCAATTAATTACATAGAAAAATCAAGCGGCTCTGCATTAACAATTGGCGCAACAACAGTTCCTGGTTATATTTTGTTAGACAATACCTATGGCTGCACAGGGGCTAGTTGTACTCCTGCGAGCGGATTCATTACCGCTGCAAATGGAACAACTTACGCAACATCAACTGGAAACGGTGTTAAGGTTACTGGTAGTTTAGCTAGCGGTTCCTTTGGCGGAGCTACAGGTATCACCTTAAATGGCATTTCCAATTTAGCCGCTGCCACTGGTGTGACATTGCTACCGGCTGTTACGCTAAATTCCACAACAACGATTTCAATAGCCGGAACATCCTTAGTTGCTGGTTCATACGGAGTCGACTACAGTGGCCTCGCAACTAATGGCTCAATCACGGCCGTTGGTAATATTTCTATTACTGGAAATACTCCCAATAGCGGAACAGCCAACTATATGTCGTCCCCGATTACCTCTACGGCAGGTTCAGTGACTTTGGTTGGCACTTCAACCACTGGCGCACCAATGACAGTGACTGCAGCCATTTCATCTGCAAATGGAGTAATCATTAGAGGTACTGGTACAACTGCTACAACTGTTGTCAATCTTACTGGCACGATTACCAATGCCGCTGGAGATATCACCATTACAGGAAATGACACTGCAGCGGGTGGAAACACTGGCATTACCCAAACTGGTGCTATTACTGATAATGCCAATGGCGGCAGTATCTATTTCATCTCGAACAATCAGATCAGCCAGGCTGGAAACATTTCGATTGCTCAAAATACTAGCGGTATCGATTCCGTCATTAGCTATAACACCACCAATGGCAATAAGTTATCCACTATTAATGCAGGTGCAGTAACCTTCCTAGGCACTTCAACAAGCCACATCAATTACAACAACATCGCTAGCGGTGCTCCAATAATTGTGAATAGTGCGCTTAATGTTCCTGGCTCAATTACTTTTGACAATACCTACCTTGCAGGAGTGCAGGGCGGCATTAATGCCTCAAATGCATGGCAATATGGCACGACTGCAGCAAACGGTATTGCTATCACCTGCGCAACCACAGTAGCTTGCGGAAGCTTAACCGCTAATTACGGTATCTATCTTCGAGGTGTAGTGGGTGCTTCATCATCCTCGGCTAATCAGACGTTTGATGCTGTTTCGATTAACGCCGTAGCACCTCTCGCAATTACATCAAGCGGAACCTTTGCGGCTGGAACTGATGCGATAAACATTGTGGGCATTACGCCACAATTTGTAGTGACTACTAATGCTACGCCAACGAGTGCTGTGAAGGGCAATGCCATCGGTATTTCAGGTGCTGTAACAATTACCAATAATTCAACCGGTGGTAATACTAATATTGTTGCCTACCAAGGTCGTTATAGCGATGCAGTCACAATCACGAATGCATCAACAGCGGGAGCGTTGGAATTAAGTGCAATTGGAACCACAGCCGATATCGTAACTGTTGCTGGAACCCTGTATACCCAAAATTCTAATGCTGGCGTATTCATCGCTACGTCCAATAACGGTAACGTCACGCCACCAAAGATTATTAACAATGGAACAGGACCAGTAGTCATTGAGGCGGGTGCTTATTTGCCAGTCGGCACTGTTTCATCGGTTTGCAGTGCGGCTGATTGCGGTCAAATAACAGCCTTAAGTGGAAACAACATCACGTCGCCAAACGGTAACGTCTATTTGTATGCCGGTTCGCCTGGAGTTACCGCCGGAACAACTTCCACACAAGCCTCCTTAGGATTGCTTTCTCCTAGCTTGGGTGATTTCACATTCAGCAATACATTGTTTAGCCAGGCTTATGCCGCTGGTAACGTTGCAGCTACATCATTGCCTATCTTTACATTAGGCGGCATTAATACTGCAAACGTAGCAGGTGGTACAGGCGGTACTAGCTGGAATACTGGTGCAATTACTTCTACAAATACTGGCCCAGTAATTCAGTTCCGTATTTCACCAAGTTACACAGCCACGTTATCAGGCAACGTGACTAAGGTTTATGGAACAAACGACCCATTAGCTACTGCGGGTAACCTTACTACTCCAGGCAGTCTTGACTATCAATTACAGGCCCTTTATACAAAAACGACTAATAATTCAGGCTGGGTGTCTAATGGTACGGTAGTAGGAACAGGTTCTTCGGCGATTACCTGTGCAAGTACAGATGGATGTGCGCTGATCACTGTTAATAGCGTGAACTTTGTCGTTCCATTGGACGCTTTTGTTAACTCTTTGCAGGCATTGCCCCCAACTCCACGCACAAGTTATGGCACGCTTGCGGGTGAGCAGGTTAATACCGATAGCACAAGCTACACCTACAACATCACAAGCACACACGGCATTAGCGTAAGTTCTGGCGTGACTATCAATAGCCAAAGTTTTGGCAATGTTGGCCTGGTTATTACACCTGCACCTCTGACTATTACCGCATCGAATCAGGCTGTGCAGGCAGGAACAGCCTTGCCTTTGGGAACCACCGCTTTCACTAGCACCGGTCTCATAACTACAGTTGATGGAGTAACTTTAGGGGATTCCATTACGAGTTCAACCTTAACATCCAATGGTTTAACCACGGTTCCGACAACCTTGGCGTCTGGAGTTTATGCTCCTCCAAACGTCAATAGCATCACCCCAAGCGCTGCGGTATTTGCCCCGGTTTCTGGATCACGTGGTGCTGCGAATTATGCAATTACTTATGTGGGCGGAACCCTTACATCTTCTGTAAATGCAATCGTCACCATCACCGCACTTGCTGACACCAAAATTTACGGTAATAGTACAACTACTAACGGCGTAACCTATAACAGTAATGGCTTGGGAGTGGTAACTATTGGCGGAACAAGCTATTCCATCGCTGGCTTACCCAATGGAGATGCTTTAACTGGACTGTCTTTAACTAGCTTGGGTGGAATAGCAACAGCGCCAGTAGGTAGTAGTTACCAAATCACCCCATCTGCAGCAGTGATTACCGGCACTGTTGCTTACACGCTGAACTATGTTTCTGCGCTAATGACAGTTCAACCTCGGCCAATTACGATTGCTGCCGTTGGTATCACCACCACATATGGCACGCCGGTTACAGTTTCACAAAATCAAACAACAGGCTACACAATAGGCGGCTCTGGTTTGGGTGCAAGCGACACATTAACAAGCGTCGCCGTCAATTACTACAATGGCACTACGAATTCCACAACCGTACCCGGTTCCACTGGGGCAGCTACTTATAACGCTGCGATTACTACAAGCGCAGCGACTGGTACCGGCGGCTTTAACTCTACCAACTACAACATTACCTATACGCCAGCCAACTTGGTGGTTAATAAATTGGCTGTATCCCTTACTGCCAATTCCCAAAGCACTGTATATGGAACAGCGCTAGCATTAGGAACAACGGCTTACACCAGCAGCCTGTCAAGCTTGCCGAATGGCGACACAATTTCTGGGGTGACATTGCAGTACAACAGCTCCGCAACTGTTCCTGGCACTACTAATGCGCTTACTTATACCGGTGGAATCGTTGCAAGCAGTGCAACAGGTACTGGCGGCTTTGGCGCAACTAACTATGCCATCACTTACAGCCCAGGAAATCTCACCGTTACCCCTGCTAACGTAGTGATTACACCAGCGAACGTTTCCGCATCCGGTCAGACCGTGATGTACAACGGGGCAGCTCAAACATTCAATCCATCTACTGGATTTACCGTAACTGGTATGCAGAATAGCCAAGCCCTAGTATTTAGCACTAATGGCCTGGCATCTGGATTAAATGTTGGAACTTATGCTAATACGATTACTACCTCAGGAAGCAATCCAACCGTTACAGGCGTAACGAACGGCGGGTCACTTAGTAACTACAACATTAGTGTTTCAGCACAAGGCTCACTCACGATTACCCCAGCGCCATTGAGCGTAACGGGCGTAACAACAAACGTAAGCTATAACGGCTCACTACAAGCCAATACTGCACCAGCAGTGGTGGGCTTAGTGGGACAAGACCTCTTAACGAGCAATGGCATTAATGTGACAGGTGTTGCATCTGGTACCAATGCCGCTACATATGCAGATACATTGGCTGTGAGCGCAAAAGGGATCACTCAACTTAGCAACTACACCCTGACCAAAACCAATGGTTCACTCATTATCGGTAAATTGGCCGCTTCCATTACCGGCGCAACTACGGTTAATCCATATACCGGGCTTCTACAAACCAATACCTACACAACCACCGGTATTTTGAGTGGTGATACCGCCAATGTAACTATTGCAGGAAGCGCTGCTGCGACCCACGTATCCCAAGGTACAGTGCCAGACGTATTCTCGGTATCGGGTAGTGCAGCAGGAAACTATGCCTTCACTTACGCGCCTGGCTCAATCACGATTACTCCAGTAGCACTCTCTGTTGTTGGCGCTAATACCACCCAGGTCTATAACGCGACTACTCAAACGAATTCTGTAGCAACTGTTACTGGACTAAAAGCTAGCGATACAGCCACTATTGGTGGTTCTTATGGCGCCGGTAAAAATGTAGGTACTTATGCTGATGCCTTAACTGTTGGCCTTAGCAATTCAAGTGACTACACAATCGGTGTAACCAATGGATCGATTACTATAACTCCAGCAACCATTACGATCAGCGGCATTACCGCTAACAACAAGGTCTATAACGCCACAACTGCAGCCACCTTGAACATTGGAACGATTACCTACAGCGGTGTATTTGCTGGTGATACCGTTTCAGTAAACACCTCTAACTTATCCGGCACTTTCGTAGACAAGAATGTTGGAACAGCTAAAACTGTCAATATTAGTGGGGTAGTACTTGGTGGCAGTTCATCAGCGAACTACCAATTATCTGGTGGTGCTAACACGACGACTACCGCCAACATCACGCCGGCACCATTAACAATTACTGGCAGCAATTTAACAACGACCTATAACGGTGCAGCACAATCGTTAACATCACCAACCGTTGTAGGTGTAATTGCAGGCGATAACGTGGTTGTAGCTACAACTGGCGGTACTGGCACAAATGCAGGGACTTATAGCACTAGTTATGCTGCTAGCGGCACTGATGCTGGTAACTACACCGTAACTTCGAATACCCCAACGCTCACAATTAATAAAGCGTCTTTAGTGATAACTGCAAACAATGCGAGTTCGTTCTACGGTCAGGTTGATCCAGCCCTAACTGCATCAGTTGCAGGATTGCAGGGTAGCGATACTGCGCCAACTTATACGGTAACTCGTGCACCTGGAACAGCAGTAGGTCCATACGCTATTACAGCAGCTGGAGTAAGCAGTAATAACAACTACAACATCAGCTATGTGCCAGGTGTATTTACTATTTCACCGACAGGTGTTCTGGTAATTACGATGAATGCTGCTACAACAACCTATGGCACAGCAGCAACACCAACAACCGCAACGGTCCAGTACGCCACGCCAGCGGGTAGTGGTCCAGTAACGGTGACTACCCTGACCAACTCCTCCGGCAATATTTGGACCGATGGCAGCTACTCCATCACAATTACACCAAGCATTACTAGTGTTGGTGTTACCCCGGTAGTTAGTGGCGCTAGCACCACTTGGAATGTAGGTTCGTATACCAATGCTGTAAGCAATACTAATAACTACACACAGTCAGGCAGCCCGTTCTCCGGCGTATCCACAATTACCAATACATTGACGATTACTCCGGCACCATTGACGCTGACAGTTGCTGATGTATCCAAAACCTACAACGCCAATGCCGTAACTGCGGCCCAAATTACAGCGGGTAGCCTCACTGGCGGTGTGACTACCGGTGTAACTGTTACTGGCGGCGCTTTGATGAATAGTCAAACTATTGCAGGCTTAGGTGGTGTTGTGTATAGCGGCCCAGCAGTTGGCGCTATTAATGCGAGCTCAACACCATATGCAATCAATGGTTCAGTAGGTAGTGGATTCTCAAACTATGCAGTGACTGTTGTTCCAGGTGCGCTGACTGTTAATACCGCTCCGTTGGTAGTGAATGGTGCATTGACAAACCTTACCTACAATGGCGCATTACAAACTAATGCAGCTGCAACTATTGCAGGATTGCAGGGTAGTGATACCTTAACTATTGCTGGTTATGCAACTGGTACCCATGCTGGTACGACAGCAGACGCGTTAGTAGCGACTGGCGCTGCTGCTAGCAACTACAGCATTACCTATAACAATGGAGCATTGACTATTAATCCAGCGGCATTGTTAGTTACTGGTACCAATAATCAATACGCCTATAACGGTGCATTACAAACCAATACTGGCGCATCTGTCAGCGGCCTCAAAGGGTCTGACACAGCAACTGTTGCTGGTTATGCAACTGCTACGCACGTAGCCCAAGGCATTGTTCCTGATGTATTAGTGGCCACCGTGTCTAGTCCGTCTGACTACGTCGTAACTTATGTACAAGGCAGCTTGCAAATTACGCCAATCGTGATTACTGCTGCGGTCAATACTGCAACCGTGATGTACAACGCTGCCTCACAAACTACTGGTTTTGTGGTGACAGGCCTCAAAGGTACTGACACGGCAACTGCAGCCTCTGGTACGGCTACTGGTACTAATGTTGGTACCTACACCAGTAACCTCGTTCTCAATACGTCAAGTGATTACACCGTTGGCGCTATTACAAATGGTACTTTGACTATTACACCAGCGCCTTTGACTATTAGCGGCGGTTTAACTGCTAACAATAAGGTGTATGACACTACCAATGCTGCAACTATTGGGGTGACTGGTAATCAAACTCTAGCCGGCGTGCTCGGTACAGATGCGGTTACTGTGTCATCAACTGGCCCATACACTGGCGCTACGTTTACCCAATCTAATGTTGGATCTGGCTTAACAGTTACTCCAGCAACTACTTCATCAGTTATCAATGGCGCTAGCTACACAACGATGGCTGGTGTTACCTTGGGCGGTGCTGCAGCAGGTAACTACTACGTAACTGGAGTAGGGCCACAAACCTTAACAGCGAACATTACACCGGCACCATTAACAATTAGCTCTGGCTTAACTGCTAACAATAAGGCTTATGACGGCACTACTGCAGCTACTATTAGTTCAGCTACCCAAACCTTGGCAGGCGTATTGGCATCTGATGTTGGTAATGTCGCTATTAGTTCATCTGGCCCATACACTGGTGCGTTTAGCCAATCAAACGTCGGTACAGGCTTAGCAGTAAGCGCAAGTACGACGCCAACTACGATTGCTGGCGGTACTTATAACGCGATGACTGGCGTAACCCTATCTGGTAGCGCGCAAGGCAACTACTATGTTGCTGGCTTAAGCACACCAATTACTGCCAACATTACGCCATACGTCATTAATTTCGGCAGTGGTTCGGGTCCTAATATTGCTGCTGTGGCAAATAACAAGGTTTACACCTCGACTACTGCAGCAAACGGTAGCTTGAGTATGGTGAACCTGTTTGGTACGGATTCAGTATCAGTAAGTTACACCAGCGCTGCATTTGCAAGTCCGAATGTAGCTACTGGCGCTACCGTTACCTTTAATGGCGTCACTTTATCGGGTGCATCTGCAGCTAACTACAGCATTGGCTCCACACCAGTAACAGCGACTGCAAACATTACTCCTGCATTGCTGACCATTACTGCGGTGGATAAGTCCTCTTTCTATAGCCAAGGCTTGGCAACATTAACCCAAGCGCCAGCAATAGGGCTCTTAGGTAGCGATACGGTAACTGGCGCAACGATTACGACTACTGCAACTTCTACAGGTGCAAATGCTGCTGTTGGCACATACCCAATTACGATTAGCGCTGCAACCGGTTCTGGTTTATCGAACTACAGCATTAACTATGTGCCTGCAAATTACACAATCGTAGGGCCTGGCGCCTTAGTGATTACCACTGCTGGTGTTACCACACCATATGGCACGGGTACATCGGGAAATATCCTTGCACCTGCATTGCCAACAGCCACATATACCACTGGCGGCACTAATATCAGCTCTTTAACTTATGTAAGCTCATCAACTACTGGTGATGTAACGAGCTATGTATTCCGTGATGCCGCGCTAAACACGGTTACATTTAACCTAACGCCATCCAATACAACTACCAGCACATCAAACAATATTAATGTTGGTAGCTACGCTTACGCAGCTTCCAACCTATCTGCAGTTGCTACCGGCTTAACTTCAGCTATTCCATCGGGTAATTTCACAGTAACGCCATTGGCTGTAACGGTTACCGCTACACCGACAACAAGCATGTATAACGGTAGTACCCAGAATCAATCAGCGGCAACGACTTCCCCCGCCATCTTGACTAATGACGTAGTCAATATTGGTGGCATTGCTTCTGGCAAGAATGTAGGCGTCTATGTATCGAATTTGTCGACTACTGGTGCGGATGCGGGTAACTATGCTTTTACTTATGTTAATAACAATCTAACCATTACGCCATTCATCATCGGCTCTAGTGGTAGTGGCGGTCCAAGCATCGCAGCTACCGCGAACAATAAGGTCTATGACACTACGACTGTTGCCTCTGGCGCACTGGCGATGACGAACTTGTTTGCTGGTGATTCTGTATCGGTTGCCTATACAAGCGCAGCTTTCGCAAGCCCTAACGTGGCTAACGGCCTAACAGTAAGCTTTAGTGGGGTTACCTTATCGGGCGCTGCAGCTGCTAACTATTCAGTTGCAAGTGTGCCTACTGCAACAGCCAATATCACTCCTGCGCCATTAACCATTAGCGCTGGCTTGACTGCTAATAACAAGGTCTACGACACAACCAATGCCGCTACGATTGCCGTAACGGGTACGCAATCTTTAGCTGGGGTGCTGGGTACAGACGTGGTATCAGTAAGTTCTACCGGCCCATACACGGGTGCAACATTTAGCCAGTCCAACGTAGGCTCAGGTTTGACAGTGACGCCGGCGACTTCTGTTGTGAATGGCGTAACAACCATGACCGGCGTAACCTTGACAGGCGCAGCAGCAAATAACTACTACGTGGCGGGAGTAGGGCCTCAGACATTAGTGGCTAACATTACACCGGCACCTTTGACCATTAACGCTGGCTTAACTGCAAACAATAAGGCGTACGACGGCACAACTGCAGCTACCATCAGCTCGGCCTCTCAAACGTTAGCGGGTGTATTGGCGGCGGACTTAAATAACGTGGCTGTAAGCTCATCCGGTCCGTACAACGCTACCTTTGCTAGTAAAAATGTGGCTAACGGCATTACCGTGACACCAAATACCACCCCGACAGTGATTGCAGGTGGCACCTATAACGCGATGAGTGGTGTAACACTCTCAGGTAGCGCTGCGTCGAACTACTATGTCACTGGTACAGCGTCCCCAATTACTGCCAACATCACGCCATACATCATTAATTTCGGTAGCGGCACAGGCCCGAACATCACCGCAGTAGCAGATAGCAAGGTCTATACCTCTACTAATACTGCAAACGGCGCATTGTCGATGGTCAATTTATTCCCGGGCGATTCAGTAGCGGTTAGCTACGCGACTGCTACTTTTGCTAGCCCAAATGTGGCTAACGGAATTACCGTGACATTCAACACGCCAACCCTGTCTGGTGCAAGCGCTGCTAATTACTCAATTGGCTCAACTGCAATTACTGCACCAGCTAATATCACTCCAGCCCCTCTAACAATTACCGCAGTCAATAAGTCTTCTTTCTACAGCCAGGCTCTTGCTACCTTAACTCAAGCCCCAGCAGTAGGGCTCTTAGGTAGCGATACAGTTACAGGCGCAACGATTAGCACTACGGCATCAACTACTGGGGTTAATGCTTCCGCTGGTACCTATCCAATTGCAATTAGCGCAGCAACTGGTAGCGGCATCGGCAACTACGCAATTACCTATATTCCTGCAACGTATACGATTGTTGCCCCAGGTGCTTTGATGATCACAACTGCTGGTGCCACTACACCATACGGTACAAGCACATCAGGCAACATCATTACCCCCGCACAACCGGTTGCCTCATACAGCACTGGTGGCTCTAATATCAGTGCGTTAACATTTGTTAGTGCAGCTACAGTTGGTAATGTCACAAGTTATGTATATCGTGATGCGACTAGCGCTTTAGTGAGCTTTAATCTCACACCAAGCGGCACAACCACCAGCACCTCCGGAAACATTGTTGTGGGTAGCTATGCCTACGCTGCAAGTAATTTGGTATCTGCCAGCTCTGGATTGACCTCTGGATCTGCGATCACCAGCGGTAATCTGACCGTTACTCCGTTGGCTGTAACGATTACTGCGCCAACCACTGCTGCACTGACTTACAACGGTCAAGTTCAGACCCAGGGTCCTGCAGTAGCATCGCCAGCAATTCTGACAAATGATTTGGTAACGATTTCTGGCGCAGCTAGCGGTAAAAACGTCGGTGTATATGGTTCGAATTTGGC
>NZ_JAYGQR010000012.1:0-24291 GCF_035012665.1 Polynucleobacter sp. AP-Nickl1-40-C4
TGATTACATCGAAATGTTTTACAACCCGGTTAGACGCCATAGTTACAACAATGGACTTTCTCCGGTAAGATTTGAAGAGCAGTACCAAGCGAGGTTGGGAAGTGTCTAAGATATTGGTAGCGATTCACTATAGATATTGACATTGAGACTGGCTCAATTAGCACAGGCTCCGATACCTTTAATAAGTTACTTAGAAGTGAAGATTACTTTAATTCTGAAAAATTTCCCGTAGCCAAATTCATCTCCGATAACGTTGTATTTAATGATCAGGTCATTACGTCACTCTCAGGCGAGCTCACCATCAAAGGCATTACTAAGCCCGTTAATGTGGAAGTGACTAACTTTTCTTGCAGTCGTAACTTTATTACTTTGAAATATATGTGTGGCGCTAACGCAAGCGCGAAGTTGAGTCGCTCAGAGTTTAATCTAGGAAAATATGTGCCATTTGTTGGCGATGAGATCAGCTTAAATATAGTGATTGAAGCGTCAAGAGAATAGCTTTAATTATCCTGGTATTGCCAATAGAGTCTGCAAGCAATAAGGTTTCATTTAAGCGCCAAACCTAACTCAACAATATAAGAATTAAAGCCCTCACCATTTCTGATGAGAGCTTTAATCAACCTAATTGGATCTGGGCTTAGGTTGAATTTCTCATGCCGTTCAAACCCGCTCAGAAAATATCAGCTTAAAAATGGTTTTCAATCAACATTTCTGACTTAGGGATAAATCCAGGTTTAGGCCATGCTGGTTTAATGCCCTTACCAACGACCAACATTGCAGCAATTGCATAGTCTTTAGGCAAATGAATCAATTCAGCGACCTTATCAAAATCAAACCCAACCATTGGACATGAGTCATAACCCATCGCTTTGGCTGAGAGCATCATCGTTTGCAGCATGATGCCAGCTGAACGCATTGCTTCATCTCTTTGTAATTGCTCTTTTCCAGCATAAAAAGGATGAATCCAAGGAACTAAGATATCTTGAGCTTCTTTGGGTGCATTTACCCAATATCGAGCAGGATCTTTTTCCCAAGCCTTGATATCCACAGTTACTACAAATAATAGGGATCCATCAGTAACTTGAGCCTGATCATGAGCAGCTTCTCGTAATTTTACTCTTAAAGCCTTGTCTGTAACATTCACCAAACGCCAGTGTTGGATATTGAATGATGATGGTGCCTGCATAGCAAGGTCAAGCAACTGCTCTGTCTCTTGCTTAGTAAATTCATGGCTTGGGTCAAAGTGCTTAACAGCCCTACGTTCGCGGATTGCATCAAATGTATTCATTAACTTCCTCAGTGAGATTCAAACCCTGATAATACGGCAACATTCAAAAGACAAAAAAACCCTTGCCATTGCTGATGAGGGTTTGCTTTTCTGGTGGGCCCACCAGGACTTGAACCTGGGGCCAAAGGATTTGTGAGCAACCATCTAGTACTTCGTTGCTCCAAAGTGGTTTTTGGATGAAATTAGTAGGTGTTACTTTAGATAACGATTATGAGGTTCACCCCACCATAGGCAAACTTTGTGCACAAAACTTGCCCGGGTGTTTGTATAGGGTTGAGTTGTTTTGACCCAGGCAAGGAGTACATTTGAGTTTGGCGGCCTATCAAGGATTTGACTGACACAAGGATGACGACTCCTTGTGTCGATTGGGGGCCCTATGTATGAACCGTCCTTTTAAAGCACGTTTCATTCCTCCAACACTAAGCGCATCCCCTGCAATATATATCTTGAGTCTGGTGTATTCACATTTCTAAAAGAGGACCTGCAGTACAAAGGCCATGTGTGCCATGATCCGCCACGCCTGACTTTTGCTTCGCCGTCATTAGGTCCTTGTGGATCAATCGCTGGTGATTCTTGATAATAATTTTCTGCATACCAATCAGAGCACCACTCCCATATATTACCAATCATGTCATACAGGCCAAATGAGTTGGGAAGAAATCTACCAACAGGCGCCGCAAATTCATAATGACTGTAATGGTCAAGAGCATATTGTTGCCATTGCGACCAAATCCTTGCGGTATCCAAATCAAATACTTTTGCATGTGAGAAAAGTGAACTTGGATTGTCGCCAGTAAAGTATCTACTACTCGTTCTAGCTCTACAGGCATATTCCCACTCAGCTTCTGTTGGCAATCGATACCTCTTGCCCTCTTTTTCACTTAACCACCCAGCCATAGCATTAGCGTCATTCCAAGTAATGTTCACTACCGGAAAATCATCCTCTTGAGTAAATCCAGTTTTATCCCACGCATAACGGCTATTGCGGCCTTCAAAAACTTCGTCGTTTATGGTTTTTGTGTTGACATCAAGTGGATTAAATCCATAACCCCCAGTACCATCTCGGATCGATTCAGGCATATATCCTGAATTGACTAAAAATAACTCAAACTGACCAACGGTAACTGGATACTGGCCCATCCAAAATGGCTTGGAAATTATGACCTTATGTAAGGGGCTCTCATCATCAAATGCTGAGAGTCGCGCAGAATCATACTGAGGGAAATCTTTTCTCAGAGAATCCTCCGACTCGTTACTACCCATCAAAAAACTTCCAGCAGGAATACGAGCAAAGCTCATTCCAATATGATTATTTTTCAGTTCAACTGAGTCTATATTCATAATCGACCTCTACGCCCAAAACCAAAATCCTCGTCTGACTTTTTAGCATCGACATCAGCGCCTATGGCCCGCATCGGTTTTTGGCATTGCGGGCACGTAATTCCATCCCACTCATCTAAATACTCGCTAGAGTGACAGACCCTACAAGATAGATCACCGAGATAGGAACTTGATAGACTCAAAGGATCGGTGACCTTATATTCCGCAACATCCTTACATTGGCGACAAATCATGGGCACACTTAAGTAGCTACCAGTTCTTTCTCTACCAATTGAGCAGATACAGTCAAACTTACAAGAGGGGCAAACAAATCTATATCTAGAGCCCATGAGTTAACCTCCCTGGTAAGTCTTCATGGCTTGAGCCCACTTGTCGTTGGTATAGTGCAATCGCATTTGTCTCTCTTGATTAGCAACACCAATCGTGATTCGTTTATTAACTAGATCGTTATAAACATCATCTACTTTAGAGTTGTAATACTCATAAACTGCGACTAATTCTGGCTTTGGCAGCTCTTTAGCAATTGAACGGCATTGCATAGTTGCTTCCTTGAATTTTTTCAGCTCAACAGCCTGCTCATCGCTGATGAAGTCGGCTGAATTGAATAACTTTTTCGCATTTGGGTTGTTAGCCGAAATAACAATAATGTTGGCATCAACATATTTCGCATCATCTGTTTTATTGACCCCCGCTACACAGGCAGACATTTTTTTCTGAACGGTCTTAACTTGCTCTTGAATCTCAGCCTTGTTCTCTGGTGTTAACTCAGTGCCGCTAGGCTTGTTATTTGCACAGCCTGCCAACACCAAAGTTGAAAGACAAACTACTCTAAAAAAGTTTTTCATAATGATTTCCAAATAATGGATTGTGTGAATATTTAGTGATAAACGATGTCAGCTCGACGGTTTTCTCCGTAAGCTACTTCGGTTTGTGCTGGATTTTCAGGTTTCTCTTTGCCAAAGCTCACGGCCTCTAATTGAGATTCGCTAACGCCTTGACTCACTAAAGCCCTTTTAATGGCTTCAGATCGTCGTTGCCCAAGTGCCAAGTTATATTCAGCAGTTCCGCGGTCATCGGTATTCCCCTGAATAATTACCGAGGCTTTTTGCTTTTGAAATGCCTTCAAGTAAGAGGCATGCGCTGAAATAGTGGATGCATATTTTGGATCAATAGCATAGCTATCAAACACAAAATAGATTGAACGTTTGCCATAAACACTAGACTTTGGATCGCCAATTGGATCGTAGGTCATGGAGCCACCAGCATTTACAGTGGCGACGCTATTGACATCATCTAATTTGACGCTACTACAGGCAGAAATGAGCCCGATAAGGGAAATGGCGAATAATAATTTGTATAACTTTGACATTGCAGAAATTCCCAAAATATCTGAAAGCAGGTTCAGATAAAAACAATTTCGATGGGGAATAATCAAAGCCCCACCCCCTATAGAAATTAGAGGGTGTGTTTTGGGGGTTTAAATGCAGAGTCTGGGATATTGTCGAAATACAGTCTATCGCCTCGCATGCCGTAAGCAATAACTGACTCAGCTTGAGCTGGTATGAGAATTTGAGTATCACTCACGTTGGCGGTAACATGGTACATCACATACATGGCGCTTACAGGCTGCTTGTCGTCAGTAGAATCTTGTTGGGTCAAGGCATGCTCAGCACCCAAACTCGAACAACTATTAACCTGGAGGTGGACTCTTTCGACCGCACTCTGAATAAAAATGTTCCCAGCTGCCGCCCTGAATGCGATCAGTAAAAGGCATAAGCCAATAATGAGGGTCTTTTTACTTAAAACCATGTACGCGATTCTATACCCGCAAGGAATATGGATAATGCTTCATATATTACCCTCTCACCTCAATTTTGGATGAAATGAAACCGATTTGGCAATTCTTCAATAAAAATCAAATACCTGTGCCATCTTCCGAACACTGGCGATCTGCAATTGGAGGAGTGATTGGCGGGGCATTTGTGGCCTTTCTCGGTAAATTTATTGGTGAATTTACCCAAGTTAATGATTGGGCTATGGCCTCGCTTGGGGCCAGCGCACTACTTATCTTTGTGCTCCCCTCAAGCCCTATGGCTCAGCCCAAAGCAGTAATAGGTGGCAATTTAGTTGCTGCGATTGTTGGTGTGACATGCGCCAGTTGGATTCCAGACCCTAGAATTGGTGTTCCCATTGCGATTGGCGTCTCAATACTAGGAATGCTTTTTCTTAACTGCCTCCATGCCCCGGCTGCAGCAACTGCCTTAAGCGCTGTTCTCGGTCATATTATTAGCTACAGATTCGCATTATTTCCAGTTTTTATAGACTCCTTATTGCTAGTCTTAGCAGGTGTTGCCTACAACAGGGCCACTGGAAAGACATACCCACATCAGGCACCAATCACCACAAAAGTATCTGCGGGTGATGATGGAAATAGCAAAGAAATTAATGAAGTCTTAGCACGGTACAAAGAATTCATTGATATCAATCCAGGGGACTTAGCAAATATTATTCGCGATGTTGAATTACATGCATACCAACAAAAGTTAAAGTCCATTACCTGTTCCGCCATCATGAGCTCTCCAGTCATCTCCGTTGAAATGGCAACCCCTCTGGAGGATGCTTGGATAAGGATAAGAAAAAATCACATTAAATCACTACCAGTGGTTGATAGAAATGATCGAATAGTTGGAATTATCACCTTAGAAGATTTTTTAAAATATGCTGCGATTGATTTTGATAAAACTTTTGGGCAGCGCCTGCAAGGTTTTATGCGCCAGAGTTTTAGCAGGGCCTCAGCTAAGCTATCTGAGGCCTACCCAAATGCAGTTGGGCAAGTTATGCAAAAAACTGTTCGAGTTATCAGCACGAATCGTAATGTTCTCGATTTAGTTACGATATTTGAAGGCGACGGTCATCATCACCTTCCAGTTATTGACGAGCATCAGAAATTAGTGGGTGTGATCACACAGTCAGATTTTGTCAGGGCAATTCATAGCTCGATGGAATAAACAAGTAATGGATAAATTTAAAAGCTGGTGCTCCAAAATTTATGAGGCGCTCAAGCCGCCGCCATCTCAGCGTTCTATTGCGCAGCAATTAGTCATTACCTTGGGTAGCACGATTACGATCTGCCTTTTATACCTACTTAATCATTTGTTAGGTAAAGAAAATTTACTGTTGCTAGTACCCTTCGTCGTTAGCGCATTGATGATATTTACAATGCCCACTAAATCCATGACCTCAGCGGGTGTTATTCTTCAATCATATCTTTTATGCTCTCTTATAGGCTTTGCATTTGTATATGTATTTGATTACGCCCAATGGGTTATGGTCGCTGCGTTTGCAACTTGCTTTTCTCTAATGCTTCTACTCGAATGCTTGCATCCCCCTGCAATAATCTTACCAATTCTGATTATTAGCGAGAGGCTTAGAGATTACACTTTAGCCTTTAATCCAATTGCTCTGGATGTTCTTGTATTGCTGATCACAACTTATTTATTCAATAAAGTTTTAATGAAATTCCTATTGGTGAAAAAATGATTTACGCTAGATTTCTAGTTACACTAAAGAAAGAATTTCTAAATTGGAAACTATGGGCTGGTCGCTCGATTGTTTTAAGCTATGCAGCTGTCGCAGGCCTCACTATCGTAGGATTTACCAAGTTAGCAGAATTTTCTTTTGATTGGTTTTTAGCGCTTCAAGGTCGTAATAGATGGGCTCCATTATTTTGGACTCCAATAGTCACCATAGTCATTGTTTACCTTACCCGAAAATTTGCTCTAGGATCTGCAGGGTCAGGGATTCCTCAAGTGATCGCAGCATTAGACTCTAAATGCAAACCTGAAGATAGAGGCTTATTTGTCTCACTAAAGCTGAGTATCGTTAAAATTTTTCTTACCTCAGCAGGACTCTTAGGCGGCCTATCCCTTGGACGAGAAGGCCCCTCAGTACAGATTGCTGCAGGGATCATGAGAAATGCAAAACGCTGGTTACCCTCTGCAGCCAATATTTCTGAAGCATCTTTGATTATGGCTGGTGGTGCAGCAGGAATTGCTGCAGCCTTTAATACCCCGCTGGGTGGGGTTATGTTTGCCATTGAGGAGCTATCTAAATCTTTAGAACAGCGTAGTAATGGCTTAATGATTGCGTCAATAGTATTAGCTGGTTTAGTGGGCATCTCAATCGATGGAAATTACACATACTTTGGCGTGATACAGCCAGGTGGATTTAGTCTCAACATTATCGTACCCTGCATATTAGTGATTTTAGTAAGTGGCATCCTAGGTGGATTGTTTTCGAAAGTGTTGATTATTTCCCTTAGAGTAAACAGAGGTTTACTAGGAAAATTTCGAACAAACTCCCCCTTGATATTTGCTGGAGCATGCGGACTCATTGTGGCGCTCATAGGAATAGCCAGCAATGGTGAGACCTATGGAACTGGCTATTCCCACACACAGTCAATCATTGCGGGATCAGAGAGCACCTCTTATCTATTTGTACCCCTTAAATTCATAGCTACCTGGCTTAGCACTTGGTCTGGAGTGCCTGCTGGCATTTTTGCGCCATCTCTTGCTATTGGTGCGGGAATTGGTAATACCATCTCTACCGCTCTAACTCTGCCTAGCGCTCAAATTCTTATCGCAATTGGAATGGCGGGATTTTTAGCTGCTGTCACGCAAGCACCTATGACTTCTTTCATTATTGTTATGGAGATGGTTGATGGGC
Organism: Polynucleobacter sp. AP-Nickl1-40-C4; assembly: GCF_035012665.1. Classification (NCBI taxonomy): domain Bacteria; kingdom Pseudomonadati; phylum Pseudomonadota; class Betaproteobacteria; order Burkholderiales; family Burkholderiaceae; genus Polynucleobacter; species Polynucleobacter sp. AP-Nickl1-40-C4. The sequence continues at coordinate 7,355 of NZ_JAYGQR010000012.1, forward strand.
ATGGGTTGGTACTCAGTCTAATGGCGAGTGCACTTGTTGCTGGCGGTATATCAAAAATGATTAGCAGGCCCCTTTACCCAAGCCTAGCAAAGTTGCAGCTTCTAATATTAGAGACCCCAGGGGCAAGGGAAAACACTGTAGATTAAATAGTTGAGAGGCTTAATTCGGATAAAGCATCAATACGATGCAACTCTTCGTCCTGATTTGTCAGGAGATGCTGACCTAGTAATACGGAGCCTGTGATAACCACCATCGCAATCAATGCGGCAAGCCTAGGGTGTAATCTAGCGAGCGCCAAAACTTCAGTGAATCGATGAGTGGGTCGATCCACCTTAAGAACCACTCTTTGCCAATCTTGATAAATGCGTTGCTCAAAATGGGTAGATGGTTCTTGCACTTCGATTTGATCTAACGCTTTCTTTAAATGTTTTTTATCATTCGCTCGCATGAGATTCACCTTTTTCTAATTCCATCTTAAGTTTCAACTTAGCCCTATATAACAATTGATCGACGCTATTCTTATTCATACCCATTGCCAGACCAACTTCTTCTGCCGTCATATCTTGATAGGCCCACATCAACATTGCCATTCTTTGTTTTCTACTTAAAACATCCATTGCCTTTTTAATGCTTTCTGGGCTGACGCCCTCTGCGATACTCCACTCAATCTCTTTCATGGGTTGATGCTCAATCTCATCAAACTCCTCGAAGAATCCCCTATTAATACTTTTGATCCTATCCAAACAAAGATTGCTCACGATCGCGTAAAAGTAAGTAACAAGTCCTGACTTTCCCGCAAACGAATCGGCACTTTTCCACAAGCGGATAAAGGCCTCTTGTACGACATCTTCTGCGTCTTCTTTGTTGCCAAGCATCTTCCAGGCCAAGGAATATGCGGGGGAACTCAGTAGGCGAATGACTTCTTTTGACGCCTTGAAATCCCCCGCTACAGCTCCTTTTAATAAAGCCTGCTCGATGCGGTGTTGCTTACTAGGAAATAAAGTCAAACTGATCCTTAATTGCTCATTGGCTTATTCCAATGCTCTTTTTCATTAGGATGCGCCTTCATCCACTCTTCGCGTTCTTTTTTCATCTCAAGGCGCTCTTCTGGCGTCATTGCGGCAATCATGGCTTTGCGGCTCTCGCGTAGCTCTTTCTTTTGCTCAGGGCTTAGTGCCTGCCACTGAGCGTGCATTTTATCGCGCAATGCCTTGCGCTCTTCGGGGCTGAGCGCCTTAAATTTGGCATGAAGTTTTTGGCGATATGCACGGCGCTCTTCAGGTGTGGCTTGTTTAAATTGCTCCCGCAGATCCTTAGACATTTGCAGGCGTTGCTCAAAGGTCATATTAGCAACTACCTGAGGATCTTGCGGCTCTGGTAAGGCGGCGCTGGCAATGCTAATGGCACTCACCATCAACACACTTGCCATAATCAGCGATTGCATCGTTCTTTTCATTTACATCTCCTTGTTTGTTAATACTTAGACACGGGTGCATATAGAAAACTTACGACCAAAAAAAATAATTATTTTCTTTTTAGAGTAAGTATTTTCCAAAATTACTGTCTAAGAAGAGTTAAGGACATCCAGTTGAGAGAAAAATGAATCGGGCCATCATGCTATTGCGCTCAATTATCTTGAGTTTTCTAGTTTTAGTAGCAATTTTGCCCATTAAGGAGTCTTTTGCTCAATGGGGCGGATCTCAAGGCTCTGGAATCCCAGGAATGCCTGGAATGCGAAGGGGCGCCGGGCGCAATGCCTCTAATCCCGACTCTTCCAGCACATCGGCAAATACCCATATCTCAATGCCTGCTCCAGGCTCACATCTGCTTACTTATGAGCAAATCGAAACTGGATTATCTCGCCTTGAGGAAAGCCTTAAGCTAACACCCGAACAAAGCAAGGCTTGGGGTAATTTTGCAATCAAGGTGAGACTTTATGCGAGTGATGTTGCCAAAGAAAGAGCTAAATTGAATAACGATAGTTCCGCCACTATTGATGGACTGAAATTTCTAAGCCAATCTACCGAAGATGCAAAAAATCGATATACCAGCTTAAAAGAGGTTGATGAGGCTGCGAAACCGCTTTACAAATTATTGACTTCTGAGCAAAAGGCATCTTTTGATAGCAAAGTACCTACTTTTATTAATGCAAGCCAAAAAAGGCTGATGCCAAGCCAACCAAACTACAACTTGCCAGAACTCGGTGGATCACCGTCGCCCAACCAAAACTCTGGGTCAGGCACTTTACCAGGCTACGTTCACCAGTAAATGCGTAACCCCAACAATCTAAGTGGTCATATTCTGCCGACTTCAGGCGCAATGCTTGGTGTATGTATGACCGTTATCAGCATTGTGAAACTGACTCAGGCCAACAGAGGCATGGCCTATTGGGTAGATGACCTCCTAGCTCTAGATGCCCTCATCTTTCTAGCAAGCTCTATCTTTTCATACCTATCCATTCGAAGTAATTCAAAGAAGGTTTATTTTGAAGATATTGCGGATAAGTTCTTTATGCTCGCATTGATCTGCATGGGTGCCGCAGTCTTACTTCTGACATATGAAATTGTGTAGGCGGTGTGATGGTTGCATCTGGCCGTAAGCAGTCCTTAAATATTGGATACAACAATCTACAAGTAGTTTATCGCTTCAATGGCAGACCTATATATCTAGTGGGTTTGCCATGGAAGATGTGTGAAGATTGCTTCCACACTTTGTTGCAGAGAAAGAAAAACGACTTAGGAATTTCTCCCTAAGCCGTTGATTTCATTGGTGGGCCCACCAGGACTTGAACCTGGGACCAAAGGATTCCGGTTTGTGTAACTTTCATTACTCCCTGGACTATGCCTTCACCATATCTTTCAACTTAGGTGGGTGCCGTCTAGTCTCTACACGTTCAAAGTAATTTCTTACTAAGCTTCGCTCGGCGTTAGCTTGGATATTTCTACCTTTAGCTTTCTCCGAATTTGACACCATTCACACAGCGACTTTCGTCATCTGGTGCACAACTTTCGCTATGAGTCCTCTGCTCTAACCAACTGAGCTATGGGCCCTAAAACTTTCATTTACTACACACCTTTTTACGGATGCTTTACTTCTTAAAACCACATAAAAACCGCATTTACTACACACCTCGGTTTTTGCTCCGGCGTGTAAGCGGTGTGTAGTGAATTTAAACCACCTAATTCACCACTAACCTCTTGAATCTATTGAGGTCTTTGTTACAAGACCCCTAGGGCTTCTTTCTTATGAGAGCAGAAGCCCATGATAGACCCATATAAACAGTGGCTCTGCGGGTGGTCAGTGTCGGTGTGTAAGCAAATGTGTAAGCAAATTCGTGGATTTAAGAGAAGCAGTCTTTCACTCTTTGGTTTTCATAACCACAGGATTTTTGGAGCAACCATCTAATACCTTATTGCTCCAAAGTACTTTTTTAAATAAGGATTTTTTATCATCTATTCAGAAAATTTTCAACCGATGTTCGATGCTCCACAGAACTAAAACACATTCCTAGAGCCATATTACTTTGAGAAAAAATATCCTCAAGCGAAGACTCTAGGCTTTTATTAATAATATGCTTGCTCAGCATGAAGGCAGGCTTGGCTGTGTCATTAAATGTATTAGCCCATTGTTTAGCATTCTCGAGTAAATCGCCAGGATCTGAGCAGCGATCTATGATGCCGATTGTCATTGCCTCTTCAGATTTGACCCTTCTTCCTGAGAAGATTAAATCTTTAGCCAAGCTCATTCCAACTCTTCGAGGTAAAAAATACATCCCACCTCCATCTGGAATCACAGCTCTGTCAATGTATGACCAGCAAAACAACGCATTTTCACTGGCAATAATGAAATCACATGCTAGCGCTAAATCAGCGCCCAATCCAAAAGCTGAGCCATTTACTGCAGCAATAATGGGTTTTGGCATATTGTGAATCAGCGTAATCATTCGCTGAATTTCTTGATGTCTCTTCCACCCCTTGATAGCTATTTCGCCAGCTTGAATCTCAAGCCTTTTAGCCATCGCCTCAATATCACCACCCGCACAAAAACTAACCCCATTTCCACTCAAAATAACAGCGAATATACTCTCATCATTTGATACCGACTCAAGAGCGTTGATAAGCTCATGTCTTATCTGATCGTTTAAGGCATTATGCTTACTTGGTCTATTAAGAAAAAGAAATGCCACGCCGCTATCAACTCTTAAATCAATGCACTCGTAACTCATTGCAAACCCCTTTAAAGATTATTTTTTATAAATCTCTCAATATTTTCTACTGATAAAAATTCTTCCGCTATCCTTTTCAATATTGTGTTTTGCTTCAAATAAATGCGGAATAATGGATTGATGGATCTCTTGTTGAGAAAGCTTTGAACCACTAAGAGTGCAATTGAGCGCAATAGTTGGATCGTCACTACTTCCAACCCTAAGCGGGACTGATACAGCACATACATTTGACTCCCAATCCCCAAGACTCAGGCAGTACGAATTTTTCTCATAAAAAGCTTTATCTCGATTAAAGTGGTGTACGTCCTTACGATACTGGGTCGGATAAGCAATCTTTATTCTATTTAAAATAGCGTTCTGATCTTTTTCCGAAGAGGCCAGCAAAAGAGCGCGTCCTATCGAAGTAGTTAAAAGTGGCCTACTACTTCCAATATCTGGCTTTAGGAAATTCCGACGATCCAATCGCAATGCGTCTATATATACAACTTCAAGACGCCCAAGCATTCCCAAGTTAACCGTCCACTTTGTTTTAGTGGCTAACTGCTCCATATGAGGGCGAGCTAAATGCCGGATTTCTAAACCAGCCAACATGGGATAACCCAGCATTAAAACACCAGGTCCAAGGCGATATTTTTGCAATCGATCCACCTTTAATAAGTAACCCAATTTTTCAAGCGTGTAAGTTAGGCGCGAAACTGTTGCCTTAGGTAGCGAAGTTCTTTCACACAACTCTTTGTTACCAAGTAATTGGTCGGCAGGATTAAACGCCCTCAGCACTTCTAGGCCCCTACTTAGATTAATTGCAAACTGACGATCGATCACGACTTTTATCCCTTTCAAGGTTTATAGATCCTGATTCTTTTCCTGCTGGATCGCAATCTATTCTAACAAGTGTTTCGCCTAGCGAAACACACTGATGATCATGATTTTCTCTGATTCAATAGAAATTCCTACTAAAACCGACTAAAAGAATATGAGTACACCTAAGGCAGCAGTAACCAATAAAGGCCCTTTATCCGGCGTTCGTATCCTCGATATGGCCACCGTAATTGCTGGTCCATTTGCAGCGACGCTTTGCGCTGACCTAGGTGCTGAAGTCACCAAACTCGAGCTACCTGCTAGTAGTGACCCTTTAAGAACTTTTGCCCCCATGAAGGACCATCATTCTTTATATTGGAAAGTTACCAATAGAGGCAAACAAGGCATTACTCTAGATGTGCGAAAGCCTGAGGGAAAAGAAATTTTTTTGAGAATGCTGCCCTCATTTGATGTGCTAGTAGAAAATTTTAGGACTGGCACCCTTGATCAATGGGGCCTGGATATCAAAACCTTACATCAAGCCAATCCTCAGCTTATTGTTCTTCGCCTTACTGGGTTTGGTCAGACCGGCCCCTATGCCAGAAGGCCAGGCTTTGCTCGCATCTTTGAGGCAATGAGTGGTTTTACAAACTTAACTGGAATGGCCGATGGCCCCCCGCAGCATATGAATTACCCTTTAGGAGATGTAGTTTCCGGATTATTTGGCGCGTTCTCTATAGCAGCAGCTTTAGTTGAGAGCTCTCGAGCAAAAGATATGGTCGGCAGGGAAATCGACCTATCCGCAACCGAGGCCATGATGCGTCTACTTGATCCACTCGCAGTAGAGCTGGATCAATTAAATTACATTCGCGGGCGTGCCGGATCAAGGGCAACATATACAGCCCCTTCTAATATTTACAAAACATCTGATGAGGTTTGGGTTAGCGTAGTTGGCTCTTCTGATCCAATATTTAAGCGGTTTTGTTCTGCAATGGGAATGGAAGAATTGGCAAACAATCCTAAATTTTCTAATAATCAGTTGCGCCTAAAGAATTTAGATGAAATAGACCAAATTATCTCTACCTGGTGCTCTTCGCTAAATTTTGAAATGTTAGCAATAGCCCTTAACCGGCATGATGTTCCTTTTACAAAGGTTTATGACATTAATGATGTCTTGAATGATCCCCACTTTATAGAACGTAATGCAATTATCAGGCTGCCTGATGAAGATTTAGGTAGTATTCCGGCTCCTTGTATCGTTCCGCGTTTTTCTGGCATACCCGAATATATCCCCCATAGTGGATCGAAAACTGGCGCCCATAATATTTCTTTTTATTCTGAACTTGGCTTGAGTGATGAAGAAATTTCCAAACTAAAAGCTAGCAACGTTATATAAAAGGGGTACTGCATGCACAAAATTACACTTGGCTCTCTTAACGAACTAAAAAACTGGGTTGGCAAACAGCTTCCCCCTTCCGATTGGCAGGAAATCACTCAACAGCGTATTGATTTATTTGCAGAGGCCGGTGGAGATAATCAGTGGATACACGTAGACCCAGTAAGAGCTGCTAAAGAATCCCCTTATGGCGTCACAATAGCTCATGGCTTTTTAATCCTCTCACTCTTAAGTAGATTTTTCACAGATACTGTTCACATTGATGGCGTTACATTGTCGATCAATTATGGAGCTAATAAAGTCAGATTTACTGATCCAGTTTTAGTAAATTCTAGAGTGCGCGCTCATTTCACCTTAACCTCCCTTGAGGCATTTAAAGGTGGAGTACAAATTATTTGGAATGTATCTATAGAGCAAGAAGATAAGGAGCGGCCTTGCATGATCGCAGAATGGGTAAGCCGACGTTATGGGGCTTTTGATAGCGAGGCTTCGCAATGAAATTTTATACCTTGATTAAAGGAGCCCTATGATTCGTAACCCAAACGAATTCTCTTCTTTTTTAGACTCACTAAAAAAGTATTGCCAGAATAAACTTATTCCTCGTGAAGCGGAAGTTGAATTACTACATGAGGTGCCCCCAGATTTAGTGGCCGATATGGCTGGGTTCGGACTATTTGGATTCTCAATTCCAGAGACATATGGCGGTTTCGGTATGACGACTGAAGAACTGGTATTGGCCGCTATGGAAATATCGCAATGCTCTGTTGCCTTTCGTGCGCGAGTAGGAACCAACACTGGAATTGGATCGGAGGCTTTAGTTGCCGATGGATCAGAAGCACAAAAAGAAAAATATTTACCCAGACTAGCTAGCGGTGAAATTACCGGGTGCTTTGCAATTACCGAGCCTGATGCAGGCTCTGATGCTGCCTCTTTAAAAACTTCGGCAAGAAAAGAGGGAAATGATTTCATCTTAAATGGTACCAAATGCTTTATTACTAATGCGCCCATATCTGATCTATTTACCGTTATGGCAAGAACAGATCAGAGCAAGCCTAAGGCTGATGGTGTTTCTGCATTTTTAATAGAAAGAAATACGCCAGGACTCACTGTTGGTAGCCCATATAAAAAAATGGGGCAAGCAGGATCCCCGGTTTCAGAGGTACATTTTGAAAACTGCCGTATTCCTGGTAGCAACCTGATCGGGATAGAGGGCGCAGGCTTTAAAACTGCAATGAAAGTATTAAATAAGCAACGCATACATTTAGCAGCACTTTGTATTGGTCCAGCCATTCGCATGTTAGATGAAATTGTGAACTATGCATCTGTCAGAGAGCAATTTGGCAAGTCTATTGGCACTTTTCAATTAGTGCAGGCGATGATTGCAGACTGTCAAACTGAAATTTATGCTGCTAAAGCACTTGTTTTAGAAACTGCTCGAAAACGTGACTCTGGAGAAGATGTCAGCATGGAAGCTTCCATCTGCAAATATTTCTCCTCGGAAATGTGTGGAAGGGTTGCCGATCGTTGTGTACAGATGCTAGGTGGATATGGTTATATTTCAGATAACCCGATTGAGAGATTTTATCGAGATGTGCGTCTTTTCCGCCTCTATGAGGGAACAAGTCAAATTCATCAACTAAACATCGCTAGAAATACGTTCAAAAAAGCAGGGCATACCTTTAACTAACATTTTAATTTTTGGAGAAATTATGAAAAATAAACTTCATATAGCGATATTTTCTTTGCTCTACGTAACATCTGCTTTTAACGCTTTTGGCCAGGATGCAAGCTATCCTAATCGCTCCATCAAAATCATTGTCCCTTACGCCGCAGGTGGTGGCGCGGATAATGTTGCGAGAACAATTGGTCAGAAATTAGGGTCGATACTTGGCCAAACAGTGATTGTTGAAAATAAACCAGGTGCTTCAACACAAACAGGAACACTTGCAGTTGCGAGAGCCCCTGCCGATGGCTATACCTTGTTGATGGGTACAGCAAACCTTGCAACAAATCCCGCATTATTTGAGAAATTGCCTTATGACACTCAAAAGGATTTAGCTCCGATAACGCTTATTACTAAAGTTCCCGTTTATATTTTTGTTACAAATAATTCAAATATTAAAAGTATTGCTGAGTTACTTGCTAAAGCAAAATCAACACCCGACGGCCTATCTTATTCAACGCCGGGAAATGGCAGTATTGGACATTTGGCTGGAGAGCTATTTAAAAGTGACTCCAAAAGTAACCTCTATCATATCCCTTACAAGGGAAGTTCAGAAGCAACAACCGCCCTTATTGGCGGGCAGGTTCAATTAAGTTTTGATAATTATGGTCCAGTAATGGCGCAAGTTAACGCGGGCAATGCAGTCCCATTAGCAATTGCCATGCCGAATAGAGCAAATATTACGCCGAATGTTCCAACATTAAAGGAATTGGGATACCCAATGGAAGCATATTCCTGGTGGGGAATTTTGGCACCAGCAGGCACACCGACTCCTATTATCAATCGCCTAAATAGCGCCATTCAAACAGTCATAAAGATGCCTGATGTTCGCGAGGGGATGCAAAAACAAGGGGTGGAATTTGTTGGAAGCACTCCTACCGAGTTTGCTGAACATATCAGACTTGAAACAATCAAGTGGTCACAAGTTGCTAAACAAGCCAACATCAAAGCCCAATAACATGAATGCACCTTTTAAAGCTTTTCGCCTTCACTCCTTAGATGGAGCAGTCACCAGAAAAATTGAATCTATTCAATTGGACTCTTTAAGCCCCGGCAATGTGATCATCAAGGTGGCATATTCTAGTATTAATTATAAGGATGCATTAGCTTCGAAAGGTCTTAATAATATAGTGCGTGAATGGCCAAGAATTAGCGGTATTGATTTGACTGGCATAGTGGTTGAATCGCTTGATTCACGCTTTAGCCCAGGTGATCAGGTATTGGTAAATGGTTACGGGCTTGGAGTTGATCATGATGGTGGGCATGCCCAATATGCACGGGTCAATGCAGATTGGGCCATGAAAATACCTCAAGGCCTCACGCTTCTTGATGCCGCCACTATCGGTGTAGCAGGTTATACGGCGGGACTATCTCTTGACTTAATGGAGCTAAACGGCCTCAATCCAATAAGCGGCCCAATCCTGGTAACCGGAGCAACTGGCGGTGTAGCCACTATTGCAATTGATATGTTGTCGAAAAGAGGCTATCAAGTTACTGCTATGAGTGGCAAACCAAATGAGGTGGAATATCTTAAAAACCTCGGTGCCACCGAAGTCATTGCACGAATTTCATCAGAGAGTAAATTTAAGCCACTTGAAAAAGCGCAATGGGCAGGAGCAATTGACTCAGTTGGCGGCTCTATTTTATCTTGGATCACTCGCGTGATGCAACCAGGCGGAGTAATCGCTGCCTTTGGAAATGCAGGTGGAGCAGAACTTGAGACTACTGTAATTCCATTTATTCTCAGAGGAATTCGTTTGATTGGCATCAATGCAAACTCACCTATGAATATAAGAGAAAAAGTTTGGAAGAAGATTGCTAATGAATATCGCCCGACCCATTTAAAAGAAATCGCCAGCATCATTGGCATTGAAGAGCTATCACATTACCTAGATCTCACGCTGGCAGGTAAATCGAAGGGTAGGATTGTGATTGATATGAGTCGATAGGATCTGAAATAAGAAAATTAGGATACAGCATGAAACGTCGAGAGTTTCTAATTACCATCCCCGGCATTAGCCTATATCCTTTTGCATCATATGGGCAGACAGGATTTCCAAGTAACTCGATCAAAATAGTCTGCCCATACGCAGCTGGAGGTGGTCCGGATATACAGCTAAGACAAGCGGCGCCTTATCTGGGAGACACTTTTAAGCAAGCAGTCATCATTGAGAATAAAGTTGGTGCTGGCGGCGTACTGGCGACTCAATATGCCTCACAGTCAGCACCTGATGGCTATACCCTTATGCTTGGATCAAACATACAGTTAATCCAAAAAATTATTAAGCCAGAAATTTCAATTAACCCCCTAACAGATTTTGCGCCCATTAGTAACATGTACTCGTTCCCAACGGTGATGATGGTCTCAGCAGACTCACCTTACAAAAGGTTTGAGGACGTAATTGCTGCTGCCAAAGCTAACCCAGGATCTATGAATTATGGATCAGGTGGAATTGGCACTTCAGCGCATATTGCGGGGGCAACATTTGTAACATTGAATAATTTAAAGGTAGTTCACATCCCATTAAAAGGATCGGTAGAAATTGCTACATCTTTAATTCGGGGCGATACACAATTTGCCTTTCCAATAGCAGGTACGGCCGTGCCATTGGTTAAGGGAGGAAAAGTGCGTGCACTTGCCGTAACAAGCAAAAATCGCTTAACGCAGTTACCAGATGTACCAACACTAAATGAAATTATGAAAAATGAGTTAACAATTCAAGAATCATGGTTTGGCATGTGGGCCCCGACCAAAACACCTCGAGATAAGATTGACACTTTATTTCAAGGCATTACCAGCGCTCTTAATAACAAATCTCTTAAGACAACTTATGAGGAGGCAGGTAATATGGTTACGCCCAGCCAGAGCCCTCAAAGCTTTGGAACGTATATGGTGAGTGAAAATAAAAAATGGGCCGAGATTATCCGCCTTACGGGTATAACTGCTGAATAATAAATTTACCAATTACCTATAATTACAAATCTGCTGTTACAACTGTTACTTAAAGTAATACTCAAAAAAATACCAACCCGAAGGTTGGTATTTTCATTTCTGGTGGGCCCACCAGGACTTGAGAACCTGTTTCTAGGAGCACTAATAAATTATTCAGCGCTTATTTTTGCCGCACGCACAACTGTGCCCCATTTTTTTATTTCAGATTTTAAAAAACGATCAGCATCATCAGGTGAATTTCCAATAACCTCCGAACCCCCATCAATTAGACGTTGACGAACGTCGGGCATATTCAAGATTTTCACAATTTCAGTATTTAACTTATTGATAACATCTTTTGGCGTGCCTGGTGGTGCAACTATCCCAAACCATGCTACCGCCTCAAACCCTTTTACCCCAGCCTCAGATAACGTTGGCACATCTGGCAATTGAGGGTGGCGCTTGGATGTTGTAACTGCAATGGGAATTAATTTCCCACTCTTAAAGTGTGGCATCAAAGCTACCAAGTTATCGAACATCGCCTGAATTTGCCCGCCCATTAGATCTAAATGCGCTGGTCCAGAACCCTTGTAGGGAACGTGAACCATGTTGATGCCAGCATCCAATTTTAATTTTTCGGCAGTAACATGATGAGACGTACCAACACCCAGCGATCCAAAATTGATTTTTCCAGGATTTGCTTTCGCGTATTCAATAAAATCTCGGGCATTTTTTGCGGGGAAATCAGGATTTACTGCCAAAGCAAGTGCTGAGTTTGTAAAGACAGTAATTGAGCTAAAAGCAGCCGTGTCATATTTCAAATTAGGGTAGGCGCTAGCTCCTATCGGCAATGCAGCTGTAGAAATTAATAGGGTATAACCATCCGGAGCAGCTTTAGCCACATATTCATTAGCTATAGTGCTTCCAGCCCCCGCTCGATTTTCTACAATGAATGGTTGCCCCATGGCAATAGTTAACTTGTCTGCAACGGTGCGAGCAACGGTATCGGAGGCGGAACCGGGAGCAAAAGGAACAATTACTTTTACAGGTCTAGAGGGGTAGCCATCTGCAAACACTAGGCTTGAAAAAACCATACTTATTGCGACCAAGACTCTAGACAAATTAAACATACATAATCTCATTTATGATCAAACTGTTTCGGGTACAAAAGATCGTTCTAGTGTTGTAGTTCTTCTCAAATCTCTTCGAACAGTCAAGTCATAACGCGTACCACGATGTAATGTAGCCCTGTTATCCCAAATAACATAATCCCCAGGGCGCCAATCGTGCGAATAAACATATTTAGGTTGAGTTGCATGCTCTATTAATTCCGCCACCAATAATCTACCTTCAGGAATAGATATGCCACTAACTTCGGAGATATGTACACTTGGGAATAATACTTTTCTACCTGACTCGGGATGAGTAAAAACTAAGGAGCGCTCCACTGGTGGAAATTTAGAGAGTTGCTCTTGGGTGTAATCATTGTCCCCCAAAAGAATCCGGGAATGGAAGGCAGAATGCCAGCCCGTTTTTTTCTCAATATATTTTTTTGTATTCTCCGGTAAATCGTCCCAGGCAGCCCTTAAATCCGCCCATTGAGTCTGCCCTCCCTCTTCAGGAACTACTACGGCTGACAACATTGAATATTTAACCGGTAGATCTTGAAAAGAACTATCGCTGTGCCATAGTTGATTTGCGAGTACTCCTATCAATTTTTTATTATCTTTAGTTGCAACAGAGCCATCCATTGCAACGTTGCCAATATCAATTAGTTGCTCATGCTTAAAGCGAGTAGGCGCACCTGTCGCTTTGCGTAAACCCGAATCGAGTGGACCAAATTGAACCGAAAAATCGATTTGCTGATCTTGTGTCAGCGGTTGATCCCTAAAAACTAATACTGCATATTGATTCATGCCATCATCAATAGCTTTGATTGTTTGCTCATCTAAGGGACTCTTTAAATCTACCCCACTTGCCATGCCTACAAAATGAGGATTAGTAGGATTTTGAGGTTTGATGACTAAACTCATTGTGTCTCCAGTTTTTTTTAATTCGATAAAGAATAGCTTAATAATTTAAAAAGCAAAACCCCGTTGCGACTTAAATGAATTTATCTTTTTAGTGACTCCAACACAGCTTGATCCTAGGGGCAAATGATTCAAGCTTGTACTACTTTCACAACTCACTAAACTATGCCCTCAAACTATCTTTTCAGCGTTTGATGTACAAACTTTTCCAGACTTTCAAATAACTCATCCGAAGCTCTTTCAGCGGCTTTAGAGTCGCCTTTAGCGATTGCCAAAGCGAGGTTTGCGTGTAGTTTTCCAGATTCCGCATCATCCTTGCTTTGATGATAAACAAACCAAAATCTCCGCGATAAAGAATCCAGAGAATCTAATGCTCTAGATGCGAATTCATTTCTTACACAAATGGAAAAATGATCATGAAAAGCTTTATCAGCCTGCAAAAGTGCATGACCGTCTTTTGCTTTGACTACAGCCAAAAGCTGATCAGCAATTGCTTGCATTTGCTTACGCTCTTCATCACTCGAACGTCTGGCAGCAGATCCGGCAGCAAATCGAGATACTACACTTCTAAATTCCAAAAGTTTTAGCTGATCCGCAATATTGATTTCGGAGACAACAATTCCCCGACGTGGAAGGATGTTAACCAATCCCTCTCTGGATAATCGTTGAAGGGCCTCTCCAATTGGCGTTCTGCTGACTTGAAGTATCTCACCCAACTCTGATTCAGAAAGCATCTGCCCTGGCTTGAATTGAAGAGTGACGATCATTTCCTCCAGCTCAGCGTATACCTTATCTGCCAAGCTGATGTTGTTAGTCTTTTGTAAGACTAATCGCTTGCTCTTACCGGTATTTTTTAATTCAGTATTTTTTAATTTCACAGCAGGATTTAGGTATTGAAAACAGTGAGGGTATTAAACCTCACTATTTTCGCTGAAACTAGGCTTTTATAGCTTTATATCTACATTTTTAGTCTCTGGCAAAAAGATTGCCCCGAAAATTACGGTTACTGCAGAAATAATTACTGGATACCAAAGCCCATAGTAAATATCACCCTCTAACGCCACAAGCGCAAAGGCTGTTGTAGGCATTAGGCCACCAAACCAACCAGTGCCAATATGATAAGGCAGCGAGAGGGAAGAATAGCGAATTTTGGTTGGAAAGAGCTCAACCAAGGCTGCCGCTGTTGGTCCATAAGCCATCGTCACATAGATTACAAGCAAAAATACCAGCAAAAATACCATTGGTTTGTTGATCTCATCTGCATTTGCCTTTTGAGGATAACCAGCCTCTGAAATGGTAGCGCTCAGCTCTTTTGCAAAGTTGTTCATTTTTAGTGCAGCCTCTTCTTTTGAGAGTCCCACCGAGTCAAATGAATTAATAATCTTGTCGCCAACTTTAACATTAGCAATTGTTCCGGGCACCGCATTCTCGACGCGATAGTTAACTGATGCAGCTACTAACTTCGCCTTGGCAATGTCACATGAAGAAGTAAATTTCTTAGTTCCTGTGGGGTTAAATTGAAATTGACAATCTCCGGGGTCAGCAACAACCACTACAGGTGAATTCTTTAACGCCATCTCTAGAGCAGGATTTGCATAATGCGTGAGACCTTTGAATATCGGAAAATAAGTCAATACAGCCAATGCCATCCCAGTCAAAATAATCTTCTTTCTTCCAATACGATCTGATAGCGTGCCAAATATCAAAAAGAATGGGGTAGCAACTAAAAGGGCTCCAGCCACAATTAAATTCGCAGTAAAGCTATCCACCTTAAGTGTTTGCGTCAAGAAAAGTAGCACATAAAATTGACCCGCATACCAAACACACCCCAATCCAGCGGTGATGCCAAATAATGCTATCAATACAATTTTCAAATTTTTCCAGCGCAGGAATGACTCCGTTAGAGGCGCCTTTGACTCCGTGCCTTCTTCTTTCATTTTGGCAAATACAGGCGACTCACTCATAGACATGCGAATCCATACAGAGAGCCCAAGCAAAATAATAGATGCCAAAAACGGAATTCGCCAACCCCACTCCCCAAATGCAGCCTCACCCAAGAAGAGTCTTGTTGACAGAATTACTAATAAAGACAGGAACAGGCCCAAAGTTGCGGTTGTCTGTATCCAGGCAGTAAATTGCCCCCGTTGATTATTCGGCGCATGTTCCGCTACATAAACTGCAGCACCGCCATACTCTCCGCCAAGCGCAAGACCTTGCAACAACCTAAGCGAAATCAGAATAATTGGCGCTGCAATACCTATACTTTCATATGCAGGCAACAAACCAACGCCAAACGTCGATAAGCCCATAATGAGGATTGTCATTAAAAAGGTATATTTGCGTCCGATCATGTCCCCCAATCGACCAAATACGAGGGCGCCAAACGGACGAACGATAAAGCCTGCCGCAAATGCCAATAAAGCAAAAATAAGCCCCGTTGTTGGATCGGCCTTAGCAAAAAATTGCTTCGCTATTACAGCCGCCAAAGATCCATATAAAAAGAAGTCATACCATTCAAATACAGTGCCTAAGGATGAAGCAATGAGTATTTTTCGCTCCGCCTCAGTAATGACTCTTTTGGTATTTACAGAATTATTTGTGCTTAGAGTTGACATTTACAGTCCCCTTTAAAAGTTTATTTGCTTAGCCAAGAAGGTTTGGAATTTCAGCTATCGAAGACAATTCAACATCAGGAAGAAGGCCCACCTCGTCAGGGATTGCGCCATTCCGATTAATCCAAATCACCTGAAACCCAAACGCCTTGGCACCAGCTACATCAAAGTAATTTGAAGTGACGAATCCAATCTCATGTCTTTGGAGATCAAACTTATCAGTCGCTAACTGATAAGTTCTTGGATGCGGCTTATAAACTTTCACCTCATCCACACTTAACAAGGCGTCAAACTCATCTGCGATTCCTGCGTTGCCAACCAAATTTGTTAATAGTGATGGGGTTCCCACAGACAGAATTGCCCTCTTAACTCCATTCAATTTAGGAAGAGTCTGCCTAGCATCCTCAAAAGGAGATAACCTCTCGTAGGCATCCATTAAAGCCCTTCTCTCGCTTGTGCCTCCAGGTAACCCCAAATACTTCAATGAATACTTAAGGCCTGCTTCTGTATTTTGGTTATGGGGTATGTATCTACCCATAATGGTTCTCAAAAACATATATTCAATTTGCTTTGATCTCCAAAGTTGACTTAACTCATTGCCTTTCCCTGGGTACATCTTTTCAGCCAAAGTAACAACTGAGTGAACATCAAACACCGTTCCATAAGCGTCAAACGCGAGAGCTTTAATTCCGTGCAACTTTGTCATATATTTCCTATCTGAAGTTCATCTGGTATTTCAGTAGGATACTAGCAAATAGTTTGCAAAGAAACATTTAAAGGGCTAGTAGTAACCCTCAGTATTGATATACGTAACGATTTAGGGTATCCGTTACTTAAAGTAACGTTTAAAAGACAAAACCCCCACCATTTCTGATGAGGGTTTGCTTTTCTGGTGGGCCCACCAGGACTTGAACCTGGGACCAAAGGATTATGAGTCCTCTGCTCTAACCAACTGAGCTATAGGCCCGTTAATCTTTACATGCTAATTTTGCACTTTTTAACCACTTCAAAACCACACTAAAACCGCATTTACTACACACCATGAAAAATGCCTTGGTGTGTAAGCGGTGTGTAGTGAATTTATACCGCCTAATTGAATCGCTACCAATATCTTAGACACTTCCCAACCTCGCTTGGTACTGCTCTTCAAATCTTACCGGAGAAAGTCCATTGTTGTAACTATGGCGTCTAACCGGGTTGTAAAACATTTCGATGTAATCA
>NZ_JAYGQR010000013.1:0-20969 GCF_035012665.1 Polynucleobacter sp. AP-Nickl1-40-C4
GATTGGATGTGGACATACAATCATGAAAGACCAAACATGGGCTTGGGTGGAATTACACCAAAGCAAAAACTAGCACTTGCAGTACCAGCTTCTACTTTTAGCTTAAGTTAAAAATGGGGGGATTACCGATGCACAAGGCAAGCGTTTAGGCATTCCAGTTAGTGAATTGCTTGGCGGTCGAGTTCGCGATCAGTTGCCTGTAGCTTGGACTCTAGCAAGCGGTAGTACTGATAAAGATATCGCTGAAGCGGAGAAGATGATTGCACTGCGCCGTCACAATATCTTCAAATTAAAGATTGGCTTACGTTCAGTCCAAGCTGACGTAGAGCATGTCTTGGCAATCAAAAAAGCACTGGGCCCAGATATTAGTGTTCGTGTAGACGTAAACCAGGCTTGGAGTGAGTTAAATGCAGTTAAAGGTATTGCAGCACTGCAAGCTGGCTGCATTGATTTAATTGAACAGCCAGTTAAAGCAATTCATAAAGCCAGCATGGCTCGCCTGACCAATCAATTTGATGTTGCCATCATGGCCGATGAGGCATTGCATGGTCCTAGTGATGCATTAGAGCTTGCCAATAAATATGCAGCAGATGTATTCGCTGTGAAGATTAATCAATCCGGCGGCTTGTTTCCAGCGCTTCAAGTAGCAACTATTGCTGAGCTGTCTGGTATCAGCTTGTATGGTGGAACCATGCTTGAGGGTGCAGTAGGAACTGCTGCCTCTGCCCACGTATTTTCAACATTCAATGACCTTGCCTTCGGCACAGAGTTATTTGGACCCTTATTGCTTACTGAGGAAATCTTGGTTGAGCCACTGGTCTACAAGGATTTCAGCTTGCAAGTACCAACTGGCCCAGGCCTTGGTATCCAGCTCGATATAGAAAAAATAAATTATTTAAAGCGTCAACAAGGTCATTCCGATCAAGTTGATTTGATAACTGCCTAAATAGGAGACAGCATGTTATTTCACGTACGTATGAATGTAAATTTGCCACCGGACATGCCGGTAGCAGAAGCGACAGCCTTAAAGACAAAAGAAAAAGAGATTGCACAAGGCTTGCAATCATCTGGCAAGTGGCGTCACTTATGGCGTATTGCAGGTCAGTACGCAAATATCAGCATTTTTGATGTTGAGAGCGTAGATGAGTTGCATACAGCAATTTCCACACTGCCACTCTTCCCATATATGCAAATTGAAGTAATGCCTTTATGTAGACATCCATCTTCTATAAGAGGAGATGACAGTTAATCCATTGAAAACTCAACTCAACAACATTGAAATTTAGTAAATCAAATTAATTATTAAGGATACAAAATGAAACATACAGAAATTGAAAAATTAGCAAAAGAATGGATCGTAGATGCAGCGGATTCTCCTGCCAATCCGCGAGTTCAGGCAATTACTCTTCGCCTGGTGACTGATTTATGCAAAGCGATTGAAGACTTAGATATCACCCCAACAGAGTTTTGGAAAGGTTTAGAGTATTTCTCAGAAGCCGGTGCCCGTAATGAATTGGGTCTTTTAGCCCCCGGTATTGGTCTAGAGCGCTTCTTAGATATACGTTCCGATGAGGCTGATGAGAAGGCTGGCCTGGCAGGCGGAACTCCCCGCACAATTGAAGGCCCTTTGTATGTTGCCGGCGCTCCAGAGTCTAAAGGTTTTGCTCGAATGGATGATGGCTCTGAAGTGGATAAAGCTGATCCACTGTTTATGCAGGGCACAGTTTTTGGCGCGGATGGTAAGCCATTAGCTAATGCAAAGGTGGAAATGTGGCATGCCAATACATTGGGTGGCTATTCATTCTTTGACAGGACTCAGCCTGCGTATAACTTACGTCGCACGATCATCACTGATGAGAATGGTCGTTATGCCATGCAAAGCATCGTGCCAAATGGTTACGGATGCCCTCCGGATGGGTCTACCCAAGCATTATTGAATCTATTGGGTCGCCATGGCCAGCGTCCGGCGCACGTGCACTATTTTGTGACGGCACCTGGTCATAGAAAGTTAACTACTCAAATCAATATTGATGGTGACAAGTACCTCTGGGATGACTTCGCTTTTGCTAGTCGTGAAGGTTTGGTACCGCCACTAGTTCGTGTAAGTGATCCAGCTGAAATGAAGGCAAAAGGTGTGAGTAAGCCTTATGTATCCATTGATTTTGATATTCATTTAGTGGTTGAGAAGCCTGGAGCTGCTTCAGGAATTGTTGATAGAGCCCACTTCGCTGCGTAATTTGAATTTGGGGTGCTTGCACCCCCTTCATAAAGGATAAAAAAGTGATTCCAATTCATGTAGATAACAGTCCAAAACTCAAAAGCCTTGATGAATTTCTAGTCGAGGATAAAGAGAAGTGCGACTATCGCCTCCACCGTAGTGCATTTACCGATAAAGACTTATTTGAATTAGAGATGAAGCACATCTTTGAGGGTAATTGGATTTATTTGGCGCACGAAAGTCAAATCCCAAACATCAATGATTACTACTCTACCTATATTGGTAGTCAGCCAATCTTCATTTCTCGTAATCGTCAGGGTGAACTGAATGCCATGATGAATGCTTGTAGCCATCGTGGCGCTCAGTTGTGTCGTCATAAGCGCGGCAACAAGGCTACTTTCACTTGCCCATTCCACGGCTGGACATTTAATAACAGCGGAAAGCTCTTGAAGGTAAAAGATCCAGAGGAGGCCGGCTACCCAGAGTGCTTTAACAAGGAAGGCTCACACGATCTCAAGAAGGTGCCTAAGTTTGAAAGCTATCGCGGCTTCTTATTTGGTAGCTTGAATGATGATGTTGCCCCTTTAAAGGACTTTTTGGGTGAAGCCGCCAAGATCATTGACATGATTGTGGATCAATCTGCTGATGGACTCGAAGTATTGAAGGGCGCTTCAACTTATACCTTTAACGGTAATTGGAAGCTTCAGGCAGAAAACGGTGCTGATGGTTATCACGTATCTGCTGTTCATTGGAATTACGCTGCAACTACCAACCATCGTAAAGAGCAAGAAGCAATTCGCGAGGACAACATCAAGGCGATGGATGCTGGTAAGTGGGGTAAGCAGGGTGGTGGCTTCTATTCATTTGATCACGGCCATATGCTCCTCTGGACAAAGTGGGCTAATCCACAGGACCGGCCAAATTTCCCGAGGCACCAGGAATTTTCCGATAAGTTTGGCAAACCAATTGCTGACTGGATGATTGAACGCTCTAGAAATCTTTGTTTATATCCAAACGTGTACCTAATGGATCAGTTTGGCTCCCAAATTCGCGTGCTGCGCCCATTGGCTGTTGATAAAACTGAAGTCACTATCTACTGTATTGCTCCTAAAGGCGAATCAGCAGAAGCACGCTCTAGAAGAATCCGTCAATACGAAGACTTCTTTAACGTGAGCGGTATGGCTACTCCAGATGACTTAGAAGAGTTTAGAGCTTGCCAGGAAGGCTTTGCTGCAAAGACGATCGAGTGGAACGATATGTGTCGTGGTTCAGAGCATTGGATTGACGGCGCTGACGATGCGGCTAAAGAAATTGGACTAAAGCCCGTATTGAGCGGTCTAAAAACTGAAGATGAGGGCCTGTACACAGTTCAGCATCGCTATTGGCTTGAAACAATGAAAAAGGCAGTTGAGCAAGAGCAGGTGAGCGCATGAAAACGATCTCCATATTAGATATCAATGCATTTTTGTATTACGAGAGTCGCCTATTGGACGATGAGCAGTGGGATGAGTGGCTTAATTGCTATAGCCCAGACGCTGAATTTTGGATGCCTTCCTGGGACGATAACGATGAGTTGGTAACAAATCCACAAGAAGAAATTTCTTTGATTTATTACCCAAATCGTCAAGGCCTTGAGGATCGTGTATTCCGCATTAAGACTGAACGCTCAAGCGCAACTATGCCCGACACAAGAACCTGTCACAACATTACTAATGTTGAGTTAGAGAAGCGTGATGGTGATATCTGTACGGTTCGCTTTAATTGGCACACCCTAAGTCATCGATACAAAACCAACTACAGCTACTTTGGTATGTCTCGTTATGTAATCGACTTCTCTGGCGATAAGCCAATCATTTTGAACAAATACATCGTTCTTAAAAATGATTACATCAGTCAAGTCATTGATATCTATCACATTTAATACATCGGCGGAATGCTATGAGCTATAACATCGCACTACAGTTTGAAGACGGGGTAACTCGCTTTATCTCCTGCAACGAAGGCGAAAAACTTTCTGATGCTGCATATCGTCAGAAAGTGAATATTCCGCTTGATTGTAGGGATGGGGCTTGTGGTACCTGCCGTGGTTTATGTGAATCTGGTGATTACGATCTACCTGAGTCTAGTTATATAGAGGATGCACTTACTCCGGAAGAAGCTGCTCAGCGTCAGATCCTGGCTTGTCAGATGAAGCCCAAGTCGGATTGTGTGGTGAAGATTCCCGCATCATCTGCCGCATGTAAGACTGGATCTTCATCATTCCCAGGCAAGATTGCACAGATTGAAAAACTATCGAACTCAACAATTGGGTTCTCAATTGAGCTTGATGATCCTGCTTCTTTAACGTTCCTACCTGGCCAATATGTCAATGTGCAAATTCCAGGAACAGACTTAACGCGGGCCTATTCTTTTAGCTCTCCGCCAGGCGCATCCATTGCATCTTTTGTAGTGCGTAATGTCCCTAATGGTCGTATGAGTCAGTATCTAGCAGACATTGGTAAGTCAGGCGATGCGATTTCATTTGCCGGACCAAATGGTAGTTTCTATCTGCGCGAAGTTAAGCGTCCGGTGTTATTTCTCGCTGGTGGAACAGGTATTGCACCATTTTTATCGATGCTGGACTCTTTGGCTGCATCGGGATCTGCGCATCCAATCAAGATGGTATTCGGTGTGACAAATGATATGGACTTAGTAGCCCTAGATCAGCTCGAAGCCATGAAAACAAAGCTGCCTGGTTTTGAGTACCGAACAGTAGTAGCTTCTCCTGAAAGTGCTAATGATCGCAAGGGCTATGTCACAGAGCATATTGAAAGCGAATGGCTAAATCAGGGCGACGTGGATGTCTACTTATGTGGTCCTGTAGCCATGGTGGATGCTGTAAGAAATTGGTTGGCTGGAGCGGGTGTTACCCCAGCAAATTTCCTGTTTGAGAAATTCTCTCCAAGTGCTGTAGGTGCATGATGACTCAGGCGCTAAGATTTAAGAATAAAGTTGCTATTGTCACGGGTGCTGCTCAGGGGATTGGCGAAGGTGTAGCAATTGCCTTAGCCAAAGAGGGCGCAAAGGTTGTTTTGGCTGACCGCTCTGATCTAGTTGATGAGGTGGAAAAGAAGCTAGATAAGCTAAAAGCAAAGTCTTTGACGGTTAAAGTTGATTTAGAGACCTATGCTGGTGCTACCAAACTAATTTCCGAGGCAGTAAAGGCATTTAAAAAGATCGACATTATTGTTAATAACGTCGGTGGCACTATTTGGGCAAAGCCTTACGAGAACTATGATGAAGATCAAATAGAAGCAGAGATTCGTCGCTCCTTGTTTCCAACCTTATGGTGTTGTAGGGCTGTATTACCAGTGATGATTAAGCAACAGCATGGCGTTGTCGTAAATATTTCTTCTATTGCCACTCGCAGTATTCACCGCATTCCATATGCCGCAGCAAAAGGAGGAGTAAATGCGATGACTGCTAGCTTAGCATTTGAGCATGCTAAAGATGGTATTCGCTTTAATGCCGTCGCCACTGGTGGAACTGAAGCTCCTCCGAGAAAAATTCCCCGAAACAAGAATAAATTATCCAAGCAAGAAGAGGTTTGGTATCAAGGGATCATTGACCAAACGATTGATTCCAGTTTGATGCATCGGTATGGAACAATTGAGGAGCAGGTAAGGGCGATTTTGTTCCTGGCTTCTGATGAGTCATCTTATATCACTGGCACAGTATTACCGGTTGGTGGCGGAGATTTGGGCTAATGAAGCGCGCCTTTTTCGAAGATATTTCACCCTCTTCAATTACGGCTGGATTTCTAGTTGTATTGATTTCCTATGCTGGGCCGATGCTGATATTTTTTCAGGCCGCATCTCTAGCTCAGGTATCTAATGAAGTTCTATCTTCTTGGGTATGGGCGGTATCGTTTGGTGGTGGCATTTCCGGGATTTATCTCAGTTGGAAATACAAGATGCCGATCATTACTGCTTGGTCCGCTCCTGGCGCTGCTCTCTTAATCGCCTTATTTCCGCATATGTCGGTCAATGAGGCAATTTCTTCTTATATCACTGCCGCAATGATCATTCTATTAATTGGCATTACGGGTACCTTTGACAAGCTAATAAAGCATATACCCAAGGGAATAGCGGCCGGAATGATGGCGGGCATTCTATTTCAGTTTGGTATCAATATATTTAAATCTGTATCAACCATGCCTGCCTTGGCTTTATCGATGATTGGAATTTATCTGATATTCAAAAGGTTGATACCAAAATTCGCGATCTTAGTTGTTTTATTTTCAGGAATCGGGCTGGCATATCTCATTGGTGATGTTAATCCAGATAATTTCAGGCTAGCTTTGGCCCATCCTAAATTCATCACTCCTGTGTGGACTTGGGAATCAACATTCAGCTTTGCAATACCGTTGGTTCTAGTAAGTTTGACCGGCCAATACTTGCCGGGAATGGCAATCCTCAAGTTATCGAACTATCACGTGCCCGCTAAGCCCATTATTACTTTTACAAGTTTCATGTCCCTGGTAACCGCATTCTTTGGTGGCATTACCACTACGACTGCAGCAATTACGGCAACCCTATGTACAGGCAAAGAAGCTAACGAAGATCCAAACAAGCGATATGTTGCAGGCATTTTCAGCGGCGTTTTCTTTTTAATTGGCGGTTCCTTAGCAGGTTCAATCGTTCTCATTTTTACCAGTCTTCCAAAAGAGCTCATCGCGCTTTTGGCTGGCTTAGCTTTACTTGGCGCAATCGTCACTAGCCTCATGAGCACTTTAGAAGAACCCGATCATCGTGAGGCTGCCGCAATCACATTTTTAGCAACTGCATCTGGCATGACTTTTTTAGGTCTGGGATCAGCATTCTGGGGAATTGTGATTGGATCTATTGCATATGTTGTTTTTGATAAAGATTTATTGAAATTAAAGAGTAAAGAAAAGAATGATTGATAAAACATCGGCTTCAATACATGAAGCTATAAAACAAATCAAAGATGGCTCAACCGTCATGATTGGTGGCTTTGGGACGGCTGGTCAGCCTGCGCAGTTAATTGATGCTTTGATTGAGCATGGAGCCAAAGAGCTAACAGTAGTAAACAACAACGCTGGAAATGGTGATGTCGGTTTGGCTGCCTTGCTCAAAGCAGGCCAGGTGAAAAAAATTATCTGCTCCTTTCCAAGGCAATCTGACTCTTATGAGTTTGATAAGTTGTACTACGCCAAAAAAATTGAACTCGAATTAGTCCCGCAAGGTAACTTAGCGGCTCGCATTCAGGCGGCAGGGGCTGGTCTTGGTGCTATCTATACCCCAACAGGATTTGGCACCCTCTTGGCTGAAGGCAAAGAAAGCAAAGTTATTAATGGCAAAGGCTATGTGCTTGAGTATCCGATTCATGCCGACTTTGCACTCATTAAAGCATTTAAGGGTGATCGCTGGGGCAATCTTACTTATCGAATGAGCGCTAGAAATTTTGGCCCCATTATGGCGACCGCAGCTAAATGCACCATCGCTCAGGTAAATGAAGTGGTGCCTCTGGGAGATCTAGATCCCGAGCATGTTGTTACACCGGGTATTTTTGTAAAGCACGTTGTTGCTGTGAAGGGGAAATAAAAATGGCATACCAACGTTTAACTAGAGAGCAAATTGTTCAAAGAGTGGCTCAAGATATTCCGGAGGGCTCTTACGTAAATTTGGGTATTGGGTTGCCTACAAAAATCGCTAATTACCTTGATGCTGATAAAGAGATATTTTTGCAAAGCGAGAATGGGGTTCTTGGCATGGGTCCAGCTCCAGCTAAGGGAGACGAAGATCCTGATTTGATCAATGCGGGGAAGGAATTTATCACCCTATTAAAGGGCGGCTCTTATTTCCATCATGGCGATTCATTCACGATGATGCGCGGTGGACATATTGATATCTGTGTATTGGGCGCTTTCCAGGTTGCTCAAAATGGTGATCTAGCAAATTGGCACACTGGTTCGCCAGATGCGATTCCCGCTGTAGGTGGAGCAATGGATTTAGCAATTGGCGCAAGAAATGTATTTGTAACGATGGAGCATGTCACCAAGAATGGTGAGGCAAAGATTGTTGAAAAATGCACATACCCACTTACCGGTATGGGTTGCGTAAATCGCATTTATACAGATCTTGCTGTTATCGATGTCACACCAAACGGTTTGGTTGTGAGTGAAATGGTTCCTGGGCTCACCTTGGGCGAGCTGCAAAAACTAACTGACGCACCTTTATCTATAGCTCAATCATGAAAAATAATTCAAATGCATATATTTGTGATGCCATTAGAACTCCTTTTGGTAGGTACGGTGGGTCACTATCTACTTTAAGGGCGGATGATTTGGCTGCATTACCAATTCAAGCTCTCATGATGCGTAATATTGTTGATTGGTCAATGTTAGATGACGTTATTTTTGGTTGCGCCAATCAGGCGGGTGAAGATAATCGTAACGTTGCTAGGATGGCCAGCTTGTTGGCTCGTCTACCAGTGGAAGTGCCTGGATCCACCATCAATAGACTCTGTGGCTCTAGTCTTGATGCCATTGGTATAGCTGCAAATGCAATTAAAGGTGGCGGCAACCATCTAATGATTGCGGGGGGTGTAGAGAGCATGTCTCGGGCACCTTTTGTAATGGGTAAAGCCGACTCTGCGTATTCAAGATCGGCAAAAATTGAAGATACAACTATTGGTTGGCGCTTCATTAATCCCTTAATGAAGGCTCAGTATGGCGTTGACTCCATGCCAGAAACAGCAGAAAACGTTGCCGAAGACTTTAGGATTTCCAGGGCTGATCAGGATCTATTTGCGTTTACTAGTCAGCAGCGTACTGCAAAGGCGCAGGCTGCAGGCATCTTTGACGATGAAATTATTCCGGTAAATATTCCGCAGAAAAAGGGCGATCCTGTTGTTTTTTCTAAGGATGAGCATCCGCGTCTCACCACTCTAGAAACTTTAGCTTCTCTAAAAAGCATTGTTAAACAAGGTGGCACAGTTACTGCCGGCAATGCTTCAGGCGTAAATGATGGCGCTTGCGCCTTACTTCTTGCCTCAGAGCTTGGTGTAAAGCAGCATTCCCTGACTCCAAAGGCGCGTGTTGTGGCTGTGGCTGCGGCTGGCGTTGCTCCAAGAATCATGGGATTTGGTCCTTCGCCTGCAGTGAAGAAGGTTTTGGAAAAAGCAGGTTTAAAGCTTAGTCAGATGGATGTGGTTGAGCTAAATGAGGCATTTGCATCGCAGGCTTTAGCAGTTACTCGTGATCTTGGTCTTCCTGACAACGCGGCGCACGTCAATCCAAATGGGGGCGCTATTTCTCTTGGGCATCCACTAGGGGCATCTGGTGCGCGATTAGTAACTGCAGCTATGTATCAACTGATTCGCACTAAAGGTAGATACGCCCTTTGCACTATGTGTATTGGTGTTGGGCAGGGCATAGCCATGATTATTGAACGAGTTTAGGAGTAGTAATGAGTATTGCGCACATTAACGGAATTGACATCTTCTATTTGACAGATGGCGATCCTCACAAACCAGCAATTATTTTCTCTAACTCTTTAGGAACAGATCATTCTATGTGGGATGGTCAGCTTGAGGCATTAAGAAGAGAATTTTATTTAATTCGTTACGACACTAGGGGGCATGGTTTAACTAATGCTCCAAAAGGCCCATACAGTATTGAGCAATTAGGAAAAGATGTTATTAGTCTTTTGGATTACTTGAGTATCGATAAAGCATTTTTCTGTGGCATTTCAATGGGCGGTTTGATTGGTCAATGGTTAGCAATTCATGCACCGAAAAGAATTGAAGCTTTAGTCGTTGCTAATACAGCATCCAAAATAGGGAATGAGCAGGCATGGAATGAGCGTGCAGCACTTGTACGAAAAGAGGGTTTGCATGGGGTTGCAGAATCAGCCCCTTCCAGATGGTTTACCCCTGAGTTTTATGGCTCCAATAGGAGTGGGGTAAATGAGTTGCTCATTAATTTAAAAAATATGAACCCTGAAGGCTATGCAAGTTGCTGCGAAGCCTTGGCTAATGAAGACTTGAGAGGGGAAGTTTCAAAAATTAACGTTCCAGTTCTCATCATCTCAGGAGATAAAGACCCAGTGACTACGCTTGAAGATGCGCGAGTGATGCAATCTGAAATTCAGGGTTCTCAAATCACTTCTTTAGCAGCATCTCACATATCCAATATTGAAGCAGAGTCTGAATTTAATGTAGCAATAAAACAATTTTTTACAAAACAAGTTAAACAAGAGATGGAGACTAGTCATGAGTCAAATTGATGTTCATAAGTTAATAGATGAGGCCAGGTTTGGTAAATTTCATTGGGGCCTATTATTTTGGTGTGGCTTAATCATTATTTTTGATGGTTATGACCTAGTCATTTACGGCGTGGTCTTGCCAAAACTGATGGCTGAGTGGCAATTAACACCAATGCAGGCTGGCACCCTAGGTAGTTATGCATTATTTGGCATGATGTTTGGTGCGATGTTCTTTGGGCCACTATCTGACAAGATTGGTAGAAAGAAAACAATCGCCATGTGCGTTACCTTGTTTAGTTTCTTTACCTTTATCAATGGTTTTGCGGAAAATCTGACCCAATTTGGTATTTGTAGATTTATCGCGGGACTAGGTATTGGCGGTGTAATGCCAAACGTAGTGGCCTTAATGACAGAGTATTCACCAAAGAAAATTCGTAGCCTTTTAGTCACGATTATGTTCAGCGGCTATTCCGTAGGCGGTATGTTATCTGCAGGTGTTGGTATTTATTTGATACCAACATATGGATGGCCCGCAGTATTTTTTGTAGCAATTATTCCATTGCTTCTATTGCCAGTGATTTTATATTTCTTGCCAGAGTCACCGGGCTTCCTCATAAAATCAAATCGCAACGCTGATGCTGGACGAATTTTGCAAAAAATTGCCCCTGAACGTGCGGCCTTACATTCTAATGATTATGTTTACCCCCTAGGAAATGCCTCTAGTTCAGTGCCATTGGTATCCCTGTTTAAAGATGGACGCATATTGAGCACGCTGATGTTTTGGACATCCTTCTTTATGTGCTTATTAATGGTGTACGCACTAGGTTCTTGGTTGCCAAAACTCATGAATAAAGCTGGGTATGAACTCGGTTCAAGCCTGATGTTCCTAATGGTATTAAATATTGGTGCAATCTTTGGCGCTGTTGGTGGAGGATGGCTTGCAGACAAATTCCATCCACGCAAGGTTTTGACAATTTTCTTTATTTGCGCAGCTACATCCATTAGCTTGCTAGGTGTAAAGAGTCCATTTATTGTCTTGAATCTGTTGGTAGCAATCGCAGGTGCCACAACGATTGGTTCGCAAATTTTGCTGTACGCCTATGTTGCTCAGTACTATCCTCTGAAAATACGATCTACAGGTATCGGCTGGGCATCTGGAGTAGGTCGCGTAGGCGCGATTTTAGGCCCTGTTCTTGGAGGAACTCTATTGAGTTTAAGCTTGCCCTTGGAGTTTAATTTTTACGCTTTTGCTATACCGGGTGCGATTGCCTGCATAGCAATATCTCTAGCCGGCAGAAAAGGGCATGATGGAGTCTAAAAAATGGCTTAAGGCAATCATTAGAGTAATTGGATTTAGTCTAATGACCTTGTCTATTCAAATGGCTTCTGCGCAAGAATGGCCAGCCAAGCCGATCAAATGGATAGTTCCATTTCCACCAGGCGGTGCAATGGATGTGATTGCTAGGGCGCTCGCGGATAGTTCATCTAAAACTCTTGGGCAAACCATTTTTGTTGAGAATAAACCCGGGCTGGAGGAAATATTGGTGCAGAGCTTGTAGCTCGAGCTGAGCCTGATGGCTATACGATGATGATCACATCCATTGGTATGGCTACAAATAAATTTTTATATCCTAAATTGGCTTATGATCCGGTCAAAGATTTCGCACCTGTAAGCTTAATTGCAGTTGTCCCAAACGTATTGGTTACTAATGCGACGCAGCCAAATGTAAAAACCGTTAGAGATGTGATTGCAAATGCAAAAGCTGATCCGGGAAGGCTGACTTATGCCTCTGCTGGTAATGGTACGTCTATTCACTTAGCTGGGGAGGTATTTACTTCCTTAGCAAAAATTGACATGCAACACATACCTTATAAAGGTAGTGGACCTGCAGTGACAGATTTACTTGGCGGGCAAGTGAGCTACATGTTCGATAGCATCACTTCTGCAAAACCACATATTCTTTCGGGAAAGCTTAGACCAATAGGATTAACAACTATCAAGCGGTCAAAGTCGCTCCCAGGGATTCCAACTATCGCTGAATCAGGCTTACCCGGATATGATGTGACACCTTGGTTTGCGGTTTTTGTGCCAGCCAATACTCCAAAGCCAATCATTACAAGATTGAATGCGGCAATAATTACCAGTATGAACACTCAAGTGATCAAAGATAAGTTTGAAAGTATTGGAGCAGAACCAATTGGCTCCTCACCTGAAGAGCTGGGCGTCTATCTCAATAAAGAAATCGATCGCTGGGGTAAAGTAATTTTTACAAAGAATATAAAAGCAGACTAGCAAGCATATCAGTACCAATTTCATTGTAGAGAAAATGCCAATCAGAAATGATTGGCATTTTTTTGTAATCCAAATTTGATTCACTCTGTAGGTTGATCTGATGTGTCTGATGTGAGGCGTAAAATCAATACTATTACTTTAAATCATATTAAATGACATCATAATGCATTAGACATCATCACAAACTTTACCTAGACTGGCTTCGATTGCAGGTTTTGCATTCGGATCACCAAATTAATTGAAAGTTAAAAAGGTATAGGGAGTAGGAAATGAAAAAAATTATTACAGCGGCCGGTTTAGCAGCTGTTTGTGCGGGCGCTGCTCAAGCACAATCAAGTGTCACGGTCTATGGAATTATTGATGCAGGATATATAGGTGGTAATTCAAGAGTAGTTAGTCCAACTACAGGAGTAGAGACAAAAACAACCGTTAGTCAGTTTGGGCAAAATGCAGAAAGCTCAAGCCGTATTGGTTTGAGGGGTAGTGAAGATTTGGGCGGTGGTAAGAGCGCATTTTTTACAACTGAATTTCAAATTTATCCACAAGATGCGGATCTTTCAGGAAACGCAAATGGGGGGCTTTTTAATCGCCAATCATTCGTTGGTTTAAAGCAAAATGGTCTTGGACAAGTAGCCGTAGGATTGCAATATACGCCAATCTTCAATGCAGGTTTGGCGACTGATCCAGGCGCCTTTAACAATCTTACTGGTAATGTTATCTATGCAAGTGCTCAAGGTATTGCTAGTGCAAGTGCTGGAACTAGCTACATTGGCTTTACAGCTCGCACGGCCAATACATTGTCATTTAAAACTGACTCATTTGCTGGTTTTACGGCGAGTGGTATTTATACACTCAATAATAAAAATGAAACTCAGACTACATCAGGTAGCACAATTACTGGTGGAAATACGAATGCAAGCGGTTGGGGTTTGGGTGTTGATTACACGTACAACAAATTTTATGCGACTGCTGCATATCAAGCGTTGAAGCAATATACGGCTAGCAACACAACGCTAACAGACTCACATGAGTGGACAAACGCTCAAGCAAATGGTGCTTCAACAGCACCAACTTTGCCTGGTGGTAACGGATTGAATGTACAAGACAATCAGTTTTACGCAGGCACTACTTATGATTTTGGAATCTTAAAAGCATATGCACAGTATTTGACGCGTAAGGCCACTTCTACGATTTCATCCTCTTATTACCTTGGTCGTTCGGCAGAGCAGATTGGTGTTCGTAGTTACATCACCCCCGCTATTGAGGCATGGGCTTCCGCAGGTCTCGGCCGCTATACATTGATGGGTGCAAGCTCACCAACGGCGAACTTTAATGGTTGGCAAGCTGGTTCAAACTATTGGTTAAGCAAGCGCACCAATATCTATGCAATCTACGGTCAGACAACTGTTTCAAATGTAACCACTTCAGCCGGTAAGACTGCTAGTGCAGGTTTAAATAACTATGCCTTAGGTATGCGCCATACTTTTTAAAAACTTTAAATCTCCATAAATTGAAAGTTTAGCCCGCCACTGGCGGGTTTTTTTTATTCTTTTTTGATTGCCATCTGATTGGGTCTCGCGCTGAGATCCTTTTCAACAAAGTCTCTAACGTGCCGCAGCAAAGGGGATTCTGTTCTATTTTCAATCGTTACAAATCCAAAGCGAGCGGTTGCATTTAATGGTGGTGTCAAGACTAGTTCTTCTAACTCTAGCGCTGAATTGCGAATTGCAAGCAGTACGGTATTACTCTGCTGTGCTACCTCAACTAAGCTTGATATTTCACTGCACTTTATGTTGACCAGATTATCCAGATTGGCGTCTTTTCCATAACGATCAATAATCGTTTTTTCAGTATCCTCGCTTAGTGCAGTAGATGCGATAGGGTATTTTCTAAGATCGTCAATAGAAATCTTTTTAAGCTTTCTGAGTGGATGACCTTTTCGAACCATGAATGCCCCTGGAGTCTCATAGATGACCTCCATCTTTAAATCAAGGGCTGGCAACATTGATCTAGCATTAATAATGAGCGCATCTAATTTTCTTGCCCTTAGTGATTCGATTAGCATCCCTGTTTTTCCTCTCGCTACTTCTATACGAAGATGGGGGTAATGAACTACAATGTGCTCTAACAACGGAGTCATCAACAATGCTCCAGCACCTGATCCCATTCCGATTCGAATCTGTCCACTCAATCCATTTTTAAAATTACGGTGAGTTTCTTTAATATCTTTTGCTAAATCTAATAAAATTTGTGAGCGACTTAAGATTTCTTCGCCAAATGCAGTAAGAGTTGTTTGTCTGCCTTGTCGATCAAATAGTTTTGCGCCTAATTCATCCTCAAGAGATTTGATGCTTCTGCTTAATGCTGGTTGAGTGACAAATAAATTTTCAGAAGACTTAATGAATGAGCCTGTCTTGGCTAATTCAGCCATGTGTCTTAGTTGAGTGAGCGTCAATTGCACCTCCATTGATAACTAAAAATCATACTTAATGCTATTAAAATGCATTAGACATTCTATTTTATGATATCTAGAATAGCCCTACATTGATCAAAAAGGGGTTTTCAAGTGAAATTTTCTAAGTTTGTAGCCTTATCGTTGTGGCTATTATTTGCTGTAAGCCATGTGGGGGCTCAAACCTACCCTAATAAGCCTGTCAGCTTGGTTGTGCCTTATCCAGCTGGTGGCGTTTCAGATGTCATCGCTCGCATTGTGAGTCCTCCGCTCGCCAAAAAATTAGGTGAGGCTGTCATTGTTGAAAACATCGGTGGGGCAAGCGGTGGAATCGCAGCTCAAAAGGTCCTCAATGCTCCGGCAGATGGTTACTTGGTGATGCAAGGGTCACCTAATGAGTTAATTTTGGGCCCGTTGGCAAATTCAGCCATCAAATTTAAAAGTGAAGATTTTCGTCTTGTGCAGATGATTGGTTCTGCACAAATCGCCTTTTTGGTAAGAAGTGATATGCCTGTGAAGGATATTGACTCATTCTTAGCCTTTGCAAAAAAATCTGCTCAGGAAGGTAAGCCACTCTCATATGCAAGCGTAGGGCCTGGTTCTTTTTATCACTTACTTGGCGAACAGTTATCTAAAGAAACTAAGATTCCAATGACCCACGTTCCCTATAAAGGGGCTGGACCCGCATTACAAGATTTAATCGGCGGTCAAATCGACTTTTTCTTGGCTCCATATGGTAAGTCACATGATGAGTTAGCCAAGCAAGGAAGAATCAAGGTATTGGCAATGCTGAACTCAAAACGCTTAGACGGGGTTAAGGATTACCCAGCGATCACTGAGAGCAAGGGTCTGAAGGGTTTTGTATATTCCATTTGGACTGGATATTTTGTTAAGAAAGATACGCCTGAGCCTATCGCGCAAACTCTGAATAGAGCTTTAGCAGAAGTACTGGAAGATCCAACAGTGAAATCCGGTCTTGATGCCAATAGTCTGTTAATTGCCAAGCCTCAAACATTGAATGAGCTAAACAAAGTATATGGTGATGGAACTGCTCAATTTAGAGCGATTGCAAAATCAATTAATTTGCAACCTCAATAAGAGACTCTAATAATGAACAATGCAGAGACCATCTCATTAATTGAGGTTGATGAATTTATTTCAGTTAGAAGAGATATTCACAAACATCCCGAATTAGCTTTTGAAGAACACAGAACTGCAGCATTAGTTGCAGAAAAACTCAAATTGTGGGGATATGAAGTTCACGAAGGCATTGGAGGAACAGGTGTTGTTGGCGTCCTAAAAAATGGTAAGGGTGAAATGTCGATTGGCTTGCGAGCAGATATGGATGCATTGCCTATTAAGGAGCAGACTGGTGCGCAGTGGGCAAGTTGCAATCATGGCGTCATGCATGCCTGTGGACATGATGGCCATACCGCAATGTTATTGGCGGCAGCTAAAGAGCTGGCGAAAACTAGAAATTTTTCGGGTACCTTGAATTTAATTTTCCAGCCAGCGGAAGAGGGTGCTGGCGGAGCATTGCGCATGATGGCAGACGGTTTATTTGAACGTTTTCCATGCGATGCTATTTTTGCAATTCATAACATGCCTGGTTATCCAGTGGGGCATTTTGTATTTTGTGATGGCCCTACTATGTCTTCTAGTGACTACGCAACTATAGAGATTAATGGTGTAGGTGGACATGGTGGAATGCCGCATAAGGCGCTAGATCCAATAGTTGCTGCATCCTCAATTGTGATGGCTTTGCAAACCATTATTTCTAGAAACGTCGATCCTCAAAAATCTGCTGTAGTTACAGTTGGAGCATTTAATTCCGGACACGCTAATAATGTGATCCCTGCTCATGCGAAGCTAGAGTTAAGTGTAAGAGCACTGGACCCTCAAGTACGTATTGATTTGGAAAAGAGGATTAAGGCCCTTGTATTGTCTCAGGCAGAAAGTTTTGGGTTGACCGCATTGGTTGACTGGAGACCTGGTTACTCCGTTTTGGTAAATTCACATGCAGAGACTGAATTCGCGAGAAATGTGGCTGCTGATTATTTTGGGGAGACGGAAATAACCCGTCATGGACCAGCTTTATCGGGCAGCGAAGACTTTGCCTTTATGCTTGAGAAAGTTCCAGGTTGCTATCTATTCATAGGTAACGGAGATACCCCTGGCTCATGCATGGTGCATAACCCAGCATATGATTTTAATGATGAAAATATTGCAATTGGCGCTACATTTTGGAGAGAATTGGTCAATCAGTATTTGAAGGTATAGTATCGATAGTATTTAAATCATTCTCGGGAGAGACTGTTTTTACAGCGCCGAAGGAGCAACCGCCCCGGAAACTCTCAGGCAAAAGAACCGAAATGATTTTCAAACTCTGAAGAGATATTGGGTCTTCGTCACCCAATAACACCGAAGGAGCAAGTAAGCATTACATGCTTACGAATCTCTCAGGTCCAGAACAGAGGGGGCCCCTTGTGCATATGCAATGGGAAACCCTGACGTTTGGAGGATCTGTAAATGAAATCATTTGTAATTATTGGTGGCGGCATCACTGGTGTGACTACTGCTTATGTTTTGGCTAAGCGTGGCTATGATGTCACTCTCATTGAGCGTCATCGTTATGCTGGCATGGAAACATCCTTTGCCAATGGTGGTCAGCTTTCTGCATCAAATGCAGAGGTCTGGAATCACTGGTCAACCATCATGAAGGGCATGAAGTGGGTATTTAAAAAGGATGCTCCTTTGTTAATTAACTTAAAGCCCGACTGGCATAAGATTTCTTGGTTTGCAGAGTTCATTACATCCATACCAAATTACAAAAGTAATACTGTTCAGACTGCGCATATGGCAATTGAAGCCAGAAAGCATCTATTTTCTTGGGCAAAGCAAGAGGGTATCGATTTTGATTTAAAACGTGAAGGCATCTTGCATATCTACCGTGATAAGGCCGGATTTGATCATGCTGGAAAGGTCTCCAAAATGCTAGCCGAAGGTGGTTTAGGGCGCATTGCTGTAACGCCACAAGAGATGAAAGAAATCGAGCCTACTCTAGCTGGTAAGTATTACGGTGGCTATTACACGGAGAGCGATTCAACAGGAGATATTCATAAATTTACTTTTGGGCTATCTGAAGCTGCAGCTAATTTGGGCGTTAAAACCATTTATGAGCATGAAGTTCTTTCTATTCAGTCTGATGGAAATCGTGTGAACTTAATGCTAGGCAAAGATGGACAAGCTAGCCAGCTCGTTTTTGATAATGTTGTAGTTTGTGCTGGTGTTGGTAGTCGTGACCTTGCTTCTCAGCTGGGTGATCGAGTTAATGTCTACCCAGTTAAAGGCTATTCAATTACTGTCAATTTGAACGACAAAGCGAGCCAAGAGGGCGCTCCTAATGTCAGCCTTTTGGATGATGAAACCAAGCTTGTTACCAGTCGCCTGGGAGTGGATCGTTTTAGGGTTGCTGGCACAGCAGAATTTAATGGCGTGAATCGAGATATTCGAGCAGATCGAATCAAGCCATTGGTTGATTGGGTTAATCAGTGCTTCCCAGAAGTCAGTACACGCTCGGTTGTTCCGTGGGCAGGGTTGCGTCCAATGATGCCAACTATGATGCCGAAAGTAGGCAAAGGTAGTAAGCCAAATGTTTACTACAACACAGGTCATGGACACCTTGGGTGGACTTTATCTGCCTGCACAGCTGAGATGATTGGAGACGTTATTCAGTATGGCGAAACCACTAAAAAGGTTAGTTCCCCAGCAAGTCTGAAGTTTTCTTGAATATATCGCCTTCCCCAGCGAGACTTCAGTTCAACTACCAAACAGGAGAGAAATTCTTCATGCATCATCACCTCGTCTGCCGTCTATGCTTGATCTCCTTGTTTGCTTTCGTGGCTACCGCCAGCGCGCAAACAGGAGCCATGAACAGCGCTGTGGTTACCCAAGTTGATCGCACCTATCCGACGCTTGAGGTGCTCTACCAAGATATCCACGCTCATCCCGAGATCGCTTTTGATGAGAAGCGCACCGCAGCCAAACTTGCGGCTGAGATGCGTGCGTTAGGCTTTACTGTCACCGAGGGAGTGGGTAAGACAGGCTTGGTGGCAATCTACGAGAACGGCGCTGGACCTACCATCATGGTGCGCACCGAACTCGACGCGCTACCGATGGAAGAGAAGACTGGCCTCCCCTATGCCAGCAGAGCCAAGGCGATATCGAACGGCAATGAAAGTTTTGTCGCTCATAGCTGTGGACATGATGTGCATATGGCTTCATGGGTCGGCACTGCAAGCACCATGGTGGCGCTGAAGGATCAATGGCGTGGCCGACTCATGTTCGTCGCGCAGCCCGCCGAGGAAACCTTGCAGGGCGCACACGCGATGGTGGTGGATGGCCTATTCACTCGCTTCCCAAAACCCGACGTCGCCTTGGCTATTCATACCAACGGCGAGGTCGCATTCGGTCGCGTGCAATATCGTTCGGGGCCGGCGTACTCGGCCGCAGATACTTTTGAAATCACCTTCAAGGGTCGTGGCGGCCACGGCTCCGCACCGCACAAAACCATTGATCCCATCGTCATCGCCGCTCACTTTGTGACCGACGTTCAGACTATCGTCAGCCGCGAGAAAGACCCGCGCGAGTTCGGCGTGATCACGTTGGGTGCTTTCCAGGCCGGCACAGTGGCCAACATCATTCCTGATCAGGCGGTAGTTCGCGGCACACTCCGCTCCTACACGCCTGAAGTAGGCAGTCTGCTGAGGGATGGTGTTCGAAGAATGGCGATTGCAGCAGCAGCCATGTCCAGTGCGCCAGAACCGCATATCAACATCGTCGAAGGTGTGTCTTCGGTTATCAACGACGAGGACGTGATTCAGCGTGTCGATGCAGCAA
The DNA here is from genome assembly GCF_035012665.1 of Polynucleobacter sp. AP-Nickl1-40-C4. NCBI lineage: Bacteria > Pseudomonadati > Pseudomonadota > Betaproteobacteria > Burkholderiales > Burkholderiaceae > Polynucleobacter > Polynucleobacter sp. AP-Nickl1-40-C4. Next base: position 20,133 of record NZ_JAYGQR010000013.1, read on the forward strand.
TCAAGAGTGTCCTCGGGCCCGATCAAGTCGATATTGCACGACCCCAGACGCCGAGCGAAGATTTTTCGGTCTATGCTGCTCAAGGTGTCCCATCGTTGACTATGAGTATCGGCGTTTATCCACCCGAGCTAATCGCTGCCGCAGCCCAGCCGGGTGGCAAGAAGCCGGCCTCCAATCACTCTCCATACTTCGCCCCAGTACCAGAGCCCAGCATCAAAACTGGGGTCAAGGTCACCACCTCAGCACTACTTACGCTGATGGGCAAGAAATGATCCCACTATTTTCATTCTCTGCAAAAAGATGGGAGATTTACCTATGGAGTTGGGATCATACGAGCGCTTTGGTCGAGTTTAGGAAGTTTGGTAAGAATTGCTGACTGTCACTTATGGGTCTTGATTCAGTTGATCGATGCAAAACGCTATATAAGCGTTACTTTAAGTAACGCTCAGTTCCATACATAAAAGTACTTTGGAGCAATCAAGTGTTAAATGGTTGCTCCAAATATTCATTGATTTTGAAAAACAAAGAGTGAGGTAGTGATTTTTTATATATTGCTTAATTAGTCACACAAAAGCTCACACACCGATAATCAGGCGACGTAACCTCTTGAAATCCTAATAGATTTCTTTGGTTATCTGCTCTCATAAGAAAGAAGCCCTAGGGGTCTTGTAGTTAAGACCTCAATAGATTCAAGAGGTTAGTGGTGAATTTGAATCGCTACCACTTCTATAGACACTTTCTAGCCTAATATTTAGTCTATTAGGAGGTGTGTCATGAGTACAAGAAGACGGTTTACTGAAGAGTTCAAGTTAGAGGCAGTCAAGCAAGTCGTTGAGC
>NZ_JAYGQR010000014.1:0-11511 GCF_035012665.1 Polynucleobacter sp. AP-Nickl1-40-C4
TCAGTTTGGCTAAGGTGTTGATAGGTCATGGCTACTTTGACTTGCAGGTCTAGAAGCTTTGGATACTAAAACATCCTTAGCCTCCTTAACTAGTTGTTCAAAGTTGCACTTCGTAGTTGAATCCACCATCTTCATAATGAGGTCGAGCAATTTAAATCCTCGCTATCGCTCACCATTGAAAAATATGCAGCCTTTCTTGATTCAGAGACTGTAGAGTTACTAGAATCATTAATGGCATCGAGCTTGCTTGGCCTTCTATCTCAAGCTCGAGCCGTCCCACCCATAGATAGACAACAAAACTTCAATAGACAATACAATTTGCTTTCAGGAAATAATATTTCTGAGTTGATAAATCAACATACCGATCTGATTGAAAAAATCGTTGAACTTTCTAATCAAAAGTTACCTGATGATAAAAAGATCTGCTTAAGCGCCGAGGATTGGCGCAATGATGTAGCTCCACAATTTGGCTCAGCTAGACTATAAGATGGGCCTATGAAGGATCTTGCATGGGAAATTATTCCGATAATTTCATTGGAGATACCCATCGTAAGTTTGCGCTACCCCCATACCCTTTTTAATCAAAAGCCATTTTTGCGGCAGTTGATTTAATTCGCCTTAATTTAGCGGTAGAGCTCAGTCTTCTATCGTATAACCAAGTATTTTCTTGAGGTCCCCTTTTAAACTACACATGAACTAGGGTATCCATTTAGAATCCAACCTCTTTTGTATCAGACGTAACAATTTCCCAGAATATTATAAGCACCCCTCAGGCAAAAGAATTAGGAAGAGCGCAACGCAAAGGGAATCACATCTCCACTCATTAATTGGGCGCATTCTTTGCTCGGGAAATATCAAACAAAAGATCGCTTAAAATTTCCGAAAATGAATTGCCATCTACATTGACTTTTATCGTTGTTTGGCAAAATAAATATTGCAGCACAACCACGCAAAATGCTTCAATAGTCTCATCCCCAGCATATCCACATAACTCGATATTTTGAAAAATACGATCATGTGCATCAGGATGGGTATTTCTTAAACAAGCCGTTGAATCAACTTCTAGACTTTGAATTGCTAGCACCGCAGTTGCTACACCAAGAGCGCGCTTTCTAAATCTTGAATCATTTTTCTTCAATCCATCCAGCAGCCATTCAGTAGCAAATTGATCAGCCTCACGTTCCTCTTGCTCCAAGAATGAGGTCCGAATCAGCGGGTGGCGCAGAACCACATGAGCAATCTCATGATGCATGATCCAACCAAGCGCAACAAGAAACAACTCAGTCGCGACTTGGGAATCGTCAAAACAACATGCATCTTGCATTGGGCGAGGACCCAACTCCGGCCACCGCTCAATCCCTGAGTCAAAAAGATTTCTCCTCGCCCATTGCAATAATTTAGAGGATGTTTTTAAGCGCTCATTCCCCAGGCAATTAAAATTTTCCGACCCACCCCTTTGGGATGCAGCATATTCCTGCGTAAGGACCCAGCAGTAATGAGAAAATGCCCATAAATACTCCAGCGAGGAAATTGGTAGCACAATTTCAGGATGTGCATCATCCTCATTAAATCTTACGCGAATCCCAAACTTCTTCTCATCCACAAAAACAAGATCAAACTGATAGTCATCGCGATGTTGAATACACTGGATTTCCTTTTCTGGTGCCACATTAAACAGTGCGCCTGCAATTTGAAACTCCAATAAGCAAATAGGGGATCTCATTTATTAAGCCTGCGGTTTTTAGCTGTTCATTCAGAAATCGTTATAGAAGTATGCATCAATTTTTTGGGGGCTCAAACAGCAAGGAAATAGAGGATCTAAAAATTAATAGGCAATGCTGCCCGCTCACCCCACTCATAAAGATCCCTACCAAGAATGTCTTTAAGAAAACAAATTGTGGCGTAGTACTTGATTGCCACCGGACTGGTGAAATTATTTTCCGCTGCGTAGTGCGCAGCCTTATCTCGAAGAAACTTGAAACCAAGTATGTCATTCGGAAACTCTGGCGCATCCCACTTAGAATACGGTCTATCAACTTCACCAATCATGGCGGGGACATACCAACTCCGTAACTTTATAAACGGATTGAGAAGAAGGATGCCGTCCTCTCGCATCAGCCAAACCCCCTCTTTAGCGAACACATCAACAATCCCTGGTGTTTGTTCTTCGTAGGGCTTCCATGCAGAGGGAAGAATGGTGATTCCAATCAACTTCTCAAGCTGCTCAGCCTTGTATGCCTCAACTAAAGCCTTTCCGAAATACACTTGATGGCGGCCTGTTGAGTCAAATTGAACCTCAAACTCACCAAATGAAATTGCTCCGCGCGCAGGAATATGCGCCGCCAATAGGGCGGACAATACCATGCCACCGATAGCGTAGATATCAAGAAACGCCCACTTACCGTAGCCCTTGGACTCCTGATAAAAAATAAAAGTGTCAGAAAAATAAATGGTCTTAAATGAGCCATTGAGCTCTTCCCATCGTCCGAAGGTTTTCAGCGCATTATCGATAACTGCATATATTTCACTGACTCCTTTAGATTCAACCAGATCACTAAAACCAAGAATATCCAAAAATAACAAATATCTACCTTGCTGAGAATTATTTATCGAAGTCATATATCCAAATTCTAGAAGGTTGATGACGTATAAAATTCATCTTTTTTCTGCATTGTCAAGTTTGCGATGCACAAATGACAATACGGAAAAGATATCAATTGCATCCTGCTCTGGCATTGCCCACACGATTTTAGGTGCATGTGCAATCGGGTTGCGGATCGCAGACAAGACGCCAATCAGTAAATGCGCAATCCCCTTCTGTTCACTTATGTCAGTTTCGGATCGAAGTGAGTTAAATGCAAGAATAGGCGCTCTGGTAGAAAAAGCTTGATTCACCAACTCAGCGCCATCAGTCTTTAAGCCAGATAACTGACGAATTCGCTCTGCAATACCCTTAACAGCCTCAAGTACGGCGTGGAAATAATTCTCCTCCAATAACTCAGACCGACAATACTTATACACCTCCTGGTGTGTGCCACGTGACTCTAAAAGTGATTGCAATCGGTTAGCACGCGCCCGCGCTCCAGATAGAGTGGTTTCACGGCTTGTATGAACAACCCTACCATCATCTCTAACTGCATATCCAGCAAATGCTAATGCTACATTTAACCCATCTCGTCGCCATTCAAATAGTTCTGGTGTTGAAATATAACGCGCTGGCGCCATGGCACGGTTAATAAACAATATAAGGTGATTCCCAACTTGGTGCTTATTTTGCACATAAGCTAGAGCATTAAATAGACGCTTCCATTTGGTTAGACTCGAATCAGGATCTGCTACCTTAATCTCAGCAAGAATGTGACGAATTTCTTCACCCCTGAGTCCATTGCTAGTATCAGCTAAAACTTTACATGTTGCCTCTAATTGACTTGAATCGAAACAAGGTATATAAGCCATGGTTACATAGTCATTAGTTTAATTTATACGCTTATTAAAGTCTTTCAACGATTGATTCGCCAGCTTAACTCAATTCCCTTCAATGATAGCTTCACATTGTTATCAATTGACGCCAAACTTCACGCCCTTTAGACCATCAACCGCTTGAACATTTCAGCCAATATCGCATGACGAATCGCTCTTAACACCTGACGTTCACTAGCAAGGGTCGTTGCTACCGACGGCTCATCGGGATATTCCAATTCAAACTTCATATACGAACTTTCAATTTCCTCGATCAGTTCATCTGCTGCTGGAAGCAATACTGCTAGCTGGCGATCAAGCTCTCGCTCAGCCGTTTGCCCACTCAAACCCAAAGCCCTTCCAGCACCCAAAACATCTTCCCGCGTAACAGCAGAGAAAGTTTTCGCATCGCCAATTGGTAAAGCTAGCGCCGTATTGGGCCAAGTCGCTTTTTCATTAGCAAAAGTACGCGTGTCATAGACTGCTGTTGATAGAAGATCGTACGCGTTGGCAATATTAATGCCCGATGCATCCACCAAGAACGATAGGTTCTTTAAATGATTATCTCCATTGCCCACCAACAAATTAAACGCCAACCAACGATAGATGGCCAATCGAGCAACGGCCTTGTTTCGACATTGGTTAACCGCCTGGGCAAGAGCATTTAAATTGGCACCATAGTATTTAAATTCACGTGATTTGTTTAGCAACTGACAGCTATCAATAATATGTAATCGCTTCGTTTGAATTGACGGCGAGATAACACGATCAAACCGCTCAATTACATAAACTGGCTGCGGAACATAAAGACGATACACATTAGGCACATCTAACCCAAGAGCCCGCGCTAATTTCATCGTGAAATACTCATTCATCACGGATGCTGAGTAAGCCGGATCTTGGTGATTAGGTTTTAAGATGTGTGTTGAAGGCGTGCTCGCTAAAGGCTCAAACAACGCCTCACCCTGAAGCACAACCAAGAGCTTATGCTGCGCCCCTGCCAAAGACATTTTCTTTGGCGCATTTTGTGAAATGGAGGCATGCGGCAAATTAGCGATGCGATTACTTAGCTCTGGAAAACTTAATGGGGCCAACCCTTGTTCTTGCGGCGTCACATCTTCTGGCAGCATTAATACTAGTGAGCCAGCCGACTCACGTCCAAAATACGCCAGTAGTCCAAAAGCATCTTCGCTTGGCAGCTTTGCCTCGCGAGCCAAAATGGTTCGCATACTTTCTTCGGGAAGCAGGTTATCAAAATACCACTGCACTGGTCTATTAGTAGCGCCATCCTGATGCAACAACCGCGTCCTTGATAAAGCTGGAGATAAATCAAATGTCTCAGGCGAATTTATCCAGTCTTGTTCATATTCAAAACTCCAAAGATTATTTTGCTCAGCAAGTTGCCCAACCCTCTGGTCATTAATAAATATATCCAGTACGCGCGCGCTCATACTGAACCCGCCTTTGGCACAGAAAACCGACGCTTGGGCGGCAGTGGCTTAACACCTTCCGCCTGCAATTTTTCAAAATTGGCCAATATGTCATCCGCTACATCTGCACTAAGTTCAATGCCAAGTTCTTGCAAGAGCTTAATTACGCGGCCAAATTGAACGGTTTCCTTGCCCCGCTCTACCTCACGCACAAAAACAGGCCCCAATCCAGCACTCCCAGCAACATCATCCAAGCGCAACTTTTGATGCTTACGAGTTGCCCTAATCAACAATCCTAGATCCTGAGGTTTGGTAATCTTGATTTTCACTGAGATGCCCTGATAAACGATGTTATGTCATCGATTATCTCATAATTTCACATCTAATATTAATAAAAGATGCATATGCATCGATATACTTAGAAATATAGCTGATATATAAATTATCGATGCTTAAGCATCGTTATAATAAATTTTCCAAATTAGCCGCCCATGTTTACTCATGCAGTCACTCAAACATGATAGGGTTCAAGCTCACCAAACCAAAATAAAGAGGTCTACCATGGCGCTTAACTCCAATGAATCAATTGGTCTAATCAAAGCTGGTATTGAATCAGGCTCAATTAAATTACGAGGTTCTGCTGGTTGTGGAGACATTGAGGCCGCTAAAGAGGTGGCTTTGATTGACTCTGCATATTTAAAAAAACTTTACTCAGATCTAAAGCTGGACAATTAAAAAACAGCTCTAATTCTAGAGTTTTGTACATTAGATGTAATTCATATTGAGGATGATCAATTGAATCTTATATCCGATAAGATAAGCCTTGCCACATCTCATTTAGGGATATTCTGAAATTACAGCAGCAATTGTATGCAAGCACTTTGCTTATAGTAAAACGTAAGAAATACACGAATGTACCTTCCTCTATCCGTCTTCAAAATTCTGAGATCACTCGGCATGAGGGAAAGAGAGAGTCCAGGAGAGTTTTGGTTCTTAAATAGAGAGGCTGTTGTCAAGGCTATAAACGCTAGATTTCCACCTACTGCATTTCAGTGTTTCGAAACGCAAATTAGATGGAGAACACCCATTGGGCAGGATGCTGAAAAGGCCGTACGGCAGTACATCAATACGCAGCAAGCTGTGAACTCAAGCGCGATCAATGCGGCATGGGCCCAGTCGCACCAGCCAATTCATCAGTTGACCTTTATTCTTGATTTCACCAACTTCTCTTTCGTATCTGGTGGCCAGCGTTATACACTCAATGATTTACAAGAGCTATATCCAAATCCCAAGGTTCAACCACACGCCAACCTTTCAGGGATAGATCTATCGGGAATTCGCATTAATCACTGCGTAATTCGCAATGTATCACTTGCCAATGCCAATCTAGATGGCTCCAGCCTTGGAGGACTCCACCTCGAGAACACCTTCCTTACTGGAGCATCCCTTCGCAATGCTCGCCTTGGACAGTTACGATTTACAAATAGCAGTTTCGCGGAAGTTGACATCTCTGGCGCATTTCTTAATGCCGTTCAACTGGATGACCACTGCATTCCAGGTGAATTTACATTCTCCGAGGTCAAGCTTGGCTCACGATTAGATCATACGACTGCATATGTTGATTTACCTTCTCTCAACTTGGTATGATTAAAGATCCCACCAATAGCTGACTTGCGTCCTCACCCCGACCATTAAAGCTATATAGCACGCACCTGCTCATGCGTACGAAGCAATTTAATCATCACATCAAGAGACCTCCTAAGATCATCACGACTGAAATCGGGCCTAGCCCCTTCTTCAGGATGATGAATTTTATTTCGAATCCAAACAGGTAAGGTCTCATTTTCAACTTTATAATTTCCGTTTTTCCCCACCCTTGAAAATGATTTTTCTATGGGGAGACTTCCCCCTTCAGGACTCTGTAACCACTCATTTAACTCCTTGAGCCCTGCACTCACATCATTAAATACTTTTTGAAACAACAAGGCAAATAATTCAATATGAAGACTTGTCGATGAAATATCGTATGCCAAATAGCTTACCAAGTTTGGAGATAGCTCCAGCCCACCCCCAATTTTTAGATTAATACAACTACTCCTAGGCTCACGCCTGTTTATCTTCACACATACATCTTTACTAATATTCATACCATGGAAAATATATGGTGAATGTGTGGCGATAATAAATTGAACATCCCTCCCCTGAAAAACTTTGGCCAAGAAATCACGATACTTTTCCTGCCACAGCGGATGAAGACTCAGTTCAGGCTCATCAATGAGAATAATTCCACCATCAAGCTTTCCCAAGTTCTTCAATATATATGCAACACGAAATATAACCTGACACTCACCAGTGCTTAAGGATTCGAGCCCTACTTCCGTACCATCTTTATCTTTAAATATTAAACTCTTAGCGCCATTTACATTTCTTATATCTATAAATTTTTTAGAATTATCAAAAAGAATATCAAAAGCATTCGTAAATCTATCAAACTTTCTTTCAATATGTGGGATTACGCCAACTTCTTTGCCTTCATTATTCTTAAGCCAGAATGAGCCCTCTGCATCATCAAGGGCTTTAATATCCACCAATAACTGAGGAATCTCCTTGGATAGGTTAATTGATTCCTCCTTTGGAATTTCTAACTCATCGCTATTTTTTGCGGTAACCCCTTTTGGAGACTCTCCTTTAAAACTAGTTTCAACTGTTGAATAAATGATCTTCATGATTTTCAACAATTCGCCGCCATCCAAAGGACTGCGACTCTGATCAGTCAACGCATTTCCATCGCGGTCAGTTAACCCCCACCAATAACCCCCATTTTTAAAATTGAGAGTTAATTTGATGTTGTGATTTTTAATGGGCTGAGAGTCATCCGGGAGTGATGCAAGCTCTTCCGGGCTTAACCTGAAAAAGAAAGCAATTCGATATGTTTCAACACCCCTTGGACCCTGAGTCAGAATTCTATAGACTGTCTCAAGCACACTAGTCTTTCCCGATCCATTATTTCCAACCAAAAAAACAAATTCAGTATCTTCTGCCTCAAAATCCACTTCGTGATTCTTGAAGATGGGATGATCGGAAAATATTATCTTTTGAATTTTCATAAATTATTAAAAAATATAGTAAATTTCAAGCAAGGTAAGGGGTGCGGTTTATGATTTATTGCCGTCCAAGAGGCACCTTCTAGTAATAGCATTAAGAGTAGTGCATTGCTCTCCCATCTCAAAACTGAACCACAGAAAAAATAGACGCCCCCGCCAAAAGCCAACCAAATCTCTAATAGAAGGTTTCTAAACGCCTAATCGCCGCAGGCAGAGCGTCACGAGGATGGGCAAACCTTCCACCAAGAAATTGGACGGTACCAGCATCCAAGTGATCAAAATCATTCAGCATATAGCAACTATGCACATTGACCAATGTCTCAACAACGGCTTTTAAATTATCGTCGGGAGATAACGCATTCAATATATCCCGCACCTTTACATGAACATCCTCTTTCCCATCCCTAATGTCAGCAAATAAATTGGGATGCTTAACCTTAAAACCAAGCAGCCATGTTTCTAAGCCAACAGTATTTCTATTTGGTGACATTACCCACCATCTAGCTAGATGCTCCGACTCCCGCGCGGTTAGAGACAATAATGTTGCAATAGCATCGAGCCAGTAAATATTTTCATCTAACGCAAGCCTCTCATCTCGATTAAATCGTCCACTCAGCGATTCAAGTAGACTTCGCATAGGGCCAATAGTGCCTTTACTAATATGGCTCAGCGGTAGATGTAATGGAAAATCAATAAATTTATCAAGGTACATTTGACCACCTGATCCCACCCCATAAAATGTTTCGACAGCAGCCTGAATCTGCGTACGATTCCATAATAGGATATAGATAACGTGTTCAATATTAAATAAGTGCTTTAGCCGCTCAAGAAAACGAATCGCGTACTCAGGCGAACACCGGTCAAGCTCATCTACAAATACTACGAGCTTCTTGTTAGTGCTTTGGCCAACAACCTCAGCCAATAAATTCTTCAAATGTATTAACGCCTGTTTTCTATCGGCCAAATCCTTCAGTCGAGACTCAATATAGGCGCTACTTTCATCCTTGATGGCATCGGATAGATCATCAACGATTTCATCATTAAACCCCGCAGCATTAGCAGCGGCTTTAGCCACAGCCTTGGCACCTGCAGGAATCAGTCGGGCTAGGCAAGGCGCTGCTTTTTTGAGCCAAGAAGCCTTATTAACGGACCCCACCTGATTGGCAATAGCGGCAACCAAAGAAAGCGCAGGATCATCCTCCCAATCCGCTTCAAATGCATCGATCCAGATTGTTGAAGCAATTCCTTCTTGATCTAATCCCCGCTTAAGCCTGTCGCCAAGCCACGACTTCCCCACACCCCATTCACCATCAATGGCGATAACTCCAGAATCTAGCCTTTTAATGAATTTAATTAACCCATTGGCATAGTCTTGACGATTCAATCGATCATCGGGGAATGGCTTTGATATCTGTGATGTCATGATGGCACTCCACTCTAATCTTCCAAAATATCATTCTAGCAATTATGGCCCTCTACCCCAATGGATTCAATCGAGTCATCAGGCAATTCATTTACATTAGCCACTAGGAATACGGGCGAATGCTATTCCACTGAACTATCACAATGCCCAAATGATTGAATATGACTTGGTTCAACTGGCAGACATAACATCAGCCAAGGGAAATTACACACGGACACCCTTTTGTGGTTTACCCTATGGCAAGCGTCCATTCCTGGGGAACAGGAAAATCCAGGACTTTATATACGAGCCATGGGGAGTCATCAAATTCCTCTGTTGAGAGCAATCCACGCCCTCGTAACTCCAACTCATTGATGAAAAATGGCATCAATATCAACCTTTCAGATTTTTGCGACTACATTTTGCATTAAAGAGTTAGCAATGAACCAGAGAGCATCGTTTAAAAATGGACGGCACGAAAGAAATTTGGCGCGAACTATTGAATATAGATTTTGGCTGAGAATAGGATTTAGTCCCTTCCAAATTCCGCACTGATTGGCTTACTTATTGTATTAAAGCTTCAGTGGAATAGTAGGTGAAACCCGAGTGACATGCTCGCCTTGGTATAAGAAATCATCAAGATGAATTCGGCAAACTCGTTTTTTCTTGGCCAAATCAAGAGCAGCCCGTTGAAATTGACTGCTTTCTTCACGTGTAAGTGAAATTACCGTTCTCCACCTTGGCAACATCCCTTTTTCAAAGTGAATGATGAGCCCTTTTCCAGTATGACTATCCAGTGGAATTTCTAGCCACGCTTCCAGAGGCTCCAATTTATAGTGCTTGCACAAATATCTGTTGTATAGGCAGTTTCGCAAGAAAATATTCGCACACTTTCTGGCCATACCCCAATGCCTTGCATCATGTGGAAGGGCATTCAAAAGTCCATCAGTAACTGCATCTAGTTTTTTTAAAAAATCACCTTCACTATGCGCTCTGATAGTTTTAATATCCCACTTACGAAAATAGTCTTTGATTTTTCCTGCCGTTCCGGCGGGAGCCATACCTCTAATAGTTGATGGACCAACGGCACCATTCGCCACCCTCTTTTGCATCCAATTGATTAACTCTTGGTTCATATTAAACTCCGGTAATCCCCCCTTATTTAACCGAGCCTAAAAGTAGGATTAGTTAAGCAACCATGGCCAGTCGCTGTTTCGGGGTAATGCCGCCCAATGCCATATTTGGACGTTGATGATTGTATTTATACATCCATTGCGTTGCAAACTCCTGAACTTCGTTAATGCTTTCCCAATAATGCTGAGATAGCCACTCATATCTGACGGTACGATTAAAGCGTTCCACATAGGCATTTTGCTGTGGTTTACCTGGCTGGATATGTTGTATGTGGATTTGATGCTTTGCTGCCCATTCCATGAGTCTGCCACTGACGAGTTCGGGCCCATTGTCCGCTCGTATAACAGCAGGCTTACCTCGCCAAGCAATAATTTGATCTAAGCTACGAACTACTCGCTCTGCCGGCAATGAGAAGTCCACTTCAATACCTAAGGCTTCACGATTAAAGTCATCAATCACATTAAACAGACGGATACTTCTGCCATCTTGCAACTGGTCATGCATAAAGTCCATCGACCAGACTTGGTTAATACTCAGCGGCACGACCAATGCATCTGGCTTATCTCGCACCAAACGCTTACGGGGTTTGATGCGCAGGTTGAGCTCAAGCTCGCGGTAAATCCGGTAGATGCGTTTGTGGTTCCATGTGTAGTTCTTGACATTGCGTAGATACAAATAACAAAGGCCAAACCCCCAACTGCGGTTGTTGTCCGTTAAGCGGATCAGCCAGTTGGCAATGAGCTCGTTCTGCACATTGTTCTTCGCTTCATAGCGATAGCAGGTCTCGCTCACGCTAAAGATAGCGCAGGCCAATCGAATGGGGATTGCCTTCTCTCTGACTGCCTTTTGGGCCATTGACCTGCCCTAGGATTTTCAGACCAAAAGCTTTTAGAGATAATGACTCCTTCAACCTAAGGAGCAGGTATGAAGAGAGCACGGTTTTCAGACGAACAAATTGTTCGGATATTACAAGAGGCAGATC
>NZ_JAYGQR010000015.1:0-11242 GCF_035012665.1 Polynucleobacter sp. AP-Nickl1-40-C4
ACTTTGCGGATCCGTTTGCTAGTTGGCAACGTGGATCAAATGAAAACTTCAATGGTCTATTGCGGCAATACATCCCCAAAAAGAGACCGCTATCTACTGTGACCGATAAGGAGCTTAGAATGATCCAGGACCGTTTAAACAACCGACCTAGAAAACGATTAGGATTTAAAACCCCCAATGAAGTATTTATGCAGTCCTTAAACCGTGTTGCACTTCGTGTTTGAATCTACGATTTTTAATACCAACCAAAGATTAGATATCCTCAGGTCCTGGTCGATTCCGCCCCGGGCCACCAAGAATCCTAATAGCCCACTTGTTGGGCTATTCTCTTTTGCGGCTTGACCGCTATAAATTTCGGATATCCCCATCTAGAAATGCCCTTTAAAGGGACGAATCAATTACACGTCCCCGTGTCGGTCGATGTCGTTTAAAACGACAATTCTTATTATGCTCAAGGGTTAGTCCTAGCTATATTCCATCGCACTTAGCACTATCTTAAATTGTCATATAAAAAGCCAATTCAAGATAGTTATCGATTGGAGGGGACATTAACCACCTTTTGGGTGATTTTTTATTTAAGGTAAAAGATAGGGAGTTCGGTATGAAAGTATTGTTGGCCACGCTATTTACATTTTTATTCTCCGCGACAGTTTATGCAGAGAATTTACCCGGCGGATTTATTACAGTTAAAGAAGATCAGATTGTTTGGAAGACCAATGAAAACGGCGTCAAGCAAACCACCCTATACGGAGACCCTAGCAAGCCAGGAATTTATGTGGTCCGCAATATTTTTCCTGCGGGGGTAATGAGTGCACCCCATTCTCACGATCAAGATCGATTTGTTACGGTAATCAGCGGGGTCTGGTATGCAGGTATGGGTCCTGAGTGGGATCCAAAAAAGAATATTCCAATGCCAGCAGGTAGTCTGATGTTTCATCCGGCTAACGGCATACATTTTGATGGCGCCATGGCGGCTGATACCCAAGTGCAAATTATTGGTATGGGGCCAGTGAAGACAGTTTGGATTTATCCCAAGGAAGATCATTTTGGAAAACCCCATAAGTTAAGCCAATAGGAAGAAATCCTAGGCCCTGGTTCGATTTCGCCCCGGCCACCAAGAACCACTAAAGCCACCTTCGGGCGGTTTTTTCATTTGAAGCACCACTTCGATTCTTTTGTCGTGATATTCTGATTTTGTAGTTTATAAAAATAAATTGGAGACAAAATGAGGCTAATCAAGGTTCTAGTTGCGGCATTGCTTGCTATCAACTTTTCAAATGTAATGGCAGAAAAAAATAATTCAGGTAGCGTACAAAGTGCTGAGCACTGGGTTCAAAACGGAGACATCAGGATATATGTTTGGGAAAAATTTACTGTTAGTCCAAAAAATAAACCGGTGATTGTTTTAGCTCACGGCTCTGCTACAGCTGGCAAGGAATCCTTTGATTTGCGAGTTCCAAGTAAGCCAGACATTAGCCTAATGGATGTGTTGGCCAAACAAGGCTTCGATGTATTTGCTTTGGACATTAGAGGCTTTGGAAGATCTACCCATCCAGAGCAACATTTCACTACAGAGGACGCCGCCAGCGATCTAAACGCAACCGTTGATTTTGTAATGAAATCTAGAAATATTCCCAAGGTAGGCTTATTGGGCTGGTCTTATGGGACTCAGTATGGCGGTTTGTTTGTAATGGCCCATCCGGAAAAAGTAGATCGATATGTTTCTTACGCGCAGATGGGTATCGATAGTATCGATATTGGCAAGCGTAGAGCCAATCTAAAAACATATCAAGATAAGGTTTACATTCAAATTCCTGAGGCTGGTTGGCATGGCCGCTTTTATTCTCTGACCCCCAAAGAAGATAACTTCCCAGAAGCCGTAGATGCCTACGCTAAGAGTGCCGCAGCGATTGAAGTAAATACTGCGACTAGCCCACAATTAGACCTAGTGACTAAATTACCAATGCTCAATCCAACTCAAATTATTGTGCCCACCATGATCATTCACGGTCAATATGATGATGTGGCTGATACTAAGCAATTAATGCCCTTCTTTGAGCAATTGCCTAATGCCAATAAGCGATATGTAGTTGTGCCTAATGCGGGTCATATGATGATGTATCAGAGGGGTTACAGCATCTTCCAGCAGGCTGTTGCCGACTACTTTAAGGAGCAGTTCTAAAGACATTATGCATCCTCAGCCCTGGTCGATTCCGCCCCGGGCCACCAAGAATCTCAATAGCCCACTTGTTGGGCTATTTTTATTAGAAGCCCTCAATGGCGCCTCTACCTTGCTATTAGCGTAGTCGGTCACTTTCTATAGAGTCAATCCGTCAATCAGGATGCCACCACTCTGGCTCTAGATTGGGATATCAGGGTCATCAAATGCCCTTTAAAAGGACAAGTCAATTATTCATCCTTGTGTTGGCAATGTCGTTTTAAACGACAAATATATTTAGGGATTACAGTAATCGCACTTTGATGGATCCGCCTTGATTTGATCCAGCAACATTTCTTCTTTTTTGTACGCACACTTTACGCATGACCATACATTAGCTATTGGCAGATTTGTTGGCGCTTCACAGCTAGAGCATGGCAAGCCCTTCTTTCTTTCTGTGATCCAGAAGCCAGGTGACTCACACTCTGGGCATACAGAATTCATCTTTCTTGAGAGATCTTGTGTAGCCTTCAATATGTTAGACATACGCGTGGGATTGGTATGTGCTCTTAAATCATTCTCTACAAATACATTTCCCTTTTTTGAAAGGTTAGTTGCCCAATCGAACGCTTCTTTCAAAGACTCAAGATCTTTGATTCCTTTACGACACTCTGGGTGATATTCATCATCAGGTCGAACGACTAATTGATGGGTAGTAAATTGTGCCTCTGAAAGAAGCGCATTTAATTCATCCCAACTTGATACTTGCCGGCTGGTGCTTTGAGCGTGCCCGCCAAAAAAACCAATAACTTCAAGTTTGCGTATGTCATCTATTAAAACTACTAACTCGTAATTCCAAGGAAGCATGCCCGTATAGGGATCATTATCAAAAGCACCTTCGCTGGCAATGCCAAGCATAGAACCTGATAATTCCATTCCAACCCTAGCCTTTTTTCTGGCGGCATCTAGTTGGGAGCCATATCTTGGAATATCTCTAGTAAAGGTACCTAGTTCGTCTGTGTCATACCCAGAGATATGGACAACTTCTAAGCCATTAGAGTCAAGGAGTTGTGGACAAATGACCGACTCTTTGCCATGTTGAGTTAGCAAACTCGCCTTGAGTCCAGAATAGGGTTTTGGATGAATTGGCATTTTATTTTGATGTTTTTAAACAAAATATTTGGCTACTGCGCTATAGATTGGAATGCCTAAGATAATATTTAAAGGGAAGGTGATGCCAAGGGACATGCCCATATACAAGGCTGGACTTACCTCGGGCATTGCATGGCGCAATACTGCTGGAACCGCAATATAAGAAGCGCTTGCCGCCAAAATCATCAAAAGGATCGTATCTCCCAGAGAGATATGAAATATATGGCATAAACCCAAGGCAATCATCGCATGGGTAGGCGGCGCGATGAAGGCATAAGCTAAAGTCACCGAAGGCTTACCTTTGAGTTCCCCTACACTCTTAGCGGCAAGCAATCCCATATCGAGCAAGAAGAAAGCTAATAAACCCTTAAATAAATCAATCGAAAAGGGCGCCATGACTTTATGACCCGAATCACCTGAAATGAGCCCTACTACTAAGGCTCCCAATAAGAGTAGTTGCCCACCATCAGTAAATGATTCGTGAAGTATCTTGCCCAATGAAGTGTGGCCACTGGCATTGCCTGAGCGTTGTTGACGAATTCTGTTGGCAAGAATGATGGCGATGATGATGGCGGGCGACTCCATGAGGGCCATTGCCGCGGCCATGTGTCCGCCATAACTAATACCGCTTTGATCTAAGACCTGTGTAGTAGTAATAAAAGTAACCGCACTAATAGATCCGTAAGTAGCGGCAATCGCGGCGGCATCCAGTTTATCTAGTTTGTATTTAAGACAGTTGTAGCCCAATAGCGGAATGGCTATTGCTAAAGTGATCGCCAGACCAAGACTAATAGCAATCTCAGGAGTAAAGCCTGATTTGTTTAAAGCAAATCCACCTTTTAATCCCAGAGCCATCAGAAGGTATAGCGAAAGAAATCGAGAAATGGGCTGTGGAATTTCTAAATTGGATTTCACGAGGCCCGCAAAGATGCCGAAGATGAAAAAGAGGATGGTGGGATCTAGCAAGATATTCATAAATTGTCCTTTGAGGCGATCTTAGGGAAATTTATATGTAAAGTAAAATCGATATTAATACGTTTATATATAGGTAAATGCTGATGAATATTACTTTTAGGCAGTTAAGACTATTTCTCGCTCTTGCTGAGACTGGAAGCGTTAGCGCGGCCGCTCGCATGGTTCATGTTACCCAACCAACGGCCTCTATGGGCTTAAAAGAAATTACGGATGCTGTTGGAGTGCCTCTCTACGAAGTGGTAGCCAGGAAAGTACATTTAACGCAAATGGGTCATGAGTTGGCTAAGACGGCTCGTGCGATTTCTGGGGAGTGGGATTCTTTCGAACAGCAAGTTAATAGCGTCAAAGGGTTAACACGAGGAAAGTTAAAAGTAGCAGTGGTAAGTACTGCTAAATATTTCATTCCCAGAATATTGGGAACTTTTTGCGCGAAGTATCCTCAAATCGATATTTCTCTAGAGGTGCTCAATCGTGATGGTGTAGTGAAAAGATTGGAAGAAAACTTGGATGATCTTTACATCATGTCCCAGCCACCACTTCATCTCGATATAGAAGATGAAGTGTTTATGCCCAACCCTTTGTTATTAGTTGCCCCAAAAGATCATGCTTTTGCCAAAAAAAAGAATATTGATATCAGTGCGCTTAAGAGTGAAAAGTTTATTTTTAGAGAAAAGGGCTCTGGCACCAGAATGGCAACGGATGCTCACTTCAAAAGACTGAAGTACAGGCCTAATGTTAGGTTAGAGCTAGGGAGCAATGAGGCAATTAAACAGGCAGTTATAGGTGGTCTCGGTATCGCAGTTCTATCCAAGTATTCTCTTGGTGATAAGACTGACCAAGAAGGGGTTGCCATATTGAAATGTAAAGAATTTCCTATTGAATCAAGCTGGCACCTTGTGAGCCCCAAAGGCAAAAAGTTATCTCCAATAGCCACAATCTTTAAGAAGCATCTATCTCAACAGGCTAAAAGCTGGAAATAGAGTCAGGCATCCTGGACCCTGGTCGATTCCGCCCCGGGCCACCAAACTCAAATAATGCCCTGCTTCGTGCAGGGCATTTTCTTTTGGTCGGGTGGGTGAGATGGCCACTTGACAAAGCGTACGCTTTTGCGTACTATATTGAAAAGGAGTGAAATCATGACCACATTAACCGCAAGTGAAGCTCGAGCAGGTCTCTACCGTTTAATTGATCAGGCGGCAGAGTCACACAAGCCAGTAGTCATTTCTGGTAAACGAGCAAATGCTGTTTTAGTTTCTGAAGAAGATTGGAGTGCTATTCAGGAGACGCTTTATCTATTGGCAATTCCAGGAATGCGTGAGTCAATTAAAGAGTCAATGGCTGAGCCTATTACTAAAAGTAAAAGGGCATTGAAGTGGTGACTTGGAATTTAGCTTATTCCAAATATGCCGTTAAGGATGCTAAAAAACTATCTGCCGCAGGTCTTAAAGATAAAGCCCAGGCTTTACTGGATATTTTAGAAGTAGACCCTCTCCAAAATCCGCCACCTTATGAGAAGTTGGTTGGTGATTTAAAAGGGGCTTACTCACGCAGAATTAATATTCAACATCGCTTAGTTTATGAAATTTTGCGCAAGGAGAAGACGGTTCGAATCCTAAGAATGTGGACTCACTACGAATGAAGTGGGCATTAGCCTAAAGCAGAGTCAGGCATCCTCGGCCCTGGTTCGATTCCGCCCCGGGCCACCAAGATTTAAATAATGCCCTGCTTCGTGCGGGGCACTTTCTTTTGGTCGGGCGGACTTGTTCCTTCTGATTAATATATGTACAATGTACATATGACTTCGTTACGATTTGAATGGGAGCCCAAAAAAGCTTCGGCCAATCTAAAAAAGCACGGCGTTTCATTTGAAGAAGCAAAATCTGTGTTTTATGATGAAAGTGCTAAATTAATTTCTGATCCTGATCACTCGGATGAAGAAGATCGGTTTATTTTATTGGGGGTAAGTCACTCTCTTCGTGTGATTTTGGTTTGTCATTGTTATCGCAGCAAAGGCAATGTTATTCGTATTATTTCGGCTCGTAAGGCAACTGCCAAAGAGTCAAAAGCTTACTAAAGGTGATAAAGATGCGTAAAGAATATGATTTCTCAAAAGCTCGTAAAAATCCTTATGCTTCGATGCTTAAAAAGCCTATTACCATCCGCTTAGACGAAGATTCAGTGAGTTACTTCAAATCTGTATCAGAAGAGGTAGGTATTCCTTATCAAAGCCTCATAAATCTCTATTTGAGAGATTGCGCCGCTTCGAATAAGAAATTAAACCTTAGCTGGAAGTAGCCTAGAAGTAGGATCAAGCATCCTAGGCCCTGGCTGATTCTGCCCCGGGCCACCAAGAGTCTCAATAGCCCACTTGTTGGGCTATTTTCTTTTAAGGCTTGCCAAGGTTAGGTGCCATTGGTCACGGATATCGCATTCAAGAGCTGTCCTTCAAAAGGGCAAACTAATTTGACAGCCCTGCGTCGATTTAAGCATATAGCTTATTAATAGCAGTTGCTCGCAATATCATTTAAAACGACATTTTTAATGCTCGATGAGGGTAATCACCAACGCATGCCCCTTTAAAAGTAGCTATTCTTACCTGAACCAAAAATACGATGGAGGAGACATCCATGAATTCAGAAAACTTTACCAATAGACGTAAAGTCATTACAGCGGCTTTGGCTGGGGGAGCCAGTTCTTTATTGCCATCTTGGGCAATGGGGGCAGAGAGAACTAATTTGCCTATTGCCTACGGTGAGCGCGAACTCATGGCCTTTCCTGAAAAGAAGCCTATGATTGTGCTGACTTCTAGGCCGCCGCAATTAGAAACCCCATTTCAGTATTACGACAATCATGTCATTACGCCAAACGATGAATTCTTTGTGCGTTATCACATGGCCGGCATTCCAACATCGATAGATCCCAACACTTATAGATTAAAAGTTGGCGGTAATGTAGAAAAGCCTTTAGAGATTTCTCTAGAGGCATTAAAGAAGAACTTTCCATCTCAACGGATTGTTGCTGTTAATCAATGCTCTGGTAATAGCCGCGGCTTATTTGAGCCTAGAGTTAATGGCGGGCAACTTGGTAATGGTGCGATGGGTAATGCCGCTTGGGTTGGCGTTGCCTTAAAAGATATTTTGAAGGCGGCGAATCCCGGTAGTGGAGCCAAGCAAGTAACTTTCAATGGCTTGGATCAGCCAATTCTCCCAAGCGATTCAGATTTTATAAAAGGCCTAGATATTGATCACGCCATGGATGGCAATGTGATGGTTGCCTATCAAATGAATGGAGCAGATATTCCCTTCTTAAATGGTTATCCAATCAAGTTAATTGTTCCTGGCTACTACGGAACGTATTGGGTTAAGCACCTTAGTGAAATTAAAGTGGTCGATGATGTATACAACGGCTATTGGATGAATCCTGCTTATCGTATTCCTGATAATGACTGTAACTGTGTTGCGCCAGGAACGGCACCCTCAAAAACCATCCCCATTAATCAATTTACGATTCGCTCTTTCATTACTAACTTTACAGACAGTAGTGTCGTCAATGTTGGTAAATCAGTTCAGGCAAGAGGCATTGCCTTTGATGCGGGCTATGGCATCAAAAAAGTTTTGTTCTCTCAAGATAATGGACAAAATTGGACAGAGGCAAGATTGGGCCAAGACCTTGGACGTTTCTCATTTAGAGAGTGGCGCATTGAATTCACGCCAAAACAAAAAGGGACATTGGACTTAAGGGTCAGAGCATTTAATCATGCTGGCCAAGTTCAGCCCATGACTGCAAGCTGGATGCCGGCTGGCTATATGCGAAATATTGTTGAGACTGTAAAAGTCACAGCGGTTTAAGGGGAAGAATATGAAAAAAACTATCCTCCTTCTATCTGCTCTTGCTTTGGCACAAATGGCGCAAGCTAAAACGATTGAGTTACCAGCCGATACAGTTTTATGGCGACCATCAGATTTACCTGGCTATCAGCTGACTTTACAGAAATGTTCTACCTGCCACTCTGCCCACTATGCAGAATATCAACCGCCCAATACGGGAGTTGGCTATTGGAATGCTCAAGTTTTAAGGATGAAAAATGTATTTAAGGCGCCCATTACTGATGAGGAGGTTCCGGTCATAGTCGACTACCTTAATAAAACTTATGGGGCAAACAGGAAATAGAATTAAACATCCTCGGCCTTTGTTGATTCCGCCCCGGGCCTCCAAGAAACACCAAAACCACCCTCGGGTGGTTTTTTATTTGGGGTCGATAGGGTTATTGCCCATTTAAGCCTGGCGACTAAAAGAACAAACTGGCTTTAGCTTTCATAGTCATTTTTAGGGGCGGGGAAAATAAGTGAGTGTTGACGATCCAAATCAATTGGTTGAGCTGAGCTATATCAGCAAAGCAACTCATGACATGGGCCTTTCAAGCTTAGTCCATCTATTTGATGTTGCCCAAAGGTGGAATTTAGACCATGAGCTTACCGGTGCTCTTTTCTACGAGAATGGCCATTTCGCCCAGATTCTTGAGGGTAAGCGAAAGGATGTTTTGTTCATTTGGGAAAAAATTCAAAAAGACTATCGCCATAAGGTTCTGCATCGAATTGAGTTCGATGAGATTGACCAAAGATTGTTTCCCAATTGGGCCTTAAGGTTTTATGGGGGCGATCAAATTGCCAAGGATGTTCCGCATCTAGTTGGCCTGCTTGATGGTCTTCTAAGCCATGATGTTGAATTATTGAGAATCATGCGCTCAGTAGCTAAAGGCGATCAAAATTAGGGTTAAATATCCTCAGCCCAGTTTGTAGGCATTGTTTAAAACGACAAATTTGGTAATCAGGTATAGAATTTGCCCATGTTGCTTCGTAGTAAAACACTCGTTCTATTGATATGCCTCTTCTTGATTGTATTTAAGGCGGCAGCTGGAAGTATTTTTATCCAGTCTGCAATTGAGCGGGCAGAGCTTGCTGGTAGCTATAACAATGCCTCAGCTTCACAGCAAGCACATAACAGCTCTGATTCGGCCGATGACAAAGAGCAGGTTCATACGATGTATCTGATGAGCCATGTAACCGCAAATATTAGCGAGATTAGAATTGCTGTTTTTCTTCCATCAATGACCATGCATCAATTTGCCATGGCAAATCAAGTTTTGTTGACGCAAAACTTTCCCGACTCAGTGTTTAAACCACCCAAAGCTATAGCCTAATTTTCTTAGGTTGGGCATGCTTTAGCGGCGTGCCTCTTTGCTATTTGGCTACTAAGGTGTAGCCATGTTTGGGGAAACCTCATCATGTTTAAATTTGTAAAAATAGTGCCATTGGCATTATTGGTTTTATTTGTTTCCGCTTGCAGTAGCGTTAAGTTAGATGATGCCAATGGCGTCACCACTGTTAACGCTGGAGGTTCTTCCACTTACGATCCAATTAGTGATCCGAAGTCTAGTGTTTATGGCAAGCGTTCAATCTATTTTGAGTTTGATAGCTATACCGTAGACCCTAAATATGTTTCAACAATCTCCGCGCATGCTTCTTACTTAAAGGCATTTCAAAAGCAAAAAGCTTTTGTGATCATCCAGGGCAATACCGATGATCGTGGAACTACCGAGTACAACCTTGCCCTAGGTCAAAAACGATCAGAAGCCGTTAAGAAAGCGTTACTTGCCCAGGGCGTCAGTGAATCTCAGTTAGAGGCGGTGAGCTTTGGAAAAGAAAAGCCAGCCAACCCAGCTCAGACAGAGGCGGCATTTAAAGAAAATCGCCGCGCTGATTTTGTCTATCAATAACTAACAGGCTACTCAATGAAAAACATATTTAAATTAAGTTTGATGGGAATTGCACTCCTTGGTGGGTGTGCGACAAAGGTTGCGCCCAATAATCCAGTACAAGTTGCTAAAGTGCCACCGCCAATGACGGCAAGGGCTCCAGATCAGGCAGGCTCTGTAACCAAGCGACTTAATGATTGCATTATGCGAAGCAATCAAAGTGCTGATGCATTGTTAGTGGATGCCCAGATTATCGCTGTTACCAGAAATAATCCTCACGCAAATGCCCTATTTAGTTCTGCAGATAAATTGACTGATCAGCAGGCTAAGGCATTAACGAGTTATTTGTCTGAGGCAAATTCCTGTCGGCCCATTGCTTTGGAGGGCTTGGGCCCCGAAAAGACTGCAGTTTACGAGGATTTCTTTAAAAAGATTGATGGTGTGTATGCCGATCTTATTGCCAGAAAGATCACTATTGGAGTGGCCAATCAAGAAAGGCAATTGCTTATTCAAGATGCTCGCATGAAGAAATTAGCGCTTCAATCTAAAAAGAATTAGCGAGATAGATTTATGGCTAGATATAAATTTGTGTGCCGCTCTTGTAAGTTTGAATGCATTAGTAGTATAGGCAGAGAGGTTGGTCTTCACTCTTCTAGGGTGGCGATGGTTTGCAAATCTTGTTCAACGATTGATGCTTATACAGTGGCTCATCCAGGAAGTATTAATACTGAAATTAGTAAGGCACCGGTTTGTACTAGTTGCCACTCGAGTAATCATCTGTCCGAGTGGGATGGTCTTACCTGTCCGCATTGCAATATGAGTATGAGGGCTTTGGGCGGTGACGTAGATGCTGAAACGCCTTTTAAGTACTGGTAATCAAGGATATGTGCCAATACAGGGGCCTGCTAGTAGATGTTAGTTGAGGCCTTAAATTTTATGCTGCGCTTGTTATAGGCTGTAGGAGACACTAAAACCACCTTCGGGTGGTTTTTTCATATTGGGCAATATCGTTAAAGCGACATGCGATGCTGAGGTAAGTCTATTAAATCAGCATCAGCAAGTTAGAAAGGTAAAGAGTGAATCGCTACCAATATCTTAGACACTTCCCAACCTCGCTTGGTACTGCTCTTCAAATCTTACCGGAGAAAGTCCATTGTTGTAACTATGGCGTCTAACCGGGTTGTAAAACATTTCGATGTAAT
>NZ_JAYGQR010000016.1:0-7427 GCF_035012665.1 Polynucleobacter sp. AP-Nickl1-40-C4
CAGTTTGGCTAAGGTGTTGATAGGTCATGGCTACTTTGACTTGCAGGTCTAGAAGCTTTGGATACTAAAACATCCTTAGCCTCCTTAACTAGTTGTTCAAAGTTGCACTTCGTAGTTGAATCCACCAATTCTTTATCGCGCCGCAAAAATAGAAATCCTCATAGCGTTTTTTAGTACGAAAAATCATTATTAGAACTAAAGTACTACCCACACTTGGCAAGAAAATTGACTTAGGACAAGTTTTTCTAATTGGCACAAGCAGAGTATTGACTCACTGCTAACAACATAATTGTGAGAGAAGAAAATGGGGATAAAACATTTAGTTGTCGGGTTTGTTATTGGATTGTTTGTAGGTGTCGTAAGCGCATCAACATTAGAGGTTGGCAAAATTGGCTTTACTAAAGATGGGGTGATTACCTACCTAAATCAAGCTTGCTCAAATTAAGAACAGTTTTCTCGCAGTAACCATCTTTGCCCGCAGAAGTATGCGGGCATTTTTTTGATCTTATTACAACGGAACCTTATCCGTCAGCACCAAATAAAAAACCACCCGAAGGTGGTTTTGGTCTTTCTTGGTGGCCCGGGGCGGAATAGACCAGGGCCGAGGATGTTTAATTCCGCCTCTAGACTGTTGCTTTAAAAGACAATTTACTCTTGCTCAATGTTAACAAATTTGTTAACATACACGGATGAGCTATTCCATCCTTTATTACAGCGAGCAGGTTCAAGAAGACATTATGAATCTTCCCGACACGCTTCAAGCTCGCTATATTGGATTGACCACTCGAATGATTGAGCATGGGCCGAATTTAGGCTTGCCTCATACGGATTCATTTGGCGGCGGCTTATTTGAATTAAGACTTAAAGGGGCTGAAGGTATCGCCCGAGTTTTCTTTTGTACGATGGTGGAGAGAGAAATAGTGATGCTCCATAGCTTTATTAAGAAGACTCAAAAGACGCCTGAGAAAGAATTAAAGATTGCGAAAGCACGTATGAAGGAGTGGAAAAAATGACAACACAGAAGAAAACAAAAATGCTTACCCATAAACAAATGATAAGCAAAATGCTTAAAAAGCCAGCTGTAAAAGCCGCAGTCAAAGAACTTGATCGCACTGAATTTGCTATTCTTGATGAGATTCTTACGGCAAGGAAAGAGGCTGGATTAACGCAAGCTCAAGTGGCAAAAAAGATGGGAACACAAACCCCAGCTATTGCTAGATTAGAAAGCTCTCTGGCTACCGGCAAACATTCCCCAAGCCTAACTACCCTAAGAAAGTATGCGGCGGCCTTGGGCAAGAGAGTTGAGCTTCATTTAGTCTGAGGACGTCTATATCCACTGTAATCATTTCACCCATAATTCATAATAGCTATGTTTGAAATAAAATTGATTGATCAGTTTTACTTTCTGGGACAACTAATCAGATATGGCATTTAGCATTGAACAGCTAGGGGATATTGACTATTTGGTCGGGCAGTGGTGTCTGCTTCTGGCTCCACTTGAAATCAAAAAAGATCTTGATTACGATTACGAAATCGATGGCCAGACTGTAAGTGTTTTTGAAGTTCGCCCTTTGTGGCGTGGAAAACCAGGAGAGTTAACTCGACGACCGTTTGTAAAATTTCGGTATATACAGTCTGAGGCTCTGTGGCATATTTATTGGATGCGAGCCAGCGGAAAATGGCAAGCCTATGAGCCAAATCCAATCTCAAAAGATCTCAATGAGGCACTACAAGTTATTGATGCCGATCAATATGGCTGTTTCTTTGGATAACAAGCTTGGGTTAGTCACCCTAGTTGCATTGCCTTGACTATTAGCTACTCCAGAATAAAAAACAAGATTTATAGTGTCGATGCTAACTTTCAAATGAAAAAAGAGAGCTAGAAGCTCTCTTTTTGAATTCTTGGTGGCCCGGGGCGGAATCGACCGGGGCCTAGGATGCCTTACTCTGTGGGAGCCAATTCTGCTCCAGCTGGTCTTTTGTAGCGGTTGTAAGACCACATATATTGATGTGGCTTAGAAAGTATCATCTCTTCAAAATAGTGGTTCATTTCTGTACAGGCATCGACTAGACAATCAGGAAATGCCTCATTCATCAATTGGCTCTTAATGAGCCAGCCCTTTCCTAATCCCAGTCTTTCTGCGCTAACAAAAAGGATTGCTACATTTACTTGGCGAGCCAATTTAATTGGAAATGAGGTTGTATAAGCATATTGATTAAAAAATTTAGCCCACACTCCATCGCCAACGCTAGGCACCTGATCTGCTAATAGGCCAACTACCTCACCTTTTATTAAAGCTCGTTTAATCTGACGAACCCCGCCAAGATTTGCTTCAACAAATTCAATCTCGGTATGTTTTCTTGATTGAAGCATAAGCTCATTAACCCATCTTTTTCGGGCTGGCCTATACATTACTGTTGCTCTTGTATGTTCAGCAAAAATACGAGGCACTATTTCAAAGCCTCCGAAATGTGAAGCAAGAATAATTAAGCCTTTGCCACTTTTGGATAGCTCAATAACTTGATCCAAGTTTTCAATAGTTACTTTATTAATGGAGGATTTTGGATGCCTCCAAATCCATAATGTGTCAGCAAACATCATTCCAGATTCGGCAGCTACCCTCCACGGGGCTGATTTGAATCCCGAATAATGGGCTGCGCTCTGATGATTTTTATATAGGCGTCTTCGATATTTGTAAGAAAACAAGTAAACCAATACACCTGTGCCAGCGCCAATAATTTGAATGGCTGCCAATGGAAGCGAGCTAAAGAGCCGCAATATGAAATACAACATCGGCCATTCTAGACGCTATTAATGAAAAAACCACCCGAAGGTGGTTTTGGTGTTTCTTGGTGGCCCGGGCCAAATCAACCAGGGCCGAGGATGTCTCATCCGATACCTACATTGAGAACAACAATCCTACTGAAAGCCCGATTACCCTTTCGGCACCACTACTTGTGCCATAGGTATAACTAGGACTGAGATACCATCCAACTTTCTTTGTTGTCCAAAGCATAAAATCGGCGACAAAGACTATGCCTGATTGAAGGCTATTATTGGGGGAGCTTGTCTTCCTCCAGATAGCAGGCCCTAAGCCTACACCAAGCTCAATATCGGATGCCAACTCAAATGGTTTTTTAAAGATGATTTGGGCTCCGAGCTCTTTTGGATTGGGTGTACTCAGATACTGCGTTCCCACCTCAATGTCTAATTGATGTTCAATCGCCGTAAATTCAACAGCCAATGAAGTGCCATAGGCTTTTGAACCGTCTACTGTATTTTTCTCCATTGCGGGACCTACCAACAAAATCAGTGTACGGTCATCAATAGACTCTTCCGCACTTACTGCTGAGCTATGAATGCTTGAAGCAAAAGCTAAAGCAAACAAAGCAAGTCTTATTGCTTTCATATATAACCTTAAACAAATTTGGACTGCTCAATCGCAAGAGATTGAGTCCAGGACTATTTGTTTAAGAGTTTCTAGGCGGATACTCGATTTGAGCAGGGAAAAATTCTAAAGATAGGGGTGTCTCAATGGCGTTGTAGCTTTTGAGATCCCGAGCTACTGAAGTATTACTGGATCCCACCATACCAACTACTGAAATGTGATGGCACTGATGGTCGTCATCATGATGGTCTGGGTTACTGGAGCCTGCTTGATCATGATGATCATCGTGAACTATTTGAAATAAGCCATTACTAGATTGATCATCATTCCAAGTAATTTGGACTACGCCCTCCTGAGTCTGATGTGATTGCTCATGAGCCGCCCCCAATGTAGGCATAAAAGCTGTATTGAATATAAAGATGAAGGTAGCAATAGAAAGCAAACGCATTGGCTGATTCTAAGGTATTTGGCGTTTAAGCCACATCTAATGGGTATTTTTCCAATTGAGAGTCATTCTCAATTGTATGCTAAGATGAGAACAATTCTCATTAAGCATATTTGGCATTTCTGATGTTTTTCTCATTTAATACAAACCGCACAGCGTTTATAGGCCTAATTAGTGCCCTTTATTTGGGGGCTCTATCTTGTGCTGTAAGAGCAGAGGCGCCAGTTAGTGACATGCCCACTGTTTTGGCTGAATCGCCCGTAAGTGACTCACCTAAGGTTGATAGCTCAGTTTCTGTAGAGGGCGAAACTGAGCAGTGGAGCATTCATGGGCAATCAACTTATATTGTTCAACAGAAAAATAATTTCAAATCGCCTTACTACGGACAAAACAGCCTTCTCAATAAATCTGAAGGCGGTGGTGGCAAGAGCTACACATTAAGTGCTACAGCGTTCTTAGGGGCAAGACTTTGGGAAGGCGCTGAAGTTTATTGGAACCCAGAGATGTTCGAGGGAACACCTTTTAATGGACAGCTTCTTGGTCTGGGCGGATTTCAGAATGGCGAGCTACAAAAAGGCTCATATGCCCCACCTATTTACTACACCGCTCGTGCGTTTATTCGTCAAACCTTTGGCTTGGGCGGCGGCAAAGAACATATTGAAGGTGGGCCAAATCAGCTTGCGGGCAATCTCGATAAAAATAGAATCGTGGTGTCATACGGTAAGTTCGCAACATTAGATTTCTTTGATCAAAATAGTTACAGTCACGATCCTCGTACACAGTTTCAGAACTTTGCTCTTTTCTCTATGGGCGCCTATGGATATGCGGCTGATAGCAAAGGCTATACCTATGGTGTTGTAGCAGAGTGGTATCAAGATGACTGGATTTTGAAGGCGGCAAGATTAGCGATGCCAACTATTCCGAATACCGCTCAGCTTGACTACAGCATGAGCCAAGACTACGGCAATCAAATTGAATTAACTCATGAACATGAGCTATGGGGTAAGCCTGGCGCAGTAAGGGCCCTGTATTACCAACAACATGCCTATATGGGCAACTACCAAAATGCGATTAATCAGGCTCAGCAGACTGGTGGCACTCCTGATGTAACTGGCGTACGCAGGGGGGCGCAGAGCTCATGGGGCTATGGCTTCAATATTGAGCAGGCCATCAATGATGATGTTGGAGTCTTTGGTCGTTGGAGCTGGAATCCCGGAACTACGGAAACTCAGACTGTAGATATCAGTAGGTCATTATCAGGTGGTGTAAGCATTAAAGGCTCAAGCTGGTCGCGCCCCAAAGATACGCTAGGCATAGGTTATGCAGTCAATGGAATCTCTTCATCGCAGATTGCCTACCTTCAACAAGGCGGTATGGCGGCATTTATTGGTGATGGCGCACTTAGCTATAAGAAAGAACAAATATTGGAAACTTTCTATAGCGCAAAGGTTTATAAAGAGTTATTCATATCTGCCGACTATCAACGGATTGCTAACCCGGCATATAACTCAGCTCGTGGTCCAGTTAATTTCTTTGGCTTAAGAGCCCATATAGAAATGTAATGTCGTTTTAAACGACACCTACAGACATAGGGACGGGAAGCTGGTGCGTCCTTTTAAAGGACAGTTGATAAAAAGGGGCAATAAAAAACCACCCGAAGGTGGTTTTGGTGTTTCTTGGTGGCCCGGGGCGGAATCGAACCAGGGCCGAGGATGCCTGACTCTGTTTTAAATAGTCTTTACGGACTAACCGAAATAGTTATTTTTTTCTTAAAAAGACTGGAATAAAAACATCATCATTTTTAGCATTTATTGATGCCATTCCAGAATGCTGTCTCTCCCCACTATCTAACTCAACATCTAATGCCTTGGCATATACCTCGGCATTAGTTAAGGCATCTTCAAGTACCTGCCTGAATCCCAATAATTCGCCGTTTTCAATGCGCACTAATTCAGAAATACTCATTCCACACAATCCAGCAACCGCAGGCAAAGTTAGGCCACGCCCTTCACGCTCACTGCGAAGGCGTCTGCCAATTTGCTTAAAGGATTGTATTTCTGCTAAGTTCATAAGACCCCGAACGAATAGGTCTCTATAGTCTTCCTCATGAAGACTGGGGACAATTAGCTCATCGGCTAATTAAGAGGCAATTCAATAACAAACTTAGCTCCGCCTCCAACTGCGTCCTCATAATGGATCGAGCCACTATATCTAGTAACAATATGCTTACAGAGCCATAGCCCTAGGCCCATACCAGTCTGCTTAGTTGTGCTTAGCAACTCAAATAGTTGAGATTTAAAGTCTTCTGGAACGCCCGCCCCATTATCAGAAATGCTTAATTGAACTGAATTGTCAGTTTTAAGTGCTTCTATAGCAATACGTCGTTGGAGTGTTCCTGAGTTAGCCAGGGCCTGGGCGGCATTGTTTAGCAAATTCAATATGACTTGTTCAATTTCAGAGGAGTTAACTCTGATCACCAAATCATCATCGACCCGTAATTGAATTTGGATGTTCTTATTCTTAAGCTCAGGTTTAACAATATCTAGAACCTTTGCTATCAAATCACTCAACCGGACTTCTTGAGCATTGGACTCACCCTCAGTAAATATTGACCTGAGAGATCTGACAATTGTTGCCGCCCTCTTATTGTCCTCTTCTAGAGAGTCTAATATCTCTTTGCCCACCCCAGGATTGAGCGCCCCTCGTTCTAATTTCATTTTTAGAAATTGGATATTAAGATTGGAGGCGCCCAGGGGTTGATTTAGTTCGTGGGCGATCGAGGCGGATAATGCGCCAGTGGCGGCCGTCTTGTTGGCTTTCATTAATCCGTAGATGAGTCGCTCTTTTTCTTTTAAGAGCTCGGTAATTTTTTCATTTTCCTCTTTAGTACTTTTAAGAGCATTGGCAATTTGATTTTCTTTAGTGAGCTGTTTTTGAAAATAAAACATTCCCAACGCGACAAAAGTCATGATGTTAGATGCGTAGGTAATCCATCTGAGCCCTAGGGCAAAGGCATCTTCGGTATAGAGGAAGATATTAGTTGGACCATCGCCAGTCAAAATCCGATAAGTCCTGAAAACATTACCGATCAGCGTGAATATGGTTAAAAAGATAATCCAACTCACAATGCTTGGACGATCTTTTTTATAAAATTTTATTAATTCCCATAATTGCCAAACCACCAAGATTTCCTGAGTAATTGTTATTAAGGCGACTCGCTGAAGAAATGTGTCTGGGGTCACTCTTAATGGCTCATACAGAATAGCAACGCCTAAAGGGATTAACCAAAGCAGTAGGGTTTGTATTTTATTAAACGGCTTTTCGCCCCAAGAGCGGTATAAAAACACGAGGGCCAGAGACGACATTAATAACGAGGTATTGGCTATCGTTAAGAGAAACTTATTAACCCATAAGGCAATCCCAAAGTTTAGGCAAGTAAGGGTGTAAAAACATGTACTTAATGGCCAATTGAATCGCTACCAATATCTTAGACACTTCCCAACCTCGCTTGGTACTGCTCTTCAAATCTTACCGGAGAAAGTCCATTGTTGTAACTATGGCGTCTAACCGGGTTGTAAAACATTTCGATGTAA
>NZ_JAYGQR010000017.1:0-6773 GCF_035012665.1 Polynucleobacter sp. AP-Nickl1-40-C4
TGATCAGGCCACACTCAAGCTTGGATTATCAAACCCCAGCAGAGTTTGTCGCTGGATGGCAAAAGAAATTAATAACGGGAGCCAGAGTTTCTAGATGAAATTGGTCCGATAAAACCAGACGGGTCACTGGTTCCAGGTCAATTGCGTGATTTTCTTAAAAGTGGCAAAGGCTTTCTCTTGCTCGGTTGGCTCCAGACTCTCCCAGGTAGATTGGAAGATGGGGCTATTCAGATCAAGCTCAACTAAGGGCTCAGGCTTTGCGTTTCTCGCCATGAGCTTTAGCCGTTTTTAGTTTAGAAAGGTCAGTTGCTTTGGCCGGCGTTTTTTGTGCCCAGGCCAAGGCTGCTGATAAATCCTTTTTAATGCCTGGCGTATGTACCCAACGCTCATTGTCGGGAATAACTGTGGCGGTGCGAATCACCCAAACGCCAGGTTCAGGCGTTTCCACTAATACCTGACGTCCCGCATGCTCTTTGCCAAGCGAGATCTGCCCGCTGGATCCAATGGATTTAATAACTTGATGATCTATCACTGCGCCCATGGCATTCTCCTATATTCATGCAGCATGAATGCATTATAGCATGATATTAAAACAAGATGCTAGTTAAGGCTTCAATAGAGAAGGGACAATGCTAATTAAGCTGATTGGTAAAAGAAAAAGCCCCTAGACTTCTCTAGAGGCTTTTGTATTACTGGTGGGTCGGGCGAGATTCGAACTCGCGACCAACGGATTAAAAGATTTCAAATTGTGTTTAAACAGTTGCTAAGACATTGGTCTAAACCTGTCTAGAAAGTGCCGCGGTATTGACGGGTAGTCTCCTGGTACTAGACTTGAATTTTTGGAATTCAAATGGTTTCAACAGGAGTGTCCTGGAAAGTGACGGTTGTTTGTCGGGTTAACCGACAAATTCCTTTTTTACATCACATAATCCTGATTTCCGAGCCGAAGGAACTAAGAATGAGTTTGGATTCAAGGGTTATGGCGATAAGGGCATGCGTGTTTATGATTATGGCTGGGTAGAGCAATTCCGCGGTTGGGGTAATGGTCAAAAAATGTTAATACGCTTGCAAATGCATTCTACCGATCCGCAACTGGCTGAACCCTTATTGGGTAATGCGCGATCGAAGGGTTGTATTCGTATACCGGCCGATATGAATTTTTTCCTAGATCATTATGGGATATTGGATGCAGACTACGATGAGGCCATGGAACGAGGTCAACATTTTTGGGTTATGCGCAGCGATCGAATTGCAGTAAAAACACCTGGACGATATTTGGTCGTAATTGAATCGGAAGCAAAAAGTCGTCCATTATGGTTGAGCAATCCTCGTCCTAAATAGAGGCTGTAATTGGCTGGCGGATTTGTCGGTTAGCCTCGGTAGCAAGGTTGCATGGATCACATTGGTGTTTTAGTTGGATCAATGCTCATGACCCAGTGCAACTCATGAAGTCATCCTTAGTGGTTTTTTCTTTGAAAAATCCGTATAGTAAAATGATGATGGAGGCAGCATCGCAAATCATGTTTGCCTATCAATAGTCTTTCTTTTGACATTTGGAGCATTTTGGTATGAAGATAGAATTTATAGGACCTGCAACCCTTGCAGAGGATGATGGTGTTAACTACGTTGCTAAGATTGATGACCGAAATATCGTCTGTCACTTTAGCTATGAAATTTTAGAGGACATTGATTCTGAATCCCTTTTGGGTAATTCTTTAGAGCTCTTTGCCAAGTATCAATTAGTACTTTTGTCCATCGCAGAGCAAAAGATATTAGACGGTCATGTCCATGCCAGTAAGGTGCAAATCTTTAGTGGCGATCTGCCTGAGGATTGGGAGCGCAAGGAGCGTTAGACTGGGTAGAGGATCGATATGGTAAAAAAGCCGTATGGCATTCAGCCCCATCTTTAACTGTCATCACCAAGTTTGATTCAGGTCTTTATTGGGATCTAAAGGCAAGATATTTATGTCAAACTAATTGCGAATATTAAAGACAGGGGATGCAGGGGGTAAAAAGATCTCAAGACTATTCTCGGACCTTCGCAAAAATGGATGCCATATCACCCTTATTGTCTTCTAAAGCTAATCGTAAAGCTTCGTTTTCATAAGCGTCAATCCCTTGATTGGGTCCATTACTAAGTTCGATGACGTAAGTCCATAGGATTTCATGGGACCAGTCTTTGCTAAAGATGTCAACTATTCTCTTCATGTAAATTCCTAGCGAATTATTCTGAGTTGAGAATTTAAAAGGTCAATTGCCTCGGACCAATCGGCATCGTTTAATAGCTCGTCCTTTAAAAATTCTTTTTGGCTTGTTGTCCAGAAGCTTGCATCAGCAATTGATACCAGTGGATTGAGCGGCGCATGCATAGCAATAAATCTATTGATATCAGCCGTATCTGATTCCAATCCTAGCTGTCTAAAAAGCTCTTTTAGTGGGTGAAAGGTGGCATCCATCATCGCTCCTCTATAACTCTCATTTTATGCCTTAGGTATACGCCAAAATCAGCGAACTAGCAAGAGCGCGCTAACCGAGTGCTTGTAATTTTTTGCAGGAGGTATAAGATTATTTTATGTATGCAAGTCGAGTTGAACGAGATAGCTTTGGGGATATTCTGGTTTCCAATGAGAGGTTATGGGGTGCACAAACCCAAAGATCTTTTGTTCAATTTAGTATCTCTACTGAAAAAATGCCACCTGAGTTTATTTGGGCATTGGCCCTTGTTAAGAAGGCCTGTCTGCTTGCCAATACCGGTTTAGGTTTGTTATCAAAATCCAAAGCTGAACCTCTTCTTCTTGCAGTTGATGAGATCCTGGCTGGTTTGTGGTTCGATGAATTTCCGCTCTCGATTTGGCAGACGGGCTCAGCCACCCAAACAAATATGAATATGAATGAAGTGCTGGCTAATAGAGCAATTCAATTGATGGGCGGCATCCTTGGCAGGGATCGCACCATCCACCCGAATGATGATGTCAATCTTGGCCAATCCTCCAATGATGTAATACCTTCTGCCATGCATGTTTCAGCAGTATGCCAATTAGAGCGATTGTTGCTACCAGCTCTGGATAGCCTAATTGCTTGTATGGACCGTAAAGAGAAAATATTTTCTGAAATCGTTAAAGTAGGAAGAACGCATTTGCAAGATGCCGTTCCTTTAACGCTAGGCCAAGAATTTTCTGGGTATAAAGCACAGCTCATGTTGGCTAGAAAGGCCATCGATCTTTCGGTTCCAATGCTTTATGAGCTGGCTATTGGCGGAACGGCCGTAGGTACGGGCATTAATGCGCCGCCAAAGTTTGGCGAAATCGTTTCGGGGGAATTGAAGCGGCTTACGAATGTTCCATTTGTATCTGCCGCTAATAAATTTGCTGCTCTTGCCGGTCATGAGGCCCTAGTATTTGCACATGGCGCCCTGAAGACTCTTGCGGCTGCATTAATGAAGATTTCCACCGATATACGGTGGATGTCCTCCGGACCGCGTTCTGGGCTGGGAGAGTTGGTTATTCCAGCCAATGAGCCCGGTAGCTCCATCATGCCTGGAAAGGTAAACCCGACCCAATGTGAAGCTATGGCCATGATTTGTTTTCAGGTGATGGGCAATGATGTTGCCATTGGAATGGGGGCTGTATCTGGCAACTTTGAATTAAATGTTTTTAAGCCCCTGATTTTGCATAACTTCTTGCAAAGCATTCGCATTCTCGGTGATGGCATGCGTTCATTTGAGCAGCATTGTCTAGAGGGGGCCGAGCCGAATAAAGAGAGGATTGAGCAGTTGATGAATAGGTCATTAATGTTAGCAACAGCCTTAAATCCACACATAGGATACGACAAGGCGGCTGAGATTGCCAAGAGTGCATTTGAGAAAAATATCAGCTTAAAGGAAGCGGCTATGACCAGTGGGTGGGTGACGCAAGAGCAATTTGACGAATGGGTTGATCCCTTAAAGTTGATTTAGATTTTTTTAGGATAATGCTTGAATTGCATTGCAAAAAGAGTAGAGTGATTATTAGCGATGATTCATTGAGTAACCGATTCCTAATAAAAAAGGAGGGTATATGAGTGCTGTAAATAATCAAGCGGCCGTTCAGGCGCTCAATAAAATAATGGAGTTAGAGTTGGCTGGGGTTGTGAAGTACACCCATTACTCGCTCATGGTTTTTGGTTACAACCGCATTCCAATTGTTTCCTGGCTAAAGGGCAATGCCGATGAAAGTCTCGCCCATGCCCATAAAGCTGGAGAGCTTGTCACGTTACTAGGTGGTCATCCATCGCTCAAAATTGGTTCTTTGCTCGAAACGGAGAAACATGACATTGGCGATATATTAAGAGAAAGTCTTGAGCACGAAACGATTGCTTTAGCTGCTTACTATAACTTACTGAAGATTGCTGCTGGTGCTCACCCAGAAACTACTGGCGTACAGTCTATTTTGCTTGAAGAGTACGCAAGGGAAATGATTGTTCTGGAAGAGATGCACTTGGATGAAGTCAATAAAATGCTGAGAAAGCCTGGCGAAATCACTCCTTTTGTTCATTAAAGAGATCGGTTGTCTAAATGGAAAATATGCAGATCGCAGTTATTGTTGGGAGCCTGCGCAAGGATTCTTTCAATCGACAGCTTGCTAATGCTATTGTCAAAATGGCTCCAGCTAATGTAAGTTTTAAGTTGATCGATATTGGTGGTTTACCCCTTTATAACCAGGATGATGATGAGCATCAGTCCGATCCCGTTAAAAAAATGAAGGCAGACATTCATCAGTGTGATGGAGTGCTCTTTATTACCCCTGAGTACAACAGATCTATTCCCGGGGTCTTAAAAAACGCTCTAGACCATGGATCGCGACCTTATGGACAAAATGCATGGGCTAAAAAGCCAGCGGCCATTATTGGTATATCACCGAGCCCGGTAGGTACTGCTCTCGCGCAACAACATCTACGGGGTGTATTGGCGGCATTGGATATGCCCACCCTATGTCAGCCCGAGATGTTCCTTCAAATGAAGGAAGGTTTCTTTGACGAAACAGGTGCTATTGGCGAGGCCAGTAGGAAATTCATTAAAGGGTGGCTTGATCGATTTTTCACATGGGTTTCTACAAATAAGGGTATTTGAGTCCTTTGAGTAATTCAAGACAATATACATTTCGCACAAAAAATAACCAAAATCATCGAGAAGAGCTTGCGCGTATTGCAGTCGGTGTGATGATTGTGAGGGGCTTGGAGCCCGATTTTTCAGCAGCAGTTCGTGAGCAACTCGCTCAAATAAATGGGGCTGCTGTTGAGAATAATCCTTTAATTCGAGATCTCAGGGACCTACCGTGGTGCTCTATTGATAACGATGATTCTTTGGATTTAGATCAGTTAACTGTTTTGAAAAAAATAGATGAGCGTGAGTACTGTTTATTAGTAGCAATTGCTGATGTAGACGCCTTAATTAAAATAGGTTCGCCGATAGATGAGCATGCCTTTATCAATACGCGGTCTGTGTATACGTCCGCAAGAATTTTCCCGATGCTTCCTGTCAAACTTTCTACAAATTTAAGCTCACTTAACCCTGGACAAGATCGTTTGGCGATGATTTGTGAAATGCACTTTACAAATGAGGGCATTTTAAAGAAGACTGAAATATATAGGGCCAATGTCCGCAATCAAGCTCAGCTTGCTTATGATGCCATCTCTGATTGGCTTGAAGGGGGTGGTCAGTTCCCGGCTGCAGCAAAAGCTGTGTCTGGTTTAGATATTCAATTAAAAATACAGGATGAGCTTGCCCAAAAACTACGTGTCTTGCGCCATGAAAGCGGCTCACTAGAGTTTGATATTTTCCAACCAAGAGCTAGTTTTATCGACAATGAGATTTCAGAGATTAAGCAGCAACCCCATAATCGCGCACGTCAGCTTATTGAAGAGTTCATGATTGCTACCAATGGTTGCACCTCAAGGTTTTTAGAACGAGCCGGTATTTATTCGATGCGAAGAGTGGTCCGATCCCCTGAGAAGTGGTTGCGCATTGTCAAGGTTGCTCTAGAGTATGGTTATAGCCTACCTAATGAGCCTGATGCCCAAGCTTTGGAATCATTTTTGGCGAAGCAGCACCAGCAGGATCCAGTGGGCTTTCCTGATTTATCTCTATTGATAGTTAAGTTAATGGGCTCCGGTGAGTACATTGTAGAAAAGCCTTCAAGCCAGCCCATAGGCCATTTTGGTTTGGCTGTTAGTGACTACATGCATTCGACAGCGCCTAATCGTAGATATCCAGACATCATTACCATGAGGCTTATTAAATCAGTTCTTGCCGGAGAGGATCCGCCGTATTCTGTTCAAGAGCTGAAATCAATGGCATTGCACTGCACGCTACAGGAGGATGCCTCTAAAAAAGTAGAGCGTCAGCTCAGAAAATCCGAAGCTGCATTATTACTTCGTTCTCGTATCGGCCAATACTTCAGTGGAATCGTTTCCGGAGTAAATGAAAAAGGTACTTGGATCCGTATATTTGATCCTCCCGTGGAAGGGCGCCTCATTGGTGAATTCGATGATTATCCTGTAGGTCATTTGATTCGAGTAAAGCTGACTTCGACTCATGTCGAAAGAGGGTTCATTGATTTTGCTGCGGTACCTGAAAATCAAAATTAGAATAATCCCGCATATATTTACTCGTAGATTCAAACACGAAGTGCAACACGGTTTAAGGACTGCATAAATACTTCATTGGGGGTTTTAAATCCTAATCGTTTTCTAGGTCGGTTGTTTAAACGGTCTTGGATCATTCTAAGCTCCTTATC
>NZ_JAYGQR010000018.1:0-4545 GCF_035012665.1 Polynucleobacter sp. AP-Nickl1-40-C4
GATCTGCCTCTTGTAATATCCGAACAATTTGTTCGTCTGAAAACCGTGCTCTCTTCATACCTGCTCCTTAGGTTGAAGGAGTCATTATCTCTAAAAGCTTTTGGTCTGAAAATCCTAGGGCAGGTCAGCAAGACAATAATATTTATGGGCTATTTGGCATTAAACCAAAAATAGCAGTCCAGTTTGGGTTTGGTTTGCTGTTCTTGATTTTAATGATCGATGTTTTTTCGCCTAATGATTACCGATTAGTTTTGCTCTATCTATTTCCTGCGGCAATCATTGGATTAAATGCAAAATCAATTAAGGTTGTTATCGTAGCGCTTGTTTTGACGACGCTATTTGAAAATTATTTTCTCCTTAGGGAGGATTATTTCTCCCTCTATCAAGTAAAGATAGAAGTACTTAATTTCCTTATACGTTTTTTGGCGACCCTATTAATTATGTGGCTTGCCAGGTCACTTCGACGAAGTCAGTTGCGGGTAAACCTGCTGGCAAATACGGATTCATTAACAGGGTTGTGGAACAGACGCTGGGCCCGAATTGTTATAGAGCAGGCTATTGCAAAACTTGACGAATCACGGGAAGTTTTTTCTGTTGCGCTGATCGACGTGAATGACTTTAAAAAGATTAATGATTTCGAGGGCATTTAGTGGGCGATCAGGTGTTGACAAAGATTGCCCATACCTTGATGGCATTCTCATCTAAGAATGCCATGTTTTTCCGTTTGGGTGGAGACGAGTTTTTGATCGTTGCATTGAAGGTAAATAAGAAAAGTATGCATCAGATGTGCGGTGATATTGTTAAAACAGTCAATCAGACGATGAGTGATTCAGGGTATCCAGTTACCTTAAGCATTGGTATGGCAACATATAGCGAGGCACCAAGAACCGTCTCGGAAATCTTGCATCAAGTAGATCTAGAGATGTACCGCCACAAAACTGAACTCCGAGCTTCTCAATAAATTTCTCTTATCGCGAGGCTCTCAAGGCCTAACTTTTAAGAGCGCTAAAGCTTTGGGCTTGGGACCGGTGCCAATAAAGCTCAAATACTCTTGGCAAATTCAGGCTCGGATCTATATGTTCTGCGTTTAGTAACAGTCCAGCGGGCATTTCAGGGAGTAAGAAGGATAAAAGCCGTACTTCATGCTTATTAATGCGTCGGATGATGTGAGGGGCATCAATTTCACCGGGATGATGTAATCCAGCGGCCTCCACCAGCTCCTTCAAAGTCTTCAGGGTTTCATTGTGGAAGTTGTATACGCGCTCAGCTTTATTTGGCACTACCAATGCTTTCTGACGCAATGCATTCTGAGTGGTGACACCAGTAGGGCAGTTTCCCGTATTGCAAACCTGAGCCTGTATACAGCCAATGGAGAACATAAATCCACGAGCACTATTACACCAATCAGCTCCTAAAGCAAAAACCACAGCCATATCAAAGGCGCTAATGATCTTGCCGGCGCAACCAATTTTGATGTGATCTCGCAGGTTCACGCCTACTAAGGTGTTATGAACTAAGCGAAGACCTTCTTGAAGCGGTGTGCCCACGTGATTGGTGAACTCTACCGGTGATGCGCCGGTCCCGCCTTCAGAGCCGTCTACTACGATGAAGTCTGGATGAATGCCAGTCTCCAGCATGGCTTTGACAATGCCAAACCATTCCCAGGGGTGACCAACGCAGAACTTAAAGCCAACTGGCTTACCGCCGGATAGGTCACGCAACTTCTTCACAAAATGGATCAGCTCAAGCGGCGTTGAGAAGGCGCTATGGGATGCAGGGGAGATGCAGGCTTCTCCTTCCTTAACACCACGTGCTGCAGCAATTTCAGCCGTCACCTTAGAGCCTGGCAAGATGCCGCCATGACCAGGCTTAGCGCCTTGACTCAATTTGATCTCGATCATCTTGACCTGAGGATCTAAAGCATTCTCTTCATACTTTTTTTCATTAAAGCTGCCATCAGTATTGCGGCAGCCAAAGTAACCGGAGCCAATTTCCCAAATGAGATCGCCACCATGAACGCGATGATATTGAGAGATCGAGCCTTCCCCGGTGTCATGAGCAAAGCCACCCATTTTGGCACCAAGATTTAAAGCCAAAATAGCGTTGGCACTAAGTGATCCAAAGCTCATTGCCGAGATATTGAAAATACTGGCTGAATATTTTTGTTTGCAATCCTTGCCACCTATCTCAACCCGGAAATCATGGCTAGGTAAACGGGTAGGGGCTAATGATTGATTAATCCACTGATAGCCAGGGGCCATTACATCCAGAGTGGTACCAAAAGGAATTTGATCCGGTACAGCTTTAGCGCGTGAATAGACTAATGTGCGCTGCTCTTTTGAAAAAGGGGTCTCATCATTGTCACCCTCGATAAAGTACTGGCGAATTTCAGGTCGAATGAATTCAAGCATGAAACGCAAATGACCAATAACAGGGTAGTTCCGAAGAATGGCTACTTTGGTTTGTGAGACGTCATACATGCCCACGAATGATAAAAAGCCAAATAGTAGGAAGAAATTCCAAGCCTGTGGATGCAGCTGTAAAGAGGTAAAACTGGCAATGGCCCCCAGGATGCATAGAGAAAATGGAATATATCGTATGGGTAGGTATTTATTGGGGGACATGGCCATAATGAACTTAAATGTGGATGGTCTGAGTATACGAATTTAATACTAATGCAAACAATTTGACTTAAATCAAACCTAATAGCGCTTCCACAGTGATTTTTCAGTAATCCTTAAGCATTGCTGGAGTATTCTGAAGGGGTAGTTAATACTAATCATAGGAAGAATATGTCATTAAATCACGCAGTAATTTGGATCGACCATAAAGAAGCTCATGTAATGTTCTTGAGCGAAGAGGCTAGCGAAGCCGAAGTGATTCGCAGTAAAAGTACCCACACTCATCTGCATCACAAAGCCAATGAAGTCGGTAGCGGTAAAGTCGCTTTAGATTCAAAATATTTACATTCAGTTATCAATGCCGTGAACGAATCCAAAGAAATCTTGATTCTTGGACCTGGATCTGCAAAATTAGAGCTCATCAAACACGCGCACAAACATGATGCCAATATTGCAGAAAAGATTGTTGGCGTAGAAACGGTTGATCATCCTACTGATAAAGAAATTCTTGCCTATGCACGCAAGTTTTTCTATAAAGTGGATCAAATGCTATAAATAAAGACTTCATAGGACGACACAAATGACTAAAGAGTTAAACAAAGAAGCTTTAGGGCCAGATGGCCTCCCAGGGCATGATTATTTTCTGGATGCGGTAAATCATATTGATCAAGCAGTAGCAACCAATACGATTGCCGCGGGCGCTGCTAAAGGTTTAGTTTTTAGCCTTGTAGAAACCTTGGGCGCCATGGTTGGTGACCCCGATCTACCGAATCATCTGAAGTCCGGATATATGGGCGCTTTAGATCTTGCGGTTGAGTTAGAGGCGAAGCTATCTAAATAAGCTAGCTATCAAGTGCATCTTCAGTAAGGGCAGCTTCGGTTGCCCTTATGCATTTAAAATGGCGGTCAATCGCCATTTAATCGAAGTTCATGACCAATACTCCAAAGAAACGCTTAGCAGTCGCCCCCATGATGGATGGGGGCGATATAGCCATCTGAGCTATATAAATAAAGGCCCTACCTTTTTAAAAATCAATTTAGGGCAAATTTAGGGCAAAAACTTAATGCCATATTTTGATGTAAAAGTTCCTCACATCTAGGCGTCCTAAGGAATTTTTATCAAACTAGCCAAAGGCGATTGTCGGCCATTAAGAGCATTCGATTATTCGGCTCCAATCAATCAAAACATCACATTTCTATATGCGCCCGTAATCCAAAGAAATTCACCGGTCCACGTGCTGAGTTATAGGCTGGATTGGCTATGCGTTGGTAATCTGCCGAAATATAGAGTTCTTTATACACTTTGGCGCTATAGAAAGTCTCCAGTATCTGTTCTGTCTTGTAACTTAGATTCCCATCCCCAATAAAAGGAGACATGCCACCCATTTGCAGATAGGTTCTTTGAATAGGGGCGATTCCATTAACCGCAAACCCTAGGCCCACGGTGTCGTAAGGTCTCGACCAGCTACCCCCTTTGATACTGATACCGCCAGATAAAGAGCGACTAATGTCAACTGTTTGTGTTTCCGAATTGCCTGGGTTCCAGCTCCAACGACCGAATATCCCAATGTCTTCTGCAATAGACTGCTCAAAATTGAGGCCATAACCCCAAGAGCTTTGGGCAGCAAGACGAGTATTGCTTATATCGGGGGTTGAGTTAGCCTGTTGAGCAAGACCTACAGCGCTTTGGTAGTTACCCATAAAAGCATGTTGTTGATAGTAGAGGGCACGCACCGCGCCAGGTTTCCCCCAAAGTTCGTGCTCATGTGTTAATTCAATTTGATTTCCATAGTCCTGTGGTAATACCCCCACCCCTTAACCTGACTTAAAAGTAGAATTTCTAAGTTGTTTGATTTAAAGGAAATTCTATGAAAACCTCCCGTTTTACCGATAGCCAAATCATGGGCATCCTCAAGCAAGCCGA
>NZ_JAYGQR010000019.1:0-4510 GCF_035012665.1 Polynucleobacter sp. AP-Nickl1-40-C4
CAACGACTTGCTTGACTGCCTCTAACTTGAACTCTTCAGTAAACCGTCTTCTTGTACTCATGACACACCTCCTAATAGACTAAATATTAGGCTAGAAAGTGTCTATAGAAGTGGTAGCGATTCAAATAGATACTAGGCCAGTCCGACCTTCGAGCCTGAAACTGTGGAATTGCACTCAGCAAAATGGCAAAGGTAATGAGGGCAAAAACAATAAAAAAGATTTGGTTGGCTATTTCCATAATCTAAATAGTACTAAAGATAATTAACAATGTCGTTTTAAACGACATGGCAAGCACGGACCCTAGATGAGCGTCGATTTAAGCGACGCAGGACCAACGCAGGGATGATAAATTGATTTGTCCTTTTAAAGGACGGTTCACACTAGGGATATCCGAGAACGATGATGGCATCTAACCCTGCCAAGCCATAAAAGAAAATGCCCCGCACGAAGCAGGGCATCATTATTTCTTGGTGGCCCGGGGCGGAATCGAACCACCGACACAAGGATTTTCAATCCTCTGCTCTACCGACTGAGCTACCAGGCCAAGACTTGGAATTATAAATGAAACTGGAATCAAGCTACACAAATGTGTGCAACTGTACTCAATCGCCTTGTATTTGCTTAATCCTACGGCGGTTAAGGATGTTTAATCCTGTTTAACGGTGCTTTGCTTTTCCTGCTTATGCAGCTACGGCTTTAGTTAACAGTTTGGATAGGCTATCGTAATGTTTCATCGCTAACTTGGTAGGAGCCGCTTTCTTTTTTCTACCATCCATCTTGTCGGTTGTTAACTTTACATAGCCCATTGTGACAAGATTCTTTACCCTTCCATGCAAAGTGGCCTGCGAACCAATTTTGCTCAAATGTATTAAATCGCCAACTAGGATTTCACGCCCTTGCGAAT
Organism: Polynucleobacter sp. AP-Nickl1-40-C4; assembly: GCF_035012665.1. Classification (NCBI taxonomy): domain Bacteria; kingdom Pseudomonadati; phylum Pseudomonadota; class Betaproteobacteria; order Burkholderiales; family Burkholderiaceae; genus Polynucleobacter; species Polynucleobacter sp. AP-Nickl1-40-C4. The sequence goes on from NZ_JAYGQR010000019.1 coordinate 906, forward strand.
AGGCAAGCATTACTGCATCCAGCAACTGCTTTTCTGTAGCATCTAACTTCTTATTTGCGTCCAAGCCAGCTATTGCATCGATGAGGTTTAGAAAGCGGATATATGAATTATTCATTTTGGTTATTTAGCTTATTAGGAACAAGTTATCTTTGATGTTGTTTTATTAATATCAAACTACTACATGATTTGATATTAATTCTTTATTCCCTTAATAAAATTGATAATAATCAATTTATTCTTAACAATCAACATCGCCACACACACAACTATGGCATTACCAGCAAAATTGCCCATCACCGTTGTGAAGCCACTATGAAATAAGCCGCCACTCATCTGCCCAATTGTTAGGGCGCTAACCACATAGGCGAATACAAATCCGTTCACAATACTTGTTGCGGTAGCCAATACAACTATTTGGTAATACTGAAGATTTGAGAAATCTCTATCCACCTTCATTAGCTTTAGCCCATACTCAACCACCAAATACAAAGCGAGAGTGACAGAGGCTGCGGCAAGCAGCCAACTAGTTAATGGCTGCGAAGAATCCGTAAACATTAAGCGAGCGAAGATTGCCAATCCAGTTCCAAGCGCCCCACGCCACCTGAAAATTAAAACAGCAAAAAGCTTTATGCCAGCGGGAAGAAATAAAAGATAGGTGATGGAGCTATTTTTTAATTGCGGAAGAAAATACATGGGCGCCACAAAAATCCAATACAGCGCAAATGAGATGGCAAGCTGAAGGAGGATGTTTTTAATATTATTCAGACACACATTCGTTATTTTTATCTAAGTAGATTATTGCAAATATTATCAACAATTGCTTATAGGGTTACCCCCCCCCGAACCCCCATTAAGCAAGAATTTATGGGGGCAATTCCAGGATAGGGGCTTGCTTTACCCGCAACACCCCTTGCTTTCTTGTATTGGTGGGCAAGGCTCATCACCATAGACACAAAAGACACAGCAATCACCCGCTTTAGGCTTCAGCATTGCGTGGCAAATGCTTCTGCCCTCATATCGCCCATTAACTCCCATACTTCTTCCCACCTTAAAACCTCTTCATGCTCTTTGGAAGTTAAATTTTCATTAAAGGCTTCATCGTAGTCACCGTCATAGGCTACAAGCCAACTGCTCAAGTCTTTTTGCATATTGAATTCAATAATGTCACCCTTTTTGAGGGTTACATAGCTAACCCCAATAAAGTTCGGCATCTCATCGTCATATTCCATATAAACAATTACATGAGGATCCAGCTTAGAGGCGCACTCAAGAATTTGATTTTGAATCTCGAAAACTGGTCGCCAACCACTAATCAATCTCAACGGCTCATCTTCGTCTAATCCACCATCAATATGCACCCACTTTGCATCTAACTTGTCTGATAGATAAGCAGCATCCCCAGATAGCCCAAATAGCAATCTACCCACTTGCGATGTATCTGAATAATTATTGTTTAATCGGCAGTCTTCATTAAATCTTCTATTAATTTCTTTGGCTAACTCTTTAATTGCGTCATTACCAATTAATGAAATTCTATTTGTCACAAAATTAGCCATATAAAACCTTTTAAGATTTATTCGTATTAAATCTTAATTGCTTTGCACAGCTTTAGCCATCATCTTTTGTCCACTTGCAATCTTCTGCCTAGCACGCTCAGCCTTGACTGCCTCTTGGGCACGCTTGACCTGTGCTTGCATTGCTTTAATTCGCTGTTGCTCTGGTGTTGGGGTTGTGACTTCTGTGATCTTCATTAGCCATTCCCAATCTGTGTTGGAATGCTGATTACATTCGTGGCGCCAAATTGGGCTTGTAATATTTTTGTAGCGAAGTTGGTGTTTTCAGCAAATACGATGGTTGTAACCACCATCCCACTTGCTCTAACAGTTGCGCGAAATTGTTTCATATAGGTATTTATGGGTGTCGTGATTAACACGACACCTACAGGCCTTACTTCTTAAACCCTAGCTTCAATGCCCCGCTAGCTGACTCAATTTGAGCATCAAGCTCTCCCGCTTCTACGGCCTGCTTAACCAGCTCAAGCGCCTTCACTAAGTTTTGTGCACTATCTACTTCAACGCTGTGCTTGCCTTTAGCAAGCTCAATCACTTTAGTGCCGTATTTGACTGACACGCAGACTTTGCCAGCTTCATTTTTAAACCACCACTCGCGAATACGCTTGGGAATTTCTACTTGGCGACGCAAACCAGTTTCTTTATCTTTAACGCTTTTGAACTTAGTCGCAACAAATGGCGTGCCGTCTATATGACTTTTGGCTAGCTGGATTTGCTCCCACAACTTGCTAGAAAGTTTGTTCCTACGAAATACGATTGCAGGGATATGGGTAGGTTTTTTAGCTGTTGTTAGCTTGAGTGATTCCAATGCGCTCATTTAATTCTCCTTGTTTGTTAATGGGCACATTTAATTTATTACCTGATTTGGGATTTGGTCGACCTCAATTTGTCCAAAACCACCAAATATCGCCACTATTTTTGTTTGTTTTCCTTTAGCAAAGCTAAATAAGTGTGAGTGGCGAAGTGAGTTGCGAATGAGTGGCTATAGAAATAAGTTGCGAATGAGTTACTACTTGGGACAAATGAGTAACTCTGACTCGTAACTACGCAACCCGAAACAAGCAACCTCTCTTTTGAGATCTGCAACTTCTACGCAACTAACTGCGCCACTCACTGCAACCCAAAAGGAGAAATCAATATGCAGAAAGAAATCGCAGTTCGTTTGTTTCAGAATGCCAAATACGGCACAACCTACGCTAAAGGTGTTCGCCATCAAGCTCTATTTAATGCCACCGCAGACATTAAGAACCCTAAAGTCAAATATGTCTTGGATTTTTATACTTATGAGCATTGGGAGTTTTTGGCCAAAGAAAATCAACTAGAAATAGTCAATCAAGTTCGTAACGAAGTAGATAAGGACACGCTAGTTAGCTGGATAGTGCGTTATGACTTGGCAACAAAGACTAAAACATCCGTCTATGGCTTTGGCACTTTAAATATGAAAACTAATGAATTAATACTATGTGTTTTAGATGGTGAGGCAGAAGTGGAGGATAGCTGGAAACTCACGGCTAAACCTTGTAGGGCTATTGCTGGAAAGAATGTTGCTGAACTCTTAGCAACTAATAGTGAATTAGCCAGCTGGTGATTGAGAAATAGCCACTGTCGTGTTTGGCACGACAGTGGCTATGGCCAATACAACAACTTATTTGGGCAATATTCCACCCAACTTCACGCCTGCAATCATTACTTCACTAGCAAAGGTTCTCAAAGAGCCTTTTGCTTTATGTGCAATCGCTGTAAAAGCCGCTACAGGCAATGCAGTGGGAACAAGAGACATCTTCTGCAGGATGCTTTGTCCCATAAATACATAAGCATTAGCATCTGCCGACTGGTTCATTTCAATCAAAAAGCTGCGATTGATAATGCCATCGTCAATACGGTCAAGATAATTGGTTGTAAAGATAAACTGACAACGCTTCAAGTCCATGACTGATTTAAGTGACTGCTGTGCAGATACAGTGAGCTTATCCACCTCATCAAACAAGAAGTAGTCAGTTTGACCATAGTGGTGAAAAGGATTTCGGCTATTGC
>NZ_JAYGQR010000020.1:0-2523 GCF_035012665.1 Polynucleobacter sp. AP-Nickl1-40-C4
CTTAATTAAAAAGGGTGAAATTATCTACGTCCGCGACAAGGATAATCTCCCTGAGTATATGCAGGCTATTGAAGTGCCATCATCCGGCGCATTTAAATTCCCTGTTCCGGATCAAATTATTCAAGAGTTGATCAACCTCTCAGGTGAAAACATTAGCGTTGCTGGTGTACCTGCCAAGTTTGGCGGCTATAAGTTACTCATGTTGCCTAAGGGAAGCAGGTTGGTCGTAACGCTGCCAGACGATGCTCCCTTACCATCAGGCATCAGGTACGACGCGACGAGTAAAAACTTTACTGTGCCGAAGTTAGGTGAGGTTAAGTTGCCGTTATCAGTCAAAGTTACTCTGATGCGTGGCAATAAAGTCCTTAGTGAGAAGATCATGGTAGTTACGAAGTAACCACTGTAGTGCTTAGGCTATTAATACCTCAATGACGACTTTTGATTCTCTAAAAAATTTCAAAAACTTTGGAAAGGAGCTGCGGGAGGCGCGTGAGTCCCAGGGTCATAATCTGGCTATACTCGCTGCCCAATGTGATCTTTCGGTGGTGCTGCTAACAGCCATTGAAAAAGGGGACATCTCGCTATTTACTCGATCCCAATTAAACCTTCCTCAGGCAATCCGACTTTACGCTAAGGCATTGAATATTGACATCACCCACAACAAACAAATTGTCAGCCTCGTAGAGGATGATATTTATATACCGGAGTTCTTAAAAAAGAAGTAATGGGTTTTTGCTTAAAGCAGTTTTGCCTAGCATCCTCTCTATCCCTATTTAGTTGTGGTTTATTGGCTGCTGAAAGGCAGGCTATCGGCGACTGGCAATTGCAATCAACCTTAAACTCCATCGAGGCATCTACTAGTAATGGGGGAACTTCCTTTGGACTCTTTTGCCAAGCAGATCAATGCATGTTTTATTTGCACGATACCTTGATGTGTCAGCCCGGTGCACGCTCTCCAATTTTGATGAGTGGTGTCGGGAATGCAGCCTCCTTGAGCATTCAATGTACCCAGATTGGTGGAGTGCTGTTTCAGATACTGGAACCCTTTAATACTGTTTTCGATGAGCTCAAAAAGGGTGGGTTGGTGAGTTTTGCAGTGCCTTTACAAAACGGATCTTTTGGAGTGTCGCGCTTTAGTTTGAACGGCGCTACTGAAGCGGTTAGAAGGGCGCTACAAGAGGCTGGTAAAAGTAAGCAAACCCAACCGCCGGTATTGGTGGTACCGCCAGTTATTCGCATTGAGCCACCCAAATTGGGCATTCCGCCACCCACTCCACCAGTAGTGCCTGGCGCAAGACGCCTACAAGACATCATGATTTGATGCCTTGGCTGGCTTACTGCGTAATCTTAGCGCGAGGCCGCAGGTCTTTAACAGTCTCAACGAGGTATTGCTGCACATAGGCCTGGCGTAGCTGGGGTTTAGACTCTTCAAATCCTGGCAGCTTGTAGTTGCGCTTGTCATCTAACTTAATAATGGCCCAGCCACCTTGTACCTGGATGGGTGCGCCATAAGTTGCGCCCTTGTTTAACTTGGCAACAAGCGGCTGTAGTTCTGGATTAAGTTGCCCTGGATATAACCAACCCAGTTGACCGCCATTACCCTTAGCGCCCTCAGCGATAGAGTACTGCTGGGCTAATTTTCCAAACAGTTCACCCTTGTTGATGCGATTAATGAGGTCAATAGCATCGGATTCATTGTTGACAACGATTTCGCTGATACGGTACTGATAGCCTGAGGCAGCATCACCGGTAAGCTTGCGCTGGCGGTCGTACTCTTGGCGCAGCTGGGTATCGGTAATAGGGGATTGCTTAAAGTGATCTTCCACTAAAGCCTGAATTAAAAGCGTTTGGCGTAGCTGCGTGTATTGGTCATCTAAGTCAATCCCTTTTTCAAGGTCCATGCGCTCAGCCTGTTGGGCTAGTAGCTCACGATTAATGAGCTCATCTTTTAAGGCCTTTTGTAATTCAGGCGTATTTTTTTGACCTTGCGCTACAGCAGCTTTCACGTTCAGATCTAGCAAGCCCTTTGTCAGCATCGTGTTGTTCACGGTCGCAAAGAAGTTGATGTTTGAGGTGCTAGAGCTGCTAGATTCTGGGGCGGCAATGACGCTGTAGGAGTTGCTTAACAGGGTGGCGCAGACAAGACCAAAAAGATGTTTTTTCATGTGCCCATTATAGAGTTTGATATCAATCCGTTCTGCATTAGGGCGGCAATCTCAACCCCTGGCCAAGGCTTGTATCTCACAACAATTTGCCTGAAAAAATAACTCAACAAGACCGAACCATTAGGCCGTCTTTAAACTTCATGAATGAAAAAATTTTAAAAAAAATTGGCGGGCTTGAGATCTTGCAGGGACCACCGTGACTCCTAAGCAAATCTTAAAAAGGCGGGGTTGCATTCTAAGAAAGCACCCCCATATAGACTTTATGTAGTTTTATGTAGAATCGGCCAGTTTTCTTTATACTGACCATGTAATAACGGGCGTAGAGAGCCGTTAAACCTTGTTTGGTGCCCAGAAGAGG
>NZ_JAYGQR010000021.1:0-1551 GCF_035012665.1 Polynucleobacter sp. AP-Nickl1-40-C4
CTCTTGAATAATTTGATCCGGAACAGGGAATTTAAATGCGCCGGATGATGGCACTTCAATAGCCTGCATATACTCAGGGAGATTATCCTTGTCGCGGACGTAGATAATTTCACCCTTTTTAATTAAGTCTGTTGGACGCTCTTGTGGGGCTTCCGCAGCAACCTGCTGCTGCACAATTGCCATGTTATTGATGGTTTGTGGTGGAGATGTAATATCCGCAACCAATGGGAAAGTCACATCGGCAATGTAATAGTTAGGGTTTCCTAAAATTAAAGCATCTAACATAGCTTTAACCAAAATTCTATCAGCCGGATTTGCACTGGCAAAAATACCAGCAAGTACAGAGCCCGATAAAGTAGAAACATCAGATCCTAATAGCCCCGCTATTACAGGGTTGCCCGTGATGATGGCCGCAGTAGTGCCATCAAATACCTTGTTCTGAGCAAGCAACCCACTAATCGTCACGGGCGCTTTAGTAATGTTGGCAGTCGTTGTTACCGGCGCTGCTCCCAATACATAGTTTGCTGCAGCAGCACCAGACAAGGTAACGCCGTTAAACGTCACTGTCGTACCGTTATTAGCATTAGGGCTAGCAAATGATGCGCTTGTGTAATTAGCTGTCACAACATCGCCCGGGAATAAACCAGTCATCGCCAAGCTACCGGTTGCGTCAGTAGTTGTGTTGTAGACCCTATTATTTGCAGAAGCGCTAATTGCCGGGCCGCCTGCTCCCGAGCCCAATACGTATGGAGTAATCGCCAAATTAGCATTTACAAAGCTTGTTTGGTAGTTTCTAGCGTCTGCGCCAGCCGTTGCCAATGCAGAGAAATAATTACCGACATTCTTGCCTGCCGTTGTATCTGAAATAGTTACCAAATCCCCCGCAACAATACCAGCGGTGGCGGCGTTATTAGCCAATACTCTGACGGTACCGTTATATACATAGGTGGCAGGTGTCGCAATGATTGTGATTGCCCGTGGAGTAACCGTTAGGTCCCCAGTGACCACTGGAGAGATGTTGGTGATGTTATTGCCGGTGATTACAAAGTTGGCTGCAGATAGGCCATAGGTGCCAACGCTTACATTATTTGAACCACTCATAACTGGGTTAGTAGGCGCAAAGTTAAAGCTCAAGCTTGCACCTGCTCCATCAGAATAAGTATAGGTAGTGATACCATTTACCGTGCTGCTCGCTGTGAGGTAAAGATTATTAATCACAGCGCCACTAGAGGTTGCATAAGCTACCGTTGGGTTGGCAAAAGTTGCTGCAGTTGTATAAGGCGTCACCGCCCCACTACTCTGAATCAGAAGCTGACCAGCAGGAACAATAGTGTATGTGCCTGGCGCATACGTTACCTGGTAGTTACCAATTGCTGCTCCAGTTGCATTAGATGCGGTAATGGCATATTGACCAGCCGGTTGGATATTCGATGCAGCCGTTGCCAGAGTTACAGCAGAAATTGTGTCGCTACCTAGCAAGCCAATGGATGAATAAGATAATGTGCCTGCAGGTTGTGTAATAAAAGAGGCTTGGTTATTTGCAGTAATTGT
>NZ_JAYGQR010000022.1:0-1235 GCF_035012665.1 Polynucleobacter sp. AP-Nickl1-40-C4
TGAATCGCTACCACTTCTATAGACACTTTCTAGCCTAATATTTAGTCTATTAGGAGGTGTGTCATGAGTACAAGAAGACGGTTTACTGAAGAGTTCAAGTTAGAGGCAGTCAAGCAAGTCGTTGAGCGAGGATTTGGGGTTCGAGATGTGGCTGCTAGGCTGGGCACCTCACCCCATAGTCTGTATGCCTGGATTAATAAATATGGTATTCCAGCCGAGCAGCGCTTAGTTCAAGATGATCAATTAGCTAAGCTTAAAAGACTGGAGGCGGAGCTGCGGCGGGTTACCGAAGAGCGCGACATCCTAAAAAAGGCCGCCGCGTACTTTGCCAAGGAGTCCGGTTAAAGTACGCCTTCATCAAAAAGCACCAGCATGAGCATGCCATCCGCACCATGTGCAAGGTTTTACGAGTCCACCACAGTGGCTATTACGCTTGGCTTAAAGAGCCGCTCTCGTCTCGAGCGTATGAGAACCAGATGATCGTAGGTCAAATTAAGCAAGCGTGGCTGGCAAGCGGCACCATCTATGGTTATCGCAAGATCCATGATGATCTGCAAGATCTGGGGATTGCTTGTGGTGAGCAGCGGGTGTATCGCTTGATGAAGGCGCAAGGCCTGCGTTCTCAAACAGGTTACAAGCGCACACCACGGCATCATGCTGGTAAGCCTCATGTCGCCGCTCCCAATCACCTGGCTCAGCAGTTTGATGTTTTAGAGCCCAATGAGACCTGGGTAACGGACATTACTTATATCCGCACGCATGAGGGTTGGCTGTACTTGGCGGTGGTCTTGGATTTATTCTCCCGCCAGATTGTAGGTTGGTCGATGCAAGGACGGATGGATAAGGAGCTCGTAGTCTCAGCTTTGCTGATGGCTTTATGGAAACGCAAACCCAAGCAAACTGTGATGATCCACTCCGATCAAGGCAGTCAATTTTCTAGTTACGAGTGGCAAGCGTTCTTAAAAGAACATAACCTCAAACAAAGCATGAGTCGGCGCGGAAACTGCCATGACAATGCCGTAGTGGAGAGCTTTTTCCAACTACTCAAGCGGGAGCGGATTAAACGTAAAACCTATGCCAGCAGAGCAAAAGCAAGAGAAGATATTTTTGATTACATCGAAATGTTTTACAACCCGGTTAGACGCCATAGTTACAACAATGGACTTTCTCCGGTAAGATTTGAAGAGCAGTACCAAGCGAGGTTGGGAAGTGTCTAAGATATTGGTAGCGATTCA
>NZ_JAYGQR010000023.1:0-1209 GCF_035012665.1 Polynucleobacter sp. AP-Nickl1-40-C4
TGACCTGCCCTAGGATTTTCAGACCAAAAGCTTTTAGAGATAATGACTCCTTCAACCTAAGGAGCAGGTATGAAGAGAGCACGGTTTTCAGACGAACAAATTGTTCGGATATTACAAGAGGCAGATCGTTCGCCAATAGCAGAAGTTGCTAAGCGCCATGGGGTCAGCGAACCCTCGATTTACAGTTGGCGCAAGAAGTTTGGCGATCTAGGTACGGATGACGTCAAACGCTTAAAGCAGCTCGAGCAAGAGAACAGTCGTTTAAAGAAGATCTTGGCAGAGCGCGATCTCGAGATTGAAGTGATGAAGGAGATTGCCGTAAAAAAGTGGTGAGCGTGCAGGAGCGATTGGAGCAGGCCCGCTATGCGGTTGGTCGGGGCATCTCCCAAAGACGAGCTTGTACGCTGCTAAGTGTTGCTAGATCTGGATTGGGTTACCAATGCAAGATGCCGGTTAAAGATCAGCCGGTAGTAGCTGCCATGCGCCAGTATTCTGAGCAATATCCTCGCTATGGTGCCAGGCGCATTCGAATCTTTTTAAGACGAGATGGCCTTGTTTTGGGTCGCGATCGGACGGCACGCATCTGGGCTGGAGCTGGTCTACAGGTGCCCGCCAAAAGGACACGCAAGCGCTATCGCAGTCAAAATCGACAGCCACATGTAGCAACTGGACCCAATGAGGTTTGGGCCTACGATTTTGTATTTGATGCTTGTGCCAACGGGCAAAAGCTCAAGTGCTTAACCTTAATTGACGAGTTCACCAAAGAGAGTCTGCGCATTGATGTGGCCGGCTCGATTAGAGGCAAGCGGGTTGTGCAAGTGTTAGAGGAGGCCATCGCAGAACGTGGCTATCCTAAAGTTCTTCGCAGTGACAACGGTCCAGAGTTTGTGAGTACCATCTTGTTGGAATGGGCTGTAGAGCGAGGTTTGCACAACTTACATATCGAGCCAGGTAAACCTTGGCAAAACGGCACTAATGAGAGTTTTAATGGCAAATTTAGAGATGAGTGCTTAGCCATGAACTGGTTTCACAGTAGAGCGCATGCCAAAGTGATTATTGAAACATGGCGTAGGCACTACAATTTGATCAGGCCACACTCAAGCTTGGATTATCAAACCCCAGCAGAGTTTGTCGCTGGATGGCAAAAGAAATTAATAACGGGAGCCAGAGTTTCTAGATGAAATTGGTCCGATAAAACCAGACGGGTCA
>NZ_JAYGQR010000024.1:0-1198 GCF_035012665.1 Polynucleobacter sp. AP-Nickl1-40-C4
GGTAATACCCCCACCCCTTAACCTGACTTAAAAGTAGAATTTCTAAGTTGTTTGATTTAAAGGAAATTCTATGAAAACCTCCCGTTTTACCGATAGCCAAATCATGGGCATCCTCAAGCAAGCCGAGGCTGGCATGCCAGCCCCAGAGCTATGCCGTGAACACGGCATTAGCATTGCTAGCTTTTACAAGTGGCGCGCCAAGTATGGCGGTATGGATGCCTCACTAATGTCTCGCGTCAAAGAGCTTGAGCTAGAGAACGCTCGATTAAAGAAGATGTATGCGGAGGTTCAGCTCCAAGCTGACGTCCTTAAAGAAGTCTTACAAAAAAAGTAACTCGGCCATCTCGTAGGCGCGAGATGGCCAGCCAACAAGTTCACAGTGGCCGAATGAGTATCCGTTTAGCTTGCGATACCTTTGTCATTAGTCAGACTTGCTATCGCTATCACCCGAAGCTATCGACCGACAATGCCCTCATTGCCGATTGGCTGGTACGCCTCACCCAAAATCAACGGAACTGGGGTTTTGGGCTTTGCTTCTTGTACTTACGTAACGTCAAAGGCTTTACCTGGAACCATAAGCGGGTCTATCGCATCTACCGGGAGTTAGAGCTTAACTTACGCATCAAGCCCCATAAACGCTTGATACGCGAGAAGCCTGTGCCATTGGTAGTACCTGAAGGCATCAATCAAACCTGGTCAGTCGACTTCATGCATGACCAGTTGCACGACGGCAGATCTATCCGCTTATTTAACGTGATTGATGACTTTAATCGGGAAGCCTTAGCCATCGATATTGATTTTTCTATGCCAGCAGCCAGAGTGGTTCGCTCACTCGATCAAGTGATTGAGTGGCGTGGAAAGCCCCTCAAGATACGCTGTGATAATGGTCCGGAACTCATCAGTAGCGTGCTTGTGCAATGGGCTGCGAAACATCAAATAGAGATAACTTATATCCAACCAGGTAAGCCACAACAAAATGCATACATTGAAAGATACAACCGCACCGTGCGTTACGATTGGCTTAATCAATACCTCTTTGAATCGATTGATGAAGTTCAAGACTTTGCTACCGATTGGATGTGGACATACAATCATGAAAGACCAAACATGGGCTTGGGTGGAATTACACCAAAGCAAAAACTAGCACTTGCAGTACCAGCTTCTACTTTTAGCTTAAGTTAAAAATGGGGGGATTACC
>NZ_JAYGQR010000025.1:0-922 GCF_035012665.1 Polynucleobacter sp. AP-Nickl1-40-C4
GTCACAGTAGATAGCGGTCTCTTTTTGGGGATGTATTGCCGCAATAGACCATTGAAGTTTTCATTTGATCCACGTTGCCAACTAGCAAACGGATCCGCAAAGTACGTCGTTGATTGAAGAGCTGTATCAATCCTGGCGTGCTCGGCAAATTCCTTGCCGTTGTCAAAAGTCAGGGTTTTAACGAGTGGGGTCACGGCGTTTAATTTAGTGATGATGGCGCTACTGACTAAATCCGACGTCTTGTTCTTGACCTTAGCCAAAACGGCATAGCCACTCTTGCGCTCAACCAAGGTCACAACAGCTTGCTTGTGGGCCGCTCCAATTACAGTATCGCCTTCCCAGTGGCCGACTTGGGATCTTGTCTCAATGTGCGCTGGGCGCTCACTGATCGGCCGCCTACCTACTATTTGGCCTCTGCGATCACGGCCGCTGGCATAGCGTTTCTTGCGCTTTTTTTGGCAACGCAGCTGCTGGTAAAGATTGCCGCCAGCGGCTTTATCGGCGTAGACATGGCGGTAGATGGTCTCATGACTAATCCCAACCTGATTGGCAATTTGGACGGGGCTCCACTGAGCTAAGAGGCAATCCACTGTCTGATTCCATTGATCGGCTGTTATTTGGGCGGCATTACGGCAGCCTAATGAGCGTTCTTCTGCCAACAGGCAGGCTTGCTTGGGACGGTAACCTTTGAGCCCCGTATTGCGAGCAAGCTCTCGGCTAATGGTCGACTTATGCCGATCCATCAGTTGGGCTATTTGAGTTTGGGTTTTTCCGTCTTTCATGAGGATATAAATCTGATATCGTTCAGTTTGGCTAAGGTGTTGATAGGTCATGGCTACTTTGACTTGCAGGTCTAGAAGCTTTGGATACTAAAACATCCTTAGCCTCCTTAACTAGTTGTTCAAAGTTGCACTTCGTAGTT
>NZ_JAYGQR010000026.1:0-619 GCF_035012665.1 Polynucleobacter sp. AP-Nickl1-40-C4
CTCAACGACTTGCTTGACTGCCTCTAACTTGAACTCTTCAGTAAACCGTCTTCTTGTACTCATGACACACCTCCTAATAGACTAAATATTAGGCTAGAAAGTGTCTATAGAAGTGGTAGCGATTCAATAGTGCCGCCATCCATTTGATCATTGAGTGTAATAGTTCCATTCACCTTATCAAAACGACTAGTTTGAATCGAGTAAGCTAAATGTTTGTAGCTAAAGCTAACAAAGGTGTGATCAGGGTCAGTAATATAAATTTCTGCCGCTTGTACCGAGGAGGTCACCAAGGTCAGGAGCAAGGCGCTTATATAAAAAAAGTTCATTAGATATTTTAGGTGTTGATATGAGAATGTGCTGAATCAGCGCCCCTATCCTCAATAGGGGGCTAAATACCTTGTTTTTAGTATTTCCGACAGTTAAGGCATCAATTGAGACTGTAAAAGGTAAGTAAGAATGAGCATAAAATTCATTTATATAAGTTAATTCATTTCGTAGATTCAAACACGAAGTGCAACACGGTTTAAGGACTGCATAAATACTTCATTGGGGGTTTTAAATCCTAATCGTTTTCTAGGTCGGTTGTTTAAACGGTCTTGGATCATTCTAAGCTCCTTAT
>NZ_JAYGQR010000027.1:0-572 GCF_035012665.1 Polynucleobacter sp. AP-Nickl1-40-C4
CCAGTAATCACATAATTGCCATTACTTAAGGTCATACCACTTAAATTTGCTGAAACCGTAATGCCGTTTGCAACATTTGGAGATGCAAAAGTGCCTATGGCTGTGCCGCTTGCTGTTGAGGTATCAGTACCTAACAAGCCAGTCACAATCGGCGTGCCTGAAATTACATCAGCAGTGGTGGATGTGTACACCTTATTATTTGCAACCAAACCACTGATGGTGACTGGCGCAGGCGTAATGTTGGCAGTGGCAGTAATTGCCCCGCTAGCAATGCTGTAGTTGCTTGCTGATGCACCAGACAAAGTCACACCACTAAATGCCACAGTTTGTGGGCTAGCTGGCAGATTGACGTTGGCACTAGCAAAGGCAGCGCTACTGTAATTAACAGCAACAGAATCTCCCGGGAACAATCCAGCCATCGCCAAACTACCTGTGGCAGCAGTAGTCGTGTCATAGACCTTGTTATTAGCTGCGGTTGTCAAACGAGGGCCGGTGGTAGAGCCAGGTGTAACGACATAAGGCGTAATGGTGATGTTCTTATTAACTAAGGTGAAGGTGTAATTAGAGGCATC
>NZ_JAYGQR010000028.1:0-545 GCF_035012665.1 Polynucleobacter sp. AP-Nickl1-40-C4
AACTGACAACGCTTCAAGTCCATGACTGATTTAAGTGACTGCTGTGCAGATACAGTGAGCTTATCCACCTCATCAAACAAGAAGTAGTCAGTTTGACCATAGTGGTGAAAAGGATTTCGGCTATTGCACATGGTGATCTGCTTAACAATCGCCGTGCTACTTAAACCCCCTCCACAACGAAATATCTCAGGGATAGCATCTTCAACTACCTGCATTTGCCCAATAGGGCTTGTTTGTGGATAGTTACCTGCATACGCTGTTTCAAGCAGGCTAGGCAATAAAAATCCTAAAGTGCTTTTACCAGTGCCATAAGTGCCATGCAGCAAAATGCCACTTTTGCCATTAAATGGAAATGGCAATTGGCGACTGAGAATGAGCTCCAATACTTCTCGCTCTGTTGAATTGTTAATCAAAAAGTCGTCTAAACAACTGGGTGCAAATAAGGACATAGTCCCTCCTATATAAGAATAAAAAAAGGGGGCTATGTCGCCATAGCCCCAAAGGTTAGTTAAACAAGTTCAGCTTCTGCTGCTTCTGTTTCAAAT
>NZ_JAYGQR010000029.1:0-502 GCF_035012665.1 Polynucleobacter sp. AP-Nickl1-40-C4
TATTCGATGCAGCCGTTGCCAGAGTTACAGCAGAAATTGTGTCGCTACCTAGCAAGCCAATGGATGAATAAGATAATGTGCCTGCAGGTTGTGTAATAAAAGAGGCTTGGTTATTTGCAGTAATTGTTAAAGATGCTTTAGTTATGTTTGCGGTAAGCGTAGTTGCTGGACCTGTGACATAGTAATTGCCAGCAGCTGAGCCACTTAAACTCACTCCAGCCATGGTGGTGTAATTTAAGCCATTGATATTAGTTGTAGTTGTTGTCGGAGTAACAGCCAAACTAGTGCCAACGTTTGTTTGACTGAAGGTGCCAGTGTATGGACCGCTTGAGCTTACATCTAAATTTGCCGCATCTGAACCCAGTACACCAGACAATGTCTGCGTACCTACTGCCGCAATTGTTGCGCCTGTAGTAGTGTCATAGACCTTGCTCTGCGCAACTAAACCAGAACTAATGGTTAATGGTGCTGGTGTAATGTTGGCCGCCAAAGGCGCAGTCAA
>NZ_JAYGQR010000030.1:0-417 GCF_035012665.1 Polynucleobacter sp. AP-Nickl1-40-C4
AGATATTCTTCCAGCGCTTGAGGGTGTTCTTCTTGAACTTTTCTGATGTGCCGTGCTCGTGATTCTCAAAGTAGACGTCGGTCGCCTGAGACAGGAGGATCGGCATGGGCTTGCTAAGCAGCAGCTGTGCGAGCTGGTCGACCTTGGTCATGGTTCCCGCCTGCCTCTTATCGCGCAGGTAATCCTCAATGTAGTCTAGGTGCGGGTATTCATACATTCCCTCCGGCACCCTAGCTGGCGTGTTTGCCGCGCCCGGTAGTACGCCATGACTGGCAAGTAATGCGACGGCTTGCTCTTGAATTTGGGATGGCGTACCGCCCTGGCCGCTCTTGAGCGCCTTAAAGTGCTGGTCGTAGTGATGCGCCAGTCGATTCATCTCCAAAAGCATTTGCGAGTGAATAGATGGCAGCTTGTGGC
>NZ_JAYGQR010000031.1:0-267 GCF_035012665.1 Polynucleobacter sp. AP-Nickl1-40-C4
TCGTGTCATAGACCTTGTTATTAGCTGCGGTTGTCAAACGAGGGCCGGTGGTAGAGCCAGGTGTAACGACATAAGGCGTAATGGTGATGTTCTTATTAACTAAGGTGAAGGTGTAATTAGAGGCATCTGCACCACTTACGGCCAAATTCGAACCATATACACCGACGTTTTTACCGCTAGCTGCGCCAGAAATCGTTACCAAATCATTTGTCAGAATTGCTGGCGATGCTACTGCAGGACCCTGGGTCTGAACTTGACCGTTGTAAG
>NZ_JAYGQR010000032.1:0-267 GCF_035012665.1 Polynucleobacter sp. AP-Nickl1-40-C4
CTTACAACGGTCAAGTTCAGACCCAGGGTCCTGCAGTAGCATCGCCAGCAATTCTGACAAATGATTTGGTAACGATTTCTGGCGCAGCTAGCGGTAAAAACGTCGGTGTATATGGTTCGAATTTGGCTGTTAGCGGTGTGGATGCCTCTAATTACACCTTCACCTTAGTTAATAAGAACATCACCATTACGCCTTATGTCGTTACACCTGGCTCTACCACCGGCCCTCGTTTGACAACCGCAGCTAATAACAAGGTCTATGACACGA
>NZ_JAYGQR010000033.1:0-255 GCF_035012665.1 Polynucleobacter sp. AP-Nickl1-40-C4
CTGATACCTCAACAGCAAGCGGCACAGCCATAGGCACTTTTGCATCTCCAAATGTTGCAAACGGCATTACGGTTTCAGCAAATTTAAGTGGTATGACCTTAAGTAATGGCAATTATGTGATTACTGGTTTGACTGCGCCTTTGGCGGCCAACATTACACCAGCACCATTAACCATTAGTTCTGGTTTAGTTGCGCAGAGCAAGGTCTATGACACTACTACAGGCGCAACAATTGCGGCAGTAGGTACGCAGACAT
>NZ_JAYGQR010000034.1:0-255 GCF_035012665.1 Polynucleobacter sp. AP-Nickl1-40-C4
ACAATTACTGCAAATAACCAAGCCTCTTTTATTACACAACCTGCAGGCACATTATCTTATTCATCCATTGGCTTGCTAGGTAGCGACACAATTTCTGCTGTAACTCTGGCAACGGCTGCATCGAATACCCAACCGGCTGGTCAATATGCCATTACCGCATCTAATGCAACTGGAGCAGCAATTGGTAACTACCAGGTAACGTATGCGCCAGGCACATACACTATTGTTCCTGCTGGTCAGCTTCTGATTCAGAGT
>NZ_JAYGQR010000035.1:0-255 GCF_035012665.1 Polynucleobacter sp. AP-Nickl1-40-C4
CTGATACCTCAACAGCAAGCGGCACAGCCATAGGCACTTTTGCATCTCCAAATGTTGCAAACGGCATTACGGTTTCAGCAAATTTAAGTGGTATGACCTTAAGTAATGGCAATTATGTGATTACTGGCTTGACTGCGCCTTTGGCGGCCAACATTACACCAGCACCATTAACCATTAGTTCTGGTTTAGTTGCGCAGAGCAAGGTCTATGACACTACTACAGGCGCAACAATTGCGGCAGTAGGTACGCAGACAT
>NZ_JAYGQR010000036.1:0-255 GCF_035012665.1 Polynucleobacter sp. AP-Nickl1-40-C4
GTATCTGAAATAGTTACCAAATCCCCCGCAACAATACCAGCGGTGGCGGCGTTATTAGCCAATACTCTGACGGTACCGTTATATACATAGGTGGCAGGTGTCGCAATGATTGTGATTGCCCGTGGAGCAACCGTTAGGTCCCCAGTGACCACTGGAGAGATGTTGGTGATGTTATTGCCGGTGATTACAAAGTTGGCTGCAGATAGGCCATAGGTGCCAACGCTTACATTATTTGAACCACTCATAACTGGGTTA
>NZ_JAYGQR010000037.1:0-255 GCF_035012665.1 Polynucleobacter sp. AP-Nickl1-40-C4
AACTATTACATTGCCGATGTGACTTTCCCATTGGTTGCGGATATTACATCTCCACCACAAACCATCAATAACATGGCAATTGTGCAGCAGCAGGTTGCTGCGGAAGCCCCACAAGAGCGTCCAACAGGCTTAATTAAAAAGGGTGAAATTATCTACGTCCGCGACAAGGATAATCTCCCTGAGTATATGCAGGCTATTGAAGTGCCATCATCCGGCGCATTTAAATTCCCTGTTCCGGATCAAATTATTCAAGAG
>NZ_JAYGQR010000038.1:0-252 GCF_035012665.1 Polynucleobacter sp. AP-Nickl1-40-C4
AGATTTAACGACTTCTCCTTAATCACGCTGTTAATGACAGCGCGTATAGTCTTTAGCTCACGCTCAACGGTCGTCGTCTTGACGGTAGTTAGTCGGTGCTTGATGTAGCGACGCGCCATCTCTCGGGGTCACATCAGCTAGCGCAATGTCTCCACCGGTGACATCGTAGATATTCTTCCAGCGCTTGAGGGTGTTCTTCTTGAACTTTTCTGATGTGCCGTGCTCGTGATTCTCAAAGTAGACGTCGGTCGC